>JALZJP010000121.1 GCA_030859715.1 Chloroflexota bacterium
GCGCTTGCTCTGCTTGACCACGAGGGGACCTCCTTGCGTATCTCGGCGTCTCAACACCACCACGATACTCGGGAGCCTCCCCTCACTTCACCTCGTCCCCCGTCTCACATCTTTCTGAACTTCTACACAACAGAGGCGGTTGACGGGGCGGGCCGCTACCGGAGCCCCCGGATCAGGACGACGCCAAGGAGCAATGCGGCAACGCCGCCGAGCTTGACGAGATCGATCGGCCGCGCCGCCGTGCCAAACGCGCCGAGGTGGTCAATCACCAGTCCGCCAATGAGCTGGCCGGCGATGATCGAGCCCAAGAATAAGCCGACGCCAAGACGGGGGACCAAATATGACGCGCCAATCAGATAGGGCGCGGCCAGCAAGCCGGTGACCACGAAGTAGATTGGCAAACCGGCGACCGCCAGGCCCAATAGGATGCCGCTGACCATCGCCAACAGCCCGAACGTTGGCCAGGAGGTGAACGGCGAGGGCAACGTCAGCGCCACGCCTCGGGCCGCCTGGATCGCCAAGACGAGCGAGAGCGCGAAGACCGTACCCAAGATCGACACCCAGGTGGACTCAATCGCTCCTCGCTGCCGGCTCATCGCCCCTAACAGCCCGACCTGGAGGGCGCCGCCAGCGCCGAGCATGATCGCCAGGAGCACGCCGATTGCTTGTGGCATCCCATCTTCCGGTTCTTACGGCCAGGGCAAAGGCTATGCCACTAGGCCGGCGAGACGAAAGCGTCGGCGTGGTACACGTTGTTTGGATCCCAGACCATCCAGCCGGCGGTCCCGGCATCATCGCAGGCGTTGATCTGGGCGCGGACATCTTCGGCCCCATACTCACGCATGCCTGGCAACGAGAAGTCTTGGATCCAGGGCCGGGAGCGACTCGCCGGCACCCGGGCTGAACCGATTTGCAGCGTTTGCGCGATCGTTTCGTAGGGAAAGTCGTTCGGGTGCCCGGCCACGACCATGCTGCCGTCAGGGTAGTGGGAGGGGTAGGTCATCGGGCACACGACATCGACCACCTCGGCGATGCGGGCGGCGTCTTGCCCAATGCCGATGTCATCCAACAAATAGGTGTAGCCGAAGACATCGGCGGCGGTGGCGATGGCGTACGGCGCCAGTCGCTCCCGGCAGTAACCCAGGAAACCAACCACCGCCTCGGCACGGATGCGTTCGTCAACCTCCTGCCCATAATCCGTGGTCGACAAGTCGCCGTCAGATGGGAAGCGCACATAGTCGAACTGGATTTCATCGAAGCCCAACTCGGCTAGCTCCACCGCGTAGGAAGCAATCGCCTCCCAGACTTCCTCGTTGAGGGGATTCAGCCAGAGGCCGTCGCCGTAATCGACCCAGGGCGCACCGGTCTCGGTGTCGAGCACGGCCAGGTCCGGACGAGCGCTGGCGATCGCGGAGTCTTTGAAGACGACGAGGCGGGCGATCGCGTAGATGTCGTCGGCGTCGAGCGTCCGCAACAGACCGGGCGCATCGAGGACCGGTGACACCGTGTTCGTGGCACGAAAGAGGTCCACCGCCGAGTTGACATACACGCCAACCTCTTTGACATCCACCACCAAGGCGTTGAGCTCGGTCTGATTGATCATGTTCACCAGATACAGAAAATCGTCGTTGGTGACCGAGATCAACGGGTTCATATAGACCGCTTTCGCGGTAAATGCCTCGCTCGATGCCGCCGGAACCTGGGCTCGAGCCGCGCCGCGTCCGGGAATGGGGATCGCGCCCAGGGTCATGGCGGTGGCGCCGAGCGCGGCCCGTTGTACGAACTGGCGGCGGGACCAGGGCGGGATCGGCGTCGGACCGGGCGCGCGCGCTTGACGATCAAGTTTCATATGACAGACAACCTCCAACGGCAATCATACGTCGATGCGATCCCCCGGTCATCTTGTCGCCACTGCCGTTGGTGGCGAAGGCAACGAAGGGCTTGGCTGAGCTTGCATATCGTTACGGGGTTCCGTCCGGTGTTGCCGCGAGAACGGTTGTGGCGCTGGCGACCGGTGAGGCAACCGGCGATGCGATCGCGCGAGCGTCGTCCGGGGCATCGATGGTGAACGAATCGTCCAGCGCCTCAACCGTGTAGCGGCTCGAAATGCCCACCGCCTCGGTCTGAAGGAAGCACAGGCGGTCGTTCGCGTCGACCGCGAAGGTCAAACTGATCCTGGCCCCGGAAGCGGTGGTGTCGGCCGCGCCGAAGGCCCGGCACGCGGCGCCATTCATCGAAACCGGATCGAGCGCGCGCACCGCTTGCGGTTGCAGCCGGGCCGGCACCGTGTAGCGGGGAGGGGCGAGATCGGCAAGCTGGACCGAGGCCGCTTCGCCCAGCATCGGGTTTGTGGCGAGGGTGTCCAGGTCGGTTTCGATCCACTCGGCGGGTCCCGCCGTCGGATCGAGCAGCGCGGCCACGGTGCCGCGAGCGAAGACGCGATCGCCAATGACGATTAGCTCGTAGTCGAGGCGGCCGCCTTGTTCGGCCGTGTACCGGACGCGGTCGGGCAAGATCACTTCTCGAACCGCTCGCTGAGCGCGATCGCTGGCTCGCGATGCGGCGGCCGCCGGGGCCGGCGAGGCCGCTCGTGAGACGTTCGACGTGCTGACCTCGCGGAAGGCGTCGAGATCGGTCCATTGGGCGTTGATGCGATCGACCAGGTCACCGAGCGTCACCTCGGCGGTCGCGCTGCCAGCGACGCGGTTCAAATCTTCATCGATGTTCGAATCCACGACTTTTGCGCCAGGGGTGGGCATCGCGTCTTGACCCGAGGTCGGGCTACTGGCCGGGGGAGGTGCCGGTTCTTCGCCGCCGCAGGCACTGAGCAGAATGAGCAACGCCATCATGGGAGCGACTTGCGACAGTCGCCGAATGGCCTTGATGGGAGGCGACAGGAGGCGGCAGCCACGTCGGGGTCGTGGCTGGCGGACGCGGGTTCGCGGGACATCGACGACATGTTGGTTCACCGTGGACTCCGATCCAGGTCTCTCGCGCGCTCACCGGGGAGGGTGAACGTACAGGTTTTCGCGTGTCAGCCTACCACGGCCGCGAGTACGGCAAACTCCCAGCATTTATCTCACATTTCGCGGACTCATACGTTCTACATGCAGACGGAGCGACCCCGCGAGCGGGACTCCAATTGAACGCTCGGCGCGGGCTGAGCAGCGCGGAAAGGGCAGTGGCATGCAGACCGTAGGCAACACCGGGGCACTGGCGACACGAGCCTTGGTCAGAGGCGGAGCGGAGCTGTGCGAGGAGCTGGTGCGCCGGAGCGGACGGGCGTTGACGATCCCGTTCGGCAATCGCCGGATGATCGTCTCCTTCCAGTGGATTTCCGATCGCAAGCGCCGGCCCGACCCCGGTATCACGCCGGAATTTAGCGACCATGAACTGGCGAAGTTCGCTTCCCGGACCGGCTCGGCCTCCGATCCAGCCTGGTCTCGCGGGCTGGCGATTCAGTACGGCGGCATCGGGCGGTTGTAGCCCGGTTCTCCGAACGATTGGTACTCACATGCATAACACCTTGCTTCTTGTTGGACTGGTCATTGTCGGCCTCGTCGTGCTCGACGTTCTGGCTGCCAAGTTTGGCGTGGACTCTCGACGGAACGAGAGCCCGCGCCAGCGATGGTAGCCCACCCCTAGACACGAACCGCGCCCGGCGCGGTCCCGCCGGTTGTCCCCGTGTTCCCGCGAGCGTCGATAGCTACTGGCGGGCCTGGCTGCCGACCACGGCGACAACCGCATCGCGCAAGGTACGCAGCGTCTCGTAGGCGGCGGTCCCGGCTTTGAGCTCGTCCGCTGGCGCGTTGGCAAGCAAGTCCACCACGGCGCGGGCGTGGAATCGGAGCCGTTCAGGGGTGAACTCCGGCCCATCGAGTGCGTCCGCCGTGGCCACGTCCCCTTGCCGGGGCGGGTCGCCGGTCTGAGCGACCGAAGCCGCGCCGCGGATTCGAACGAGGGCGGCGGTCGCGGCGGTCACGTCGTCCGGGACGGCATCGCCGCGCAAGGCGCGGCTCAGCCGTAGCGCTTCCGCGGCGGGAAGCTCATATTCGAGGATTGCCGCCCGCAGTGCCTCTTGGTGGCCGGGGCCGAGTCCTTGCAGGGCGCGGCTCTGCTTCTCGCTCAGACGGCCGGCCCGAATGTCGTCTTGGGCTTGACCCGGTAGCTTCTCGGTGCCGAGCAGTTGAAACAAGCGACTCCGACGGATGCCGACGACCTCGGCCACCGATTCCCATGGGGCGTCCCCGAGCTGCGATTTCAAGGCTCGTAGCGCCGCCGCCCGGTCGATCGCGTTGAGGTCGTCGCGGACGATATTCTCCATCAGTTGCTGGACGAGCCGGCGCTCGACTGGCACGTCGCGCACGATCGCGGGAATCGTCGTCAGGCCGGCTTGCCGCGACGCCCGCCACCGACGCTCACCGTGAACGACGACGTAGGTGTCACGGGCATCGTCGTAGCGAACGGCGATGGGTTGGAGCACACCTTCGCGCCGGATACTGTCCGCGAGCTCGGTGAGCTTCACCGGGTCAAAGGTGCGCCGCGGCTGATCGGGATCGGCTTCAATCCGGTCGAGCCGGATCTCCTTGGCCGTGGGAAGATCGGTGACGCCGGCGGCTTGCGGCCGGTGGTCGGTGAAGAGCGCATCGACCGTGAACTTGCGGCGCGACCGGGTCGGCGCCTCCGCCGGTAGCCGTGAGGGCGCGCTAGACATGGAGCGATACCTGATCACGCTCGAGCGCCGGCGGCACGCGGGCGGCCTCGATCCAGGCGCCGACCTCGCGATAGGCGGCGGCGACCGCCGACCGCGGCATGTACTGGAGGATGCTGGTCCGTTCAGCGGCGGATTCCGCCCCCTTGACCGAGAGCGGGACTGACGGCAGCAACGCCAGGTCCGGAAACTCGTCCCCCAGGGTCGCCAGCATGTCCGCCGCCAATCGGGACGAGTGATGGACCTTGGTGGGGAGGAAGCCAACCACGCGCAGCGAGGGATTTAACCGGCGCACTCGGTTCACCGTGTCGAACAGGCGCCGCAAGACCATCAGTGACAACGGATGGGGCTCGATCGGGATCACCAGCTCGCCGGCGGCGACCAGGATGTTGACCGAGAGGACATTGAGCGCGGGGGGAGAGTCGATCAGGACGTAGTCAAAGCGGCCGAGGTCCGCCGCGGTCAGGCGATAGGCGAGCTGCCGTTCGCGTTCGAGGACGTTCAACAACTCGAGCTCGGCGGCCGCGAGATCGGGATGAGACGGCACCAGCCGGACCCCTGGGATCGTTGTTGGCTGGATGGTGTGGCCGAGGTCGAGCGATTCGTCGAGCAGCAGATCGTAGACCGAGAGCTCAAGCGACGCGATGTCGATCCCGGTGGCCATCGTCAGGCTCGCCTGGGGATCGAGATCGATGGCCAACACCGAACGGCCGCGCTCCGCCAGCGCGGCGGCGACGTTGAGCGTGCTGGTGGTCTTGGCGGTGCCGCCCTTCTGGTTGAAGAAGGCGATGATCCGGGCCATGCGCGGCGTCTCCCGTATCGGCGGACCGACTGTCCAAGGTGGGGGTGACGGGCAGTGTACGTACGACGATGAGCATAGCATGGCCGATGACTGACGGACAAGCTAGGCGAACCACGCGATGCTTTCTATTGCTCGCTCGCGCGAATCGCAACTGGTGTCGCGGTTGAAGAACAGAGGCTCACGAAGCCGAAGCAGTCCGCCCGCGGCGCCCTCTAAGCTGCTCAAACTGTCCGTCATCGCACTTTTTTGGGTTTGGGCGGCGGAGGGCGCCCGGCGCACCCTCCGCCGCCATGGTTTACCGGCTCGTCAACGCGGTTTGGTTGTGACCTGGCGCCTAGCGCGGGTCGAGGTCCAGCGCGGCGCTGTTGATGCACCACCGTTCCCCACCGGCCTCGCGGGGGCCGTCCGGGAAGAGGTGCCCAAGGTGCGACTCACACTTGGCGCAGCGAACTTCGGTACGGCGCATCCCGTGCGAGTTATCCTCTAGCAACTCGACCGCATCCGGCGAGACCGCGGTCGTGAAGCTCGGCCAGCCGGTACCCGAGTGAAATTTGACGCCACTATCAAACAGGGCATTGCCGCAGGCGGCGCAGCGGTAGGTGCCGTCATCCTCCGTGTCGACGTACTTGCCGGAGAAGGCTCGTTCGGTTCCAGCTTGGCGGAGGATCTCGAACTGCTCCGGCGAAAGCCGCTTCCGCCACTCGTCCTCGGTCGTCGGGAGGTCGGTCTTCGTCGTCGATACCATCGGTCTCGCTCCTTCCAGCGACGAGTTGCCGCCGCTGAGCTAGGTGTACCAGCCCTGGCCCGCGGCTGCAACAATGACCCACCCAAACTTGGGCTTGATAGCCGGGATCGAGCGTAGTATCGTTCGCGCGGGCATCGTCCGTTACGTACAGGGTCCGACCATGCAAGCCGTGATCCCCAAGATTCGGGGCGTCTGCTACAACCACGACGCCAGTTTTATTTACGCCGCTCTCGCTGTCCTGACCATTGCGCAACAGGACAGCGAGAGCGGGCGCGGCAACGGCTACCCCTAGCGGACATTATTGTCCGCCCATCGAATGTTGCTGAACTTCGCTCTCCTCAGACGTTTGAGGAGACATTCCCGTGATCGAGAAACCAGTATCGCCGCCAGGCCGCGTCTCCCGCGGCAGCGCCGTCGCGGCCCGGCCTCGCGGTCTGCCCGCCGGGCGGCGGCCAGGCGGCTCCTTGTGGAGCAACCCGAGCTTTCTTCGCATCTGGCTCGCCAACGCGATCGACGACTTTGGCACCCACATTTCCGGGTTGGCCATCCCATTGACCGCGGCGATCAGCCTGGGCGCGGGACCGTTCGAAATGGGCCTGCTCGCGGCGGCACAGCGGCTTCCGTATTTCGCGCTCGGGCTCTTTGCCGGCGTCCTGGTCGATCGCCGGCCGCGCCAGCCGTTGATGGTGCTGGTCAACTGGTCGCGGGCTGGGTTACTAGCCTTGATCCCGCTTGCCGCGCTCCTGGGCGGGCTGAGCATCGAGCTACTGTACCTGGTGACGGTGCTGGCCGGCGCCTGCGGCGTCGTCTTCGACACCGCCTATGTTGCCTGGTTGCCGGATTTGGTCGAGCGGAATGAGCTGCTCGACGCGAACGGCAAGATGGAAGCAACCTCTGCCTCGGCCCAGGCCGCGGGGCCGGGGATTGCTGGATTGCTGGTCGGGCTGGTTAGCGCGCCCTTCGCGATCGCGGTCGATGCCGTCTCGTTCGCGATGTCGGCCCTTCTGATCCGAACGATTCGGCTATCACGCGCGGAAGAGCTTCGGCGGCCGGGCGATGGCATGCGATCAATGAGCGCCTGGTCGCGGATTCGCGGCCTGTTTCGTGAGATCCAGGAGGGGCTTCAGGTCGTCTGGCGAGACCCGTACATTCGGGCGATGACCAGTTGCTCCGGGTTCGTCAGCCTATTCGGCTTCGCCTTTCTGGCGGTCTACATCCTGTTCATGACCGACGTGCTCAGACTGAGCCCGACCGCGATCGGGTTGATCCTCGGCGCGGGGGGGATTGGCGCGGTGATTGGGTCGGCGTTGGCGGCGCCGATCAGTCGCCGGCTTGGCTTCGGACCGGCGATGATCTGGTCGCAGATCATCTTCGCGATCACGGGGATCACGGTCCCGATCGCGGTGTTCGTGCCGACGATGGCGGTGCCGATGCTCGCGCTCTCCGAGTTTGCCCAATACGGCGCCCTCGCGGTCTACAACATAGGTCAGCTTAGTCTTCGCCAGGTCAGGACCACGACCAACATGCAGGGGCGCGTGTCGGCCAGCTCGCGCACCGTGACCAGCGGTGCGGCGCTGGCGGGCAGCCTGCTTGGCGGACTTTTGGGCAGTTGGATTGGGCTCGGTGAAACCCTGGTCGTAGGCGTGGCGGGCATGGCACTCGCCTGCATTCTGGTCATCGCCTCGCCGCTGCGATCATTGCGTGACTTGCCAGACGCTTGACCCGTACGCTCCCGATTCGCCGTCCGGATGAAAAAATACGCCCCGCGTTGGACCGGGATCTGCGTTTGTCCGACACGAAAGACCGATGGCTCGAAGTAAATCGAGCCATCGGTCCTAGCGAAACCCGTGGTGTCGTTCGATCAACCGGGTGAAATTGTTCGCCGCCGCTTCCTGGTGGCCAGGGTCTCCGCCGCGGTCTCAATGACCACGTAGTTCGGCGGCATGGACGCCGCATTGACCTGAGCGGGCCCAAAGTTCGCTGGACCGGTGCCAGTGTTTGGCAACCTTCCGACCGCTTGCGCCCGCCGGCCGGCCGGGGCGCGCCGGACCCGCGGGCTCGGGGCCATGCGACCAGCCGCCCGCATGGAGACGCGCCCTCCCGCCTTTGTCGTCGTGCGGCCGCCTGGCTTGACCGGCGCCGCGTAGCCCTTCTTGATGGTCCGGATCGGGGTCTCCTTCTTGTCGGGGCCGTCTCGATCAGGGACCGGGGCAAAGTTCGCGCCGATGGCGATCACGTTGCCGACGTTGTTGCCAGTGACAATGTCGCCGACCCAGATCACGCCGCCCACGGCATTCGACACCGCGCGGCCGCCATTGCCGGCCGAAGCGTCGCCAGGGGTGCCGCCGACGATATTGTTGTCGCCGCCGGCCGCGTCCGCGATCGCGGTGCCGCCGTCGGCGCTCAGCGTGAGCGTCGTCTGATTGAGGATGTCGCCGCCATAGACCACGGTGCCGCCGGCGCCGCTGCCGGAGCCGCCGCAGGTCACGTCGACTGTATTGCCCTGATTGTTGCCCGCGATGATATCGCCGGCCAGGATGAACCCGCCATCCGCGTCCGCCCGGGCCCGGCCGCCGTTGCCAGCCGCCGCGTCGTCACCGAGGGCGATGTTGTCATCGCCGCCGGCCGCGTCCGCGATCGCGACGCCGCCGTCGGCGCTGATGTCGATGTTCGCTTCGTTGATGACCGAGCCGCCGTCAACCACGCAGCCGCCGCTGACGCCGGAGCCGCCGGAACCAGTGGAGCCGCTTGTGCCAACGTTGACCTGGTTGCCCTCGTTGTTGCCGAGGATCAAATCGCCCACGATGACGAGGCCGCCATCGGCAGAGGCGCGGGCGGTGCCGCCGTTGCCGGCCGCGCCGCCACGTGCGGCGATATTGTTGTCGCCGCCGCTCGCATCCCCGATCGCCGTTCCGCCATCGGCGCTGATGTTGACATTGCTGATCGTGGTGACATCGCCGCCATCGACCACGCCATGGCCGCAGTCGCCGCCGAAGGACTGGTCGCCGACCGAGACCTGGTTGCCCGTGTTGTTGCCGGTCACCAGGCTGTCAACGATGACGATGCCGCCATCCGCGCTCGCCCCGGCGCTGCCGCCGTTGCCGGCCGCGCCGCCGCGGCCGGCGATGTTGTCATCGCCGCCCCTGCCGTCGGTCACGGCGGTGCCGCCATTGGCGCTGAGATTGACGCCGTTGGCGTTGATCGTGCCGCCGCCATCGAGGGACCAGAACTGCGAGCCGTCGCAGAGCGTGCCGGCAACGATGTGGCCATGCTGGGCGACCTTGCCCTCGTCGCCGCTATCCTCGAGCGCGTTGACGACGACGGTGCCGCCATCACCCTCTCGTGGCTCGCCATTGGCGCGATTACTCGGTGGCGCGATCGCCGGCCGCAAGCTCTCGCCAGCGGCGCGGAGATTGGAGCCCTGCGCGGTCGTGACCTCGCGAAGCTCATCGCCGGCCGTATCCGGCGCGATGCTGCCGACGATCGGCGCGTCCGCGCCAAGCGCGGGATCGCCTGCCAGTACATTCGAGATGGCGCCGGCGGCGAGCCCTTCGGAGCCGGAGCCCGACGACCCAGTGTCGCGAGCGGCACCAGCGCCCGCGGCTTGGGACGATTCCTCGGCGACGGATTGTTCGGCGGTGATGGTGCTTGTGTCGTTCAGGCCGCCGGAGCTTCCAGCCGCGTTGGTCGCGGAGTCCGTGCCGGTGGCCGCTGGCGCAATCGATTCAGCCGCGACGCCGGCGTCGGCGGTCTCACTAGCTTGTGAACCGTCGCCCGTCTCAGTCGCGGCCGTTTGCTCCACCGGGGCTGATTCGGCGGCGGGCGCCGCCGCTTCGGGCGCGGTCTCCTCGGCCGCGGGCGCCTCTTCGGCCGGCGGCGGTGCCGCTTCTTCAACCGGCGGCTCAGGCGCGAGCTCTTCGAAGGCGGCGTCGATCGCCGTTTCGCCCAGCTTCTCATCGGCGCCAACCGCCAACGGCTGAGCCACGGCGAGGCCAAGGACGATCATCACCGTGATCGTCACCTGTACCAATCGGTGCGGAGCGCTCGTGGTTTGCATGGTTTCCCCTTCCCCTGTTCCCTCCGGCGCCGCCCGAAAGCCGCGCCGAACCACCACCAGCATACCAGACGGCACCAGGTGGCCCATCCCCTACGTAGATTGAAACGCGGCGAGGGTACGTTCGGTGTCGCGCCACGACTCAAAAACGCTTCAATTCGGATCAGGCGGATTGCACCGAGAATTGGCTTCGCGCCCACGGATCCCGCGAGCGAGGCAACCACTTACTTCGACGCCCGGGCCGCCCGATCTCCAGAACCGTTATCCG
This sequence comes from Chloroflexota bacterium, assembly GCA_030859715.1. Classification (GTDB taxonomy): domain Bacteria; phylum Chloroflexota; class Chloroflexia; order Thermomicrobiales; family UBA6265; genus JACCYK01. Next base: position 10,581 of record JALZJP010000121.1, read on the forward strand.
GTGAGTGTTTCCCGCGGCCGCGCCAGCCTAAGCGGTGGAGGCAGCGACCGCCGCGCGGTCTGAACGCTCCGACGTGTCGGAGTCGATCAGCGACAAACGTGGCACCTGTAGCTCGTCGGCCGAACCGATGCCTTGCCGATCGGCGGTGAGCGACCTGATCGGCTCAGCTGAACCGCTTGCTGTCGCGACCGCCGCTTCCAGCAGCGCGAGCTGGGGTTCGAGCGGCGCCCGGCGCTCGGGCGGAGCGAAGCTAAGTAAATCCTCCAGGGCGACCTTGAGACGCCGAGTGACCCGAACCGAGCCAGCTCCCACGTCGCGGACCTCGTCGACCGCCCTGTTGCGGGTAGCGTGCCACGGCTCTGCCGACGTGCCGAGCTTACCGGCACACCGGATGCAACAATTGTCACGACTCAGACGACGAACCCTTCCTGCCCCGCGTTCCTGATCGAGCCGTCCGGCGGCACGGGCGCGGTGCGCGGCGACTCGCGCTGTCACGCGTCGTGGGGCGTTGACGAACGGCTCCCGCGCGGCCGATTATTAGCGCACCAAGCTTGCGCCCATGGCAGGAGCCGACCGTGGCCGACCCGATGTCCGCCCACCGGAGCCCCCTCCAACCGATTCCGCTTGCTCCGCTCGGGTTTCGGGACCGGCCCAGCGCTGCCCTGCCCGTCTGGTTGACCGGCTTCGTGGGCCGGGAGCGCGAGGTTGCCGAGGTGTGCGCCCTCCTCCGTGGCGGCGTCCGCCTGCTCACCCTGATCGGGTCGGGTGGGGTCGGAAAGACCCGCCTGGCGGTGTGCGTGGCCAAGGTGTTGGCGCCGGATTTCCCCGACGGAGTCGGTTTCGTCGGGCTCGCGCCCGTGACCGACCCGCTCCTCGTGCTGCCGACCGTCGCCCAGGCGCTGGGCGTGCGGGAGGCCGGAGACCGGCCAGTCGTCGAGCGCCTGGGCGGTCTCCTCGGGGAACAGCACCTGCTGGTCGTGCTCGACAACCTGGAGCACCTCGCCGCCGCCGCGCCCCAGCTTCTCGATCTACTGGCCGCCTGTCCGGGCTTGACGATCCTTGCTACCAGCCGCGTCGTGCTGCGCCTCTCTGGCGAGCAGGTCTACCCGGTCGGACCGCTGGCGCTCCCCGCCGCGACTCGTCCGCTGGCACCGGCGGAAGCGGCGGAGCACGACGCCGTCGCGCTCTTCGTCCAGCGGGCTCAGGCGGCGGACCCAGCCTTTACCCTCTCTGTTGAGAACGCGGCGACCGTCGTCGAGATCGTCAGCCGTGTGGACGGGCTACCCCTGGCCATCGAACTTGCCGCCGCGCGGGTCCGGTCCCTCACGCTGACCACCCTCCTGGCGCGCCTGTCCGATCGGTTGAGCCTGCTGACCGGCGGCGCCCGCGACTTGCCTGAGCGACAGCGAACCATGCGCAACACAATCGCCTGGAGCTACGGCCTGCTTAACCCCGAAGAACAAGCGCTCGTCCGGCGGCTGGCGGTGTTCACCGGAGGATTTACGCTCGAAGCGGCCGAGGCCGTCGCGAGTGAGAAGCGAGCGGCGGGGAGTCCGGAGAGCGCAAGCGCTTCTGCTCGCCTGTCACGCTCCACGCTTCAGTCGGTCCTCGACCTCATCGGCTCGCTGGTCGATCAGAGCTTGCTGCGTCGGGATGTGAAGCCTGATCAGAAGCCCCGCTTCCAATTACTGGAGACGGTGCGCGCGTATGCGCTCGACCGCCTGGAAACGAGCGGCGAGGCCGAGGCGATGCGCGGGCGGCACGCCGACTACTTCGCCGGCCTCGCTGAGGCGACAGGTCTCTTCCTCCAGTGGCAGCGGGATACGGGTGCTTCCGTGCGTCTCCTGGAATCCGACCTCGACAACCTACGGGCCGCGGTGGCCTGGGCGTTCGAGCGCGGCGCGCTGGCGACGTTCCTCCGGCTGGTGGCGGCGCTGCAGCACTACTGGCAGCTGAGCGGCCGTGTGCTCGAGGGGCGGGTGTGGCTCGACCGCGCGGTGGCCGTCTGCGCCGCCGCGCCCCTGCCCCTCCGCGCCACCGTCCTTCGGGAGGCCGCCTGGTTCGCGCGGCATCTCACCGACCACGATCGGGCCGAGGCGCTCGGCGAGCAAGCCTTGGCACTGTCGCGCGAGCAGGGGGACACGGCCGCGATCGTCCACGCGCTCACGCTGCTCGGCTGGGTGGCGGAGGAACAGGGTCGATTCGCGCGGGCGCTGGCGTTCCACGAGGAGGCGCTGGCGCTGGGCCGGCGGCTGGGGGATCCCGCCTGGACCGCTTGGTCGCTGCGCAATGTCGGCAGGCAGGCATTCTTCGCCGGGGAGATCGAGGACGCTGAACGCTGGCTGGAGGAGGCGCTTGCCCTTTTCCGCCAGGGGGACTATCGCTACGGCGCGGCCTATGTCCTGACCAACCTGGCGGAGATCGCCCTCGTGCGGGGAGATCATGCCCGGGCTGCCGCGCTTTGGCAGGAGTGGCTTGGCCTGTCCTGGTACGTCTCGGGGTTGCTCAATGGTCTCATCGGGCTCGCCGACATCGCCGCCGCGTTTGGGGAAGCGCGGTCCACCGCGCGCCTACTGGGCGCGGCGGAAGCCCACCGCGAACGGCTGGGCGTCACCCTCAAGCCAAGGCTGGGCGCCGTGTACGAGAAAATGGCGGCAGACGCACGAGCAGCGCTGAGCGAGGCCGTCTTCGCCGAAGCCTGGGCAGAGGGGCGGCGGCTGTCAGCCGATGAGGCGCGGGCCGAAGCGATCCGGGTGGCGGATGCCATCTCGACCGCGACCGAACGGCTAACAACCCCTGACAACGTGGATCACGGACTGACGCCGCGCGAGCTGGAAATCGTGCGCCTGGTCGCCGACGGCCATTCCGACCGGGAGATCGCCGAGGCGCTCTTCATCGGCGCCTCCACGGTCCGCACCCACCTGACCAGCGCCTTCGCCAAGCTCGAGGTCGGCTCGCGCACCGCCGCCGTCGCCGCCGCGCGACGTTCTGGCATCCTCTGAGCCGACGTGTGCGTTCCTCGACTCCCCCGGCCCGCCTCCCACTTTTCGATTAGGCTGGCCGACCGACCTCTTCCGGCGAACTCCACGGTTTCGCCGATGCGCCCGCCAATCCATTAGCGCAGAGTTAAACCATGCTCGGGACCCGACAAGCACCGCCGGAGCTGCCGGCGGTCGCTCCAGCGCGGGCGCGTCGCCTCGAGCCAAGCCAACGGCGTTGCCGATCAACGCTTGATGTCTCGCGTCAAGGAGGACCAGCCATGTCCCGCGACTTCGATGCCGCCTCTCCCATCCTTGGTTGGATGCGTGACGCCATGACATCCGCCCTCGACCGTCGTCGTCTCCTTGGGTTGGCGAGCGGCCTGGGCCTAACCGCCGCCGGCCCCTTCGGTCGCGCCGCCGCGGCGCCGGCGGTCGTCGCGACCCAGGAAAGCACCCTCCTGTCGTCCGGCCACACCTGGCTGCTGGCAGCGCCCGACGCACTGCGGCCGGAGGCGCCACCCGAACCCAGCGCCGCCGAAATCGACGAGATCCTCGACTTCCAAGCCAAACGCACCGGTGAGACGGCCGAGCTGGTCGCCCGTTGGGCCGCACGGCCGGCAGTCCTCCCCTGGCTGGGGCTGGGCATGGAGCTCACCGACGCCAACGCCCCGTCCGCGCTCCACGAGAACCGGGCGCACGCCCACCTGCGCACGGCCATGCACGACGCCGTCGTTGCCGCGCTCGACGCCCAGGCTGCCTACGCTCGCCCGGCCCCGGCGGTCGCCGACGATCGGATCACCGTCGTTGAGGGCGCGACCGCCGTCCAATCGTCATTCCCTTCCGTCCACGCCGCCGTGGCCGGTGCGGCGACTACCGTGTTCGCCTACCTCTTCCCGGACGCCTCATCAGACGGCTTCGCGGGACTGGCAGACGAGGCCGCCACTTCGCGCCTTTGGGCCGGCGCCGCCTATCGCGGCGACATCGAGGCGGGTCTGGCGCTCGGCCGGGCGATTGGAGAGCTGGCGGTCGCTCGCGCCGCGGCGGATGGCTCCGACGCCGAGTGGGACGGGTCCCGCCAGCCCAGCGGCGACGGGTACTATCAGCCTACCCCGCCCGACTTTGTCGACCCGCCGTTCGGCGTCGTCGCCGGGACGTGGGCGACCTTGGTGCTGCCTAGCGGCGACGCCATTCGCCCGGCGCCGTTCCCGGCCCACGGGTCCTCCGCGTGGGAGGCCGAGCTCGCAAGCGTGCGGGCGGCCACGGACGGGCGCACCCTGGCCCAGGAGCGGACCATCGACTACTGGCTGAGCAAGGGGCCGAACGGATTCTACACGGAGTACGCTCGGGATCTGATCGAGCGCGGGCGCCCGGTCGAGGCGGAGGCCGCCGCCGTCCTGGCCATGGCCAGCGTGGCCATCTACGACGTCCTGGTCGCCGTCTGGGACGCGAAGTACCACTATTGGACCGCGCGCCCGAGCACGATGGACCCGGAGCTGGACCTCTACATTCCCAACCCGCCCTATCCGTCCTATCCCGGCGGGTGGGCGGCGGTGTGCGGGGCCGGGGCGACGGCACTGGCAGCCGCCTTTCCGGCGGCCGAGGCCGACCTGCTGACCTCAGCTTGGGAGGGGGCTGCGCAGCGTGGCTGGTCCGGCATCCACTACGTGCTCGATGACGACATGGGGTTGCTGATGGGCGCGCGGGTCGGGCGCTTGGTCGCCGCCGCCGTCCGCGCCGGCGCCGCGAGCGAAGGTTGACCGGCGCCTGCAGCGGGCGGCACGGAACGATCACAAGGAAGGATTTCGTCACAACGAGGGGCGGCCGATTGGTCTCCCCTCGTGACGTGCCTAACTAGTAGGTGGCAGTAATCGGGTCGGTGCGGACCGGGGAAGAGACCTGGCAGCCGCCAGTGCCGCGGAAGCCGTTGGAGACGCCTTTGTGATGAGCCGAGCTGCCCGCGGCCGGTCTGGACAATCGATGTTGCCGACTGACTTCTGTTCCACATCGTACCAAGAGCGAGTTCATCCCTCACATTTCGAGCGGATGGGGTCGGTGCATCAAGAGCAAGCGTTGCTATGGCCCTATCGGCGGCCCAGCCAGAATACGATTGAGAATGAGGGCCTGACTTGCTTCGACGTCGACGGACATTGCAACGGCCGCATTCGGGCGTTCCGAGCGAAACGCAACCGTCATCCCGCGTGTCAACGAGCCGTCGAGTTCAATCTTGACTGAATAATCATGCCAATCGAGCAGATCGGGACGCAACATCGCAACGGCAGCCAACGGATCATGCAAGAATGTCCGTTGCCCCCGCTCGTGGAAGCGATGATATGCCCCGGTTTGATCGGCAACGGCAGCGTGGTACGGGGTATTTGCCGCGCGAATCGCTTCAAGCCCTGCCATGTCGATCACCACTTGTTCCGTAACATCAATCGGGACAAGTTCTACGCGGTCCGCGGTAGTGAACACGACATGCGCCGCCTCGGGATCGAGCCAGATATTGTGTTCTGAGACGCGCTTTCCCAGGCCATGTGTCGCAATGATACCGCCCATGATTACCAATCGCTTCAGCGATTCGGCCAATCGGGGCTCTGCAAGCATCGCCGTCGCGACATTCGTTAAGGGACCAAGAGCGAGCAATGTCAGTTCGCCCCGTCGCGCCATGACAGTTTCGATCAAGAACTGGACGGCGTTGACGTCGCCCAACGGCGGCAGCTCGAGGTCGTCGTCGAGCATCCCAGCGCCTTCGTGACCCTCCCAGTACGGTTCCATCCGTCGCATCAGAGGATGTCGAAGGCCGGCGTGAATCGGGATCTTCGACCCGCCACGCAACTGCAGGAGCGCCTGCACATATCTGGCACGGAACTCGACATCGGCATGGACAGTGGTGATACCCACGAGGTCCACCTCGGGAGAACCCAGCAGCACGGCAAGCGCCAAGAGATCGTCTGGATCAGTGGCAATATCGGTATCGACGATGACCTGATGCTGCATTGATGACTCCCTCCCTGACCGTTCGGCGATTCGCGCATGCTGAACCGCCGCCAACGATTACTATGGAATTCTGGCTCAGATGCAGTTCCCCGTCTTCACCATCGAATCGCTGGGCACCACGCCCGACACGATCGAGGCGACCCACACGCGATTCGCCTCGAGCGCCGTGGTTGGCCGGAGTTCGTCGGGGTCTCCCGAGTTCGATGGCTCGATCACTCGTCGCGGGCTGAACCAGTAACGATGCGGCGGGGTCTAGATCGAGGACTGATCCGTGTGCCACCGACGACGTTGACGGACTCAGCCCGATCGGAGAAGAGAAGCGGGGGGG
>JALZJP010000168.1 GCA_030859715.1 Chloroflexota bacterium
GCTTGAAGTAGACCGCCGTTAGTCGTTGCGGACGCGCTGGGCGCTTGTCGCCGCCAGCGTGCCGAACACCATGGCAGCCGCCAGCAGGGCAGCCGCGGCGGCCCAAGAACCGGCAACCGTGGCGCCGACGCCGGTCGAAGGCATGCCGGTCATCGTGCCGACCATATCGCCGCGGGTCGTACCGGAGGCGCCGACGCCGCGATCCGCCTGCCGTTCCGCTCGCCGCTCTTCCCGCGTCCCGCCATCGCCACCCGCCTGCTGGCCGGCGGCGGTGATGCCGGAGGCGCCAACGCCGCTGGCTTGGGCGTCCGCGACCGGGGCATCCGCAACCGTCGCGTCAGCGGCCGGGGCGGCGTCGCCGCCGACGAGGCCGCCGGCACCAATACCGGAAGCGCCCGCGTCAGCGGTGCCCGTGTCAGTGGCGGCAGCACCCTGGACCGCGGTGAAATCAGTGGCCGTGTTCCCGTAAATGACGTCCTCACAGGCGATGCCGTCACCATCCTCGTCGTTGCCGGCGGGATCGGAGGGATCAGCGGCATAGGCGGCCTGCGCCTCCGCCTGGCTCGCGAACTGCGAGCATGTCAACGCCTGGGCCTGAGCCAGGGTGACGCCGAAGCCGAAGACCATCATGGTCACCAATGTTGCGACGAGCGCACGAAACATAGCCTGCTCCTCTCTATGAGCGATATCTGGCGTGGCTCTCCGTAGCTTGGCTGACTTCGCGCCAGCGGCCAACCGGCGAGACAGCCGCTATCCAGATTCCACTATCCTCGGAACCGTTGGCACTCGACCCTGGGCGCATCGCTGGTTCCACGTTAACGATGCCGGGCCAATTCTCCTGCCGCGCTCGTCCCAGGAGCGGCGACTTACCCTTCTCTACGAGCCGAGCCCGTCATCCGGATCAATCGCGTGACACCGTGAGCGAGAGCGAGCCGGTGCGTATCGAACGCAAAAGCAAGATTAGGTCCACCGCCGCCGGCAACTCGTGACCTAGGCCGGAGCCGGCGACCGGATTGGAGGCGCCGAAGGCGGCAGCGATGATGTCGTTGGCACGACGGACAGCCGCGATACCGGCAGTGTGAGGGTAAAGGTCGATCCCACGACAACCTGACTCGAGAGTTCGATCCGGCCGCCATGGATGGTGGCGACCTCGCGCGCGATCGCCAAACCAAGCCCGGTCCCGCCCGCCTGCCGGCCGCGTGGTTGGTCAACCCGGTAGAAGCGCTCGAAGATGCGCCCATGATGCTCCGGCGGAATACCGATGCCGGTATCGCGCACCCGCAGGATCGCCTCGCTCCCCCGGCGCAGGAGATCGAGCGTCACCGTACCGCCGTCCGGCGTATAGCGGATGGCGTTGTCGACGAGGTTGAGCACGACCTGCTTCAACCGATCTGGGTCAGCCTCGACCGCCACCTGTTCCCATTCGCCGAGGGCCAGCCGCGTCCCCGGGTTGAGACCGCGCTGCTGTTGGTAGACGTCCAGTACGACCGAATCGAACGCCATCCGCTGAAACGTCAACCGCTGTCCAGCATCAACCCTGGCCAAGATCGATAGATCAGCCACCAACCGGGCCATCCGCTCGGATTCCCGCGCGATCGCGCGGAGGGTTTCGGCGCGTTCGACCGGGTCCCGATCCACGCCCTCCAGCAAGGCCGACGTGTTGGTACCGATCACCGTGAGCGGGGTTCGTAGCTCATGCGAGGCATCGGCGAGAAAGCGGCGCTGGGTCGCATAGGCCGTGGCGAGCTGATCGAGCATGTCGTTAAAGGTCCAGGCCAGGCGCCCGAGTTCGTCCTCCCGTTCCGGTTCCGGCAGCCGGCGCGAGAAATCGGCCGCCTCCCCGATCGCCCGTGCCGTCCGCGTCATCCGGTCGACCGGCCGTAGGGCACGGCTCGCCATGAACCAGGCGATCGCCGCCGACACGGCGACGGTGCCGGCGACGACCAGGGACAGGGTCAGCCGCCAGCCGGCAAGAGTCGCCTCGACTAGCGCCAGCGGCGACATCACGACCAGCAGCAGCCGGTCCGAGAAGCGGCCGGCCTCGACTCGGGTGCCGAAGACCTGGTGCACCTCCCCGTCCACCTCGACCGCGGCGGTGTGCTGGCCGCGGATCATCGCCGTGTCCCAGAATTCGTCCGCGATCACCAAACCAGGCGGATGCCCGGCGGTGTGGGCGACGACCTGGCCCGCTCCCGTGACCAGTTGGGCGGAAAAACGTGATCTCGCCACCCGGTCAGTCATGGCGGCGGCAACGGACCCATCCGGCGCGACAGTCTCGCCACTCAGGACCACGGGTAGGCTCGGATCCAGATCATGGCTGGCGATATGGACAGGTAGCTCCGACAGTTCGCCAGCCCGGCCGCGGGCGGCACGGAGTCTGAGCCCGAGGGCCCGCTCCTGAAGGTCGTCGGCTTGCATTCGTAGCTCATAGTTGAGCCGGCTTGTTTCCTGGGCCGAAATCACCGCATAGACGATGACCGCGAACGCGGCCAGCACCAGCCCCAGCAAGAGCGTCTGCGTCAATGTCAAGTGCATCCGGACCGACATGACGACTACTCCTTCAACACGTACCCCGCCCCCCGCAGCGTGTGGATCAGGCGCGGTTCGCCGCCGGCTTCTAGTTTTTCCCGCAAGTAGCGGACGTAGACCTCGATCACCTTCGACTCACCAACAAACTCGTAGCCCCACACCCGTTCGTAGATCCGATCACGGCTCAGCACTTGCCTCGGGTTGAGCAAGAAGAGGCGCAGCAGCTCGTACTCGGTGTTCGTCAAGGCGATCACGCGATCGCCCCGGACCGCTTCGTGGAGCCCAGGGTCGAGCCGGAGATCGCTGAAGCGAAGGACCACGTTGGCGGCCGCCCGATGGCGGAGCCGGACCCGGATGCGGGCGACCAGCTCACTGAGAGCAAAGGGTTTCACGAGGTAGTCGTCGGCCCCGGCCTCGAGGCCGGCGACGCGATCGGGCACCGCGTCCCTGGCCGTCAGCATGACCACCGGCAGCGCCTCATCGCCGGCGCGGAGCCGGCGCACGACGTCGAGCCCATCCAACCCTGGCATCATGATGTCGAGCACCACGAGGTCGGGCGGGTCATCCCGAACCCGGCGCAGCGCGGCCGCGCCGTCCTCCGCCAGCAGCACCGCGAAACCCGCGGTGCCAAGGCCGCGCCGCAACGAGGCGCGGATTTCGGCATCGTCATCGACCACGAGGATCCGGGCCGCGGGATCGTTTCGCATCGCGCACGCGCCCTCGCTGAAGAGAGAGGCCGCGACCATCCTTCCCGTCCGGGGGTCGATCATCGGGGAAGAAGGGCCGCGGTCAGGATGCCCGGCCAGGGGCCGGGTCAACCGAAAACGGCGTGGCCGCCGGAGCGACGCGTCGCCGTGCCTCGCTGCCGAGTCTAGCGGTCGAACCTTAAGCGGAGGTGAGAGCAAGCTGAGCGAGACCTGAGCCGGCGGGGTCACGGGCCGGCGTCAAGTTGCATGCCTCGGTCCCACCGCTTCAGTGGGCTGGTTCCCCCTGGCTCGTGGCCAAGGCGCCAAGCAGCCACCGGACGTCCGAAACCGGCGTCCCGCCATCCGCCTCGTCGCTCGTGTCTTCTCCGGGCCCGCCGAGGTCGGCGAACGGCGTCACCGGGATGCGCGTCGGCTCCTCCTGCCACGGCAGGCGGCCCGCCATGTTCGCCAGGTAGACCCCATACCCAACCACGATCAGCACGACCGCGATCGCCAGCAAGGAAAACATCAGCGTGCCCCGGTTTCGCCGTCTTGGCATCATTGGGGATCATCTCCAATTTGGAACCCGGACGACGTGACGGCCGTGATCCCTCGCCTTCGTCCGGACACCGAACAGTCACTAGCCGGCGGGGGCGGCGACCAAGTCGATTTCCAGCGTCACCTCGTCGCCAATGCCCACCACCGGTCCCACGATCGGCTTCTCGATATTGAAGTCCGGGAAGGTGAAGGTGGTCGTGGCCGACCCCGTGAGGTTGGCAGCTTCCTTCGTGACCGTCGCCTCCCAGGCCGCCAGTCTGGTCTCGCCGTGGAAGGTCAGGTCGCCGATCAGGATGATCGTGACTGCTTCACCCACGGGCACGGGGCCATCGACCCCTTCAACGTGGCGGAGGACGAAGGTGGCCAGCGGATAGGTATCGGTTTCCAGGGTATTGCCGCGCAAGTAATTGTCGCGGCGGGCCTCGTCGGTTTCGAGCGTCCGCAGGTCCACGTCAAATTGGGAACACGGGAGGGACGCGCCGCCGGCGTCGAACAAGATGTTGCCGATGATCGCGTTTGTTTCACCGATCACCTCGTTCGCGCCGACGCCCGCCAGTTCCTCCGTCACTAGATACCGGGCCGCCGATTCCGCACTGTTGATCGCATAGACCGAAGCGGCGTCCACACCCGCCGGCACCGCCCCTGGCTCGGCCTCGACGCACTCCGGCAGCCCATCGCGGGCGTCGAGGATGCCAACCTCGGCCGCCGGCGTCGCCACCTGGGCCGCGACATCGCGCCCGAACGTCGTCTGGAGGCCGGATGCCGCGAACATGCCAGCCATGATCGTCACCGGCACCCAAGCCAATCGCGCCTTCGTCACCATCGGTGTCCTTTCTCTCATCCAGCGTCGGCGTCGCGACCACTCGCGAGCGCTCAATGTCAGACGATACCGGCGAAACCTGAAGCCGGCCTGAATCGGGCCTGAGCCGCTGGGCACCGTCCACGCCGGGTCAGCGACCGCTCGCCGGCCGGCGCTAGTAGTCGAAGCGGATCGGCGTATCGATAATCGTCGGCCCGTCGCGGCCGGCGGCCTCCACCACCGCTCGCTCCAGCTCGGCCGGCGAATTGGCGCGCACGCCGGGAATGCCATAGGCGCCCGCCAAGGCGATGAAGTCGGGATTGACCAGATCCACGCCCAAGTAGCGCCGGTCGTACTCGTGCGCTTGCTCCCACTTGACCGCGGTATAGGTCGAGTCGTTGAAGATCACAATCGGCACGCCCAGCCGGAACTGGACCGCCGTCGCCAGCTCCTGCATCGTGAACTGGAACCCGCCGTCGCCCACGATCGCCACCACCGTCGCCTCCGGCCGGGCCACCTTCGCCCCCAACGCCATCGGCATCGAGGCGCCCAGGGTTAGATAGCCGGCTGGGACGAAGAAAGTCCGCGGCTCGTACACCGGGTACCGGCGGGCCGCCGCGTAGCTCATCATCGTCGCGTCGTTGACCAGGATGCCGTCGCGGGGGATGGCCCGCCGCAACGCGGCGAGGTAGTCGGCATGTTCCGCCCCAAACGCCCGTCCCAGCGCGGCCTCTCTGGCGGCGGCGATCTCCGCCTCGGACCAGCCGTGCTTCGTGATCGCGGCCGCGGCCAGCCCGTCCACCAGCGCCCGCGCCGTGGCCCGGGCATCACCCACGATCGCCTGGCTCGGTTTGTAGTTCCGGCCCATCTCCTCGGGGTCAATGTCGATCTGGATCATCGTGGCGGGGAGGACCATCTCACCCCGCTCCGTCTCCGAGGCCCCCAGCTTGGAGCCGACGACCAGGGCCAGGTCCGCCTGACGCAACAACGTCGCGATCGCCGGGTCCGTGGGCGACAGGTTGCCGAGGGACCGCGGATGATCCTCCGGCACGCTCCCCTTCCCCATCTGGGAGGTCAGCGCCACGGCGCCCAGCCGGTCGACTAAAGCGGTCAACTCCCGGTTGGCGCCGCTGGAGACCGCGCCGCCGCCGGCGTAGACGACGATCCGTTTCGCCCCGGCGATCGTCCGCACCGCGGCCGCGATCGCCTCCGACGCCGGGTCCGGCCGGCAAGCCGGCGTGGGCATTGGGCTATCGGCCGCCGCTTCGGCGCTCAACACGTCGCGCGGGATCTCCAGGTAGGCGGGACGCGGCCGGTGGCTTGCCATCCGGCCGAAGGCGTCGTCAATCAGCCCCGGAATTTTGGAAACTTCCGTCGCCCGCCCGGCCCAATTGACGAGCGGCCGGATCACCGCCGTCTGATCCCGGATGTCGTGGATGTTTCCCCGCATCTGGCCGGCCCAGCGCTGGTCCTCGCCCGAGGCGATGACGAGGACCGGCGACGAATCAGTGTACGCCTCGCCGACGGCGGTCGCGATGTTCGTCACGCCCGGTCCGGTAATCACCGACGCCACCCCCGGCCGGCCGGAGGCCCGGGCGTAGCCATCGGCCATGAAGCCGACCCCCTGCTCATGCCGGCCGAGGACGTGCCGGATTGGGGCATCGACCAGCGCGTCGTACAACGCCAGGGTATGCACCCCCGGGATGCCGAAGATTGTGTCCACCCCATGCGCGACGAGCGCCCGCACCACCGCCTGACCGCCGCTCACTCGCGTCCCCATTCATGCTCCCTTGTCAGCTCCGCGTAATGACCGGCGGCAACTGCCGCCGGTTCCCCGTCTGCCCTATCATGGATCAAGCGTACCGTTCAGCTGGCCGTTCGCGTCCGGCCACTCATCGCGAAAGGAAGGCGACAGATGTTTGATCGCGTCGTTGTCTCGCTCGATGGCTCCGACACCGCCGAGCGGGCGCTGCCGGCCGCCACCGACCTGAGCCGCCGCCTCGGCGTCCCGCTCCATCTGCTGCGGGTGGCGGACCTGGCCTGGTTGAGCCTGGGCGCCAACGAGGCCGCCTTGCAGTATGCCTCCCTGGGCGACACCGTCAGCGACGAAGAGCAAGCCTCGCGGGACTACCTGACGGCGCTGCAACAACGGCTGGCGACGGACGGTCTGACCGTGACCACCGAAGTCCGGACCGGGCTCGCGGCGCGCGAGATTATCGCCGCCGGCCAGCCGGGCGATCTGCTCGTGATGGCGTCTCACGGTCGCGGCGGCCCGGCCCGCTGGTTGCTCGGCAGCGTGGCGGAGGACGTGGCTCGTCGCGCCGCCTCACCGGTGCTGCTCATCCGCGCCGACCAGGCCGCTCAGTAAACAAGCAGGCTGGTGACCGGGTACTCGGCGAGGTACTTGCGGCCTTCCAGGGCCGACAGCTCGGCCAAGACCGCCACCCCGGCCACGGTGCCGCCAAGGCGCTCCACCAAGCGAGCGGCGGCCCGCACCGTGCCCCCGGTCGCCAGCAAGTCGTCGATGATGAGAACCCGCTGGCCGGGCACGATCGCGTCGGCGTGGACCTCCACCACGTTGGCGCCGTATTCCAGGCTGTAGGCTTCCTGCTCCGTTTGCCGCGGCAACCGTCCTTGCTTCCGGACCGGGACCAGGCCGGCGCCCAGGGCGTAGGCCACCGGTCCGCCGAAGATGAAGCCCCGGCTCTCGATGGCAACCACGGTGGTAATTCCGACATAGGGGGCGGCCAGGGCGTTGGCGGCATCGCGAAACGCCGCCGCGTCCGCCAGCAGCGGCGTGATGTCGCGAAACAGAATCCCCGGTTGGGGGAAATCGGGCACATCGCGGACCAGGCTCCGCAGCAGGTCGAGATCGACCTCTCCCGCGCGCTTCAAGGCGTCGGACGTCACGTCAACCATCGTGGTGTTCCTCTTCGCGTTGGATTCCGCCAGGCGTCAAGCTGGGCATCGCGCCCACGACCCCTAAGGGTACGCGATCGGCGACGCCACGGTTCCCGGCAAAGCGATCCGCTAGCGCGCCCGGGTGAGCGGTCGCCGGCCGTGCATGACGGATTGCATGAGGTAGCCAAGCGCGAAGAGAATCAGGAACAAGACCAAGCCAAACCGCTGCGCCAGATGGTCGAGCGGCTCCATGCCGTCGCCCCCGATCCGAGATTCGTACATGACGTGAACGCCGCTCACGATCAAGTACGCCCCCGCCGCCGCCGTCGCCAGCAGCACGATGACCTGGCCCAGATCTTTGCCAAAGAACGCGCCGGCGGCCAAACCGATCAGGGCGAGGATCGTCACCAGCACCGCCGGCACATCGAGCCCGACGATCTCCAGCAGGCCGATCAGGAGCAAAGCGACAACCAGGCCAAAGATGGCGCCGCCGATGATGAAACTGAAGTCAACGAGGAAATAGAGCAGCGCCGCGCCGATGATCCCGGCCGCGATCGCGATCAGGAATCGCACCAAGAGATCTTGCTCGATCGTAAACCCGATCGAGCCCAAAAACCCGACCCCGAAGCCGATCGCGGCCAGGGCGTAGCGAAAGTAGGCCCCGCCATAGACGATCAGAAACACGCCGGCGGCGATCAAGACGAGACCCCACAGCAGATGCGTCACGGATTCCATGGTTCCCCCTCTTCCGGAAAGTTGACCGGCCCCGGCCGCGGGCTCATCGACGGCTCGCGGAGCCGTAGCCAACGTTACGTGCTCGTCGCATCATACAGTGGAATCGAGCGCCCTTCGTACGGAACTCGTTCCGGCCGGCGTCAACCGGGAGCGGGACGTTGAGTCCCTGCTATCATTTGGCGAATGGTCCAACTGCCGACAACAGTTGCTCCTGTTGGCAGACATGAAGTTCTCGCCGTACCGTCCACCGGAGACAGCAAGTGACCGTGAGCGCCCCCGCGATGAACGCTATTGATCAGGCTCGAGCCGAGAGTCTCAACCCGCTCGACTACTTGCGGCGACGGGGTTACGTCCATGATGTCTCGGATGAAGCGGGATTGCGCGACGCCCTGGCGGCGGGACCGGTCACCGCCTACGTCGGCTTCGATCCCAGCGCCGCCTCGCTCCACATCGGCAACCTGATCGGGATCATGATGCTGGCCTCGTTGCAACGGTTCGGCCACCGCCCGATCGCGCTCGGCGGCGGCGGCACGGCGCTGGTCGGCGATCCCTCGGGCAAGACCTCGGCCCGCAAGCTCATCACGGAAGAAGACATCGAGCGCAACCTGGCCGGCGTCCTGCCGCAGTTTGCCCGCTACCTCGACTTCGACGGCGGCCGCTTTGGGGGGCACCCGGAACGGGTCATTCCGGCGGCGCTGTTGCTGAACAACGCGGCCTGGTTGTTGCCGCTGCGCTACATCGAGTTCCTGCGCGATGTCGGCCGTCACTTCTCGGTCAACGAGATGCTGGCCGCCGAGACCTACAAGGTCCGGCTCGAATCGACCGGCTTAAACTTCGTCGAGTTCAACTACCGGATCGTCCAAGCCTACGACTTCCTTCACCTCTTCCGGACCGAGGGCTGCCGGCTGCAACTGGGCGGCTCGGACCAGTGGGGCAACATCGTGGCCGGGGTCGACCTGGTGCGCCGGGTCGAAGGCGGAAAGGCATTCGCCCTGGTCTCGCCGCTGATCACCGCTGGCAGCGGCGAGAAGATGGGCAAGAGCGAGGGCAACGCGGTCTGGCTCGACCCGACGCTGACCTCCCCCTACGACTACTACCAATACTTCGTCAACACCGCCGACGCCGAGCTCGCCCGCTACCTCCGCCTCTACACCTTCCTGCCCGAATCCCATATCGAGGACCTGACCGCGGTCAGCGGCA
Organism: Chloroflexota bacterium; assembly: GCA_030859715.1. Classification (GTDB taxonomy): domain Bacteria; phylum Chloroflexota; class Chloroflexia; order Thermomicrobiales; family UBA6265; genus JACCYK01. The sequence continues at coordinate 9,409 of JALZJP010000168.1, forward strand.
GCGCCCTGCGCGACGCCAAGCGCGTCCTCGCCTTCGAAGCGACGGCCCTCACCCACGGCACCGAAGCCGCCACCGCCGCCGCCGCCGCCGCCCGCTCCCTCTTCGGCGCCGACGCCTCGGCTACTGACGATACGTCGATCCCCACCACCGAAATCACGGGCAGCGAGCTGGCGACCGAATTAACCCTAGCCGACGTCTTCGTCCGTTCCGGGCTGGCCAAATCAAAGGGCGAAGCCCGCCGCGTCGCCGCCCAAGGCGGCCTCTACGTCAACGACGAACGGATCGAGCGCGTCGACGTCCCCTTCGCCCCGGCGACGGAAACGGTCATCCTCCGCTCCGGCAAGAAGCACCACCACCGGATCCGAATCGTGCCGTGAGGCTCCGCGCTATGGACGACAATTCATCAGCAGAGAATGCGCCCAAACTCCCGCGGGTTATCGCGATGATGGTTTCCGAACCGACGTGAATTTCACGCCCCGCCTGCTCATCAGTCCATCCATTGTTTCGAATGGCGAGATCAATGTGCAGGACCAAGTCAGCCTTCAGTAGGGCTATGTCGGCCTTCGGGAGGTCAAGGTCGGCGAAGACGTTCCCACTGCCGTGTTCGATGCGAAGATCGTCACCCATGTGAACTCCCGACAATTCCAGGCTATTTGCGACCACGAGTCCTCGAATATCTACGCCGAGGGCGACGGGGAAGCCAGGGGCAGGGGGCGGACGACGGCGCGGGCGGCGATGCAGCCGGCGATGAGGAGGACGGCGATGGCGACGGCGACCCGCTCCACCCCAAACAGGTCGGCCGCGATGCCGGCCAGCAGCGTCGGCACCAGGGCGCCCAGGTTGACCAGCAATTGCGAGGTCGCCACCGTCTGGCCGCGTCGCGTCGGCGCGGTGTGGCCGAGGAGGAGCGTCCGGGCGGTCACCATGACCAAGGCGGTGAAGGTGCCCGCCGGGATGGAGATCAGCATCGTGATCAGGACCAGCGACGGGATCCGCACCAGATCGGCGATCTGATCGATCGGCAGCCGCAGGCCACCGACCAAGAAGACACGGAACTGCTCGACCAACCCGACCGCCGCCACGCAACAGGCAAAACCGATCAGACCGGCGGTCGCCACCCGTTGCTCGCCCAGGATTCGGCCAACCCCCGGCGCGTACCGCAGGCCGATCACCAGCCCCAACGCCGCTGGCGCGAAGACAAAGACCGAATTCTCCGATGGCGTCGCCAGGACCCGGCCCAGGTAGAGCGGCGCGATCACGAGCAGCGCGCTCAGCCCAATCCCGATCAGCACATCGGCCACCAGCGCCTGAAAGGTAACGGGATCGGACTGCAAGCCGCGCCAGCCTTCGAGCAGGGTCCGGCGCAAGGTCTGTCGCGTCCGGCCGAGCACCTCCCGCGCCTCGTCCAGCCTCGGCAACATCATGCTAAAGCCGGCGCCGACCACGAAGAGCGCGGCGCAAACCGCGAACAGGACTTGCGGTCCCACCGTCTTCAACAGAAGGGGCGCCAGGATGACGAGGCCGAGGAGTTGGGCCGAGATCATCGCCAGATTGGCGAAGGCCTGGGCGTGGGCAAAGCGGTCCCGCGGCACCATGCCGACCAGCATCGCGGTCTCGGCCGGGGCGTAGAACTGGTGGATGATCCACAGCGCCAGCGTGGTGGCGAAGATGCCGGCGAGCGACGGCGGCTGCCAGACGAGCAGCGCGACAAAGAGAAAGCGAAGCACGTTCAGCCCGATCAGCATCGGGCGCCGTGGGAACTGATCGACCGCGATCCCGGCGGGGAGGCCGAAGATGATAGCCGGCACGATCGAGCAGAGCACGAACAGCGAATTGACGGTCGCCCGTTCGGCCCGGTCGGCGACGATCAGGAGGAAGGCGTAGATGAGCGCGTTCTGGGCCGTCTGGCTCGTCACCCGGCTCAACCAGTAGGCGCGGAATCGCTCGTCCGCCAGCAACGACGGCTGCCGCGGCTGCCGGGCCCGGCGGGAGAGCAAACGCCGCTCCGGCACCGGCCCGGGCACCACCGCCGCGCCGCTCGCGTTCCCGATCCGGTTGGAAAGCGGCACCAGGTCCGTCGGACGGGCAGCCAGTTCGTCCAGGCTGTCCCTTGGCGGGGGGAAGTTCGCGGATGCCGCTCCCAGCTCGCGCAGGGCGACCCGGCGGACCGCGCGGGGCCGCTCGGCCCGGCGCCCTCTGGCGGCGAGCGGCCGGTTTGGCGGCGGGAGGTCGTTGCCGGTGGTTGTCACGCCTACTCCCTGGCGCGGGGCGTCGCCGCGGACGTTGGAGCGCCTGGGTCACGTCCAGGCCACGCTAAAGAGTACCGCGGAACGCGGCGGTTGGCAGGACAGGTATTCCAATGACGACCGGCCGCCGGGCGCGGCTAGCCCTGGCCGGGCAACGGCGGCAATGCCTGCCGGATCGCCTCGAAGGTGGGAAGGATTTCCAACAACGAAATCAAGAGCAGGGCATCGCCGACGAGCAGGACACCGAGCAGCGCGGCCGGGCCGACCGGGCCCACTTGCCCCATGTAGCGCCCCAGCCCCCCCGCGTTGACGCTGACCCCGACAAAGATCAGCCAGGCCACCCCGACGAACACGCCGCCGAGAAGCTGGGCATTCGTGTGCGGGATCTGGAGCCAAAGGAGAATCGCCAAGTTGAGAACGCCGAGCAGCATGCCCGGCAACAGGAGTAAGGCGACATAGGACCATACCCCGGCCACCGCCCTCGCCCCCGGCGCCATCCGGGCCGCCCGACGCTGGTGCGGCCAGACCCCGTCGACTGAACCCTCCACCGCTTGGATCGTGAACACGAGCGCCACGCAGACACCGATCAGCAGCCATAGCCGGCTATCGGCAACCCTCAGCAACCCCCGTACTTCGTCCCCGCCCAACCGCCGAACCTCCGCCATCGCGAACCGTGCCCACGGTTCCATCCGCGAGGGAGCGTAGCACAACGGCGTCGGCAGTCGTGAGTCGGGAACGACCGGGGGTTAGGCGAGCAGAGGCGCGTCACTTGACACCTCATCGCGACCGCCACATGCTTCTCACGACTCACGACTCACGACTCACGACTCACGACTCCGTTCGGCCCGTACCGCGGCCAGGGCGTCCTCGCCCCGTTCGGTCAGGCTGTCGAGCCACCGCTGACGGTAGGGCTGTAGGGTTGCCAGTAAGGCTTCGGCGATCACGAGGTCGCGATACCATTTGCGGTCGGCCGGCGCCACGTACCAGGGGGCGTTCGGCGTCGCGCAGCGGTTGAGCGCATCCTGGTAGGCAGCTATGTAGGCCGGCCACCATCGCCGTTCGATCCAATCATTCGGCGACAGCTTCCAGGATTTCTCCGGATCCTCTTCCCGCTTGAGCAGCCGCTCTTTTTGCTCGCCTTTGCTGATATGCAGGAAGAACTTCACCACGATCGTGTCGCTGGCCGTCAGCAGCCGCTCGAAGTCGTTGATCTGGTCGTAGCGCCGGGACCAGACTTGTTCCGGCACCAGGTCCTTCACCCGTTCCACCAGCACGCTTTCATAGTGCGAGCGATTGAAGATGCCGAACATCCCTTTGGCCGGCGTCTGCTGGTGGATCCGCCAGAGGAAATCGTGGGCCAACTCCAACGGCGTCGGTACCTTGAACGAGGAGACCCGCACCCCCTGCGGGTTCACCGCGTCGAAGACGCTGCGAATGGCGCCGTCCTTACCGCTGGTGTCCATCCCTTGCAGCACCACCAGCAGCGCTTCCGTGCCCGCCGCGTAGCACAGCTCCTGCAGCTCGCCAAGCTCCCGCGACAGCTCGGCGAACCGCGTCTCGCCCGCCGCGCGATCGATCTCGTCCCCATGCGGGCTCAGCTCATCGAGATTGACGGGGTGGGTTCCAATCAACCGGAGCGCCTGGGCCATGTCCTCCCCCTGCCGCCATCGCTAGCACGCGAATCGCACCACTGTAGCCTGTTTGCGCTCGCGTAGCGGGAGCGGTCAGCGCCAGCGGTGAACAGGAAGACGGATCACGGACAAACCTGGCGACAACGCGGCGGGCCCCGGGGATCACCATGACAGGGAACACAATGAGATGCGGCAGCCGGGTGAGAACGCCGTTGACGCGGGGCAAACCTCGGTCCCGCGAATCACCCGCTCAGGCCCGCCAGCGTCACTCCCTCGAGCGCCAGCAGGCGAAACTTGATATCGAGACCGCCGCCATAGCCGCCGGCCGTGCCATCCGAGCGGATGATTCGATGACAGGGCACGACGACCGGGATCGGGTTGCGGTTGAGCGCATTCCCCACCGCGCGCGTGGCGGCCGGTTTCCCAATTCGGGTGGCGATGCCGCGGTAGGTGTCGAGGTGACCAAAGGGGACGTTCGCCGTCGCTTCGAGCACGTCACGCGTGAACGGGGGGAGGCCGGAAAGATCGAGCGGGAGGTCAAAATCATCACGCTGGCCGCCAAAATACTCACGGAGCTGGGAGAGGACCCGATCAATCACCCGCTGGGTGGGAGCGTTGGCGCGATCCTGGCGTTCCGCTAAAGGGCGCGGCGCGAAGCCCCGTTCCAGGAGATGACGGCGTAGCTCGTCCTCGCCCCGGCCCTTGCTGAACTCGATTTCCACCAGGGCGTCATCGGTTGTGGCCACGAAGAGCGGGCCGACCGGGCTCTCGACCACCACGTACCACGCCGCCGGCTTGGCGGGGAGAAAGCGAGGCGCCGGACAGGGCCCGACATCGCCCGTCGGGTAGACCTGATCGAGGGCTTGGCAAAGATGGTCATAGCATTCGAGCTCGTTGGCGCAGTAGCGGCAGGTGGCGGTGTGGCGATCAATCCAGGCCCGCTCCGAGAGGGACAAGTCCCCGCACGAGAGGGCCGGCAAGGCGTCGCAGAGGACATCGCAGGGATCGACATCCGGCCGGTTGGCGACCGTGATAATGCTCACGGGCGGAGAATCCGCGTCCTCTGGCTCGGCACTGGTGCGCCGATGGGTTTCAGCGGCGCCCGGGGTTGGGCCGTCAAGCAGGATCATGGCGTTCCCCACTCAGCGTATTCGACCAGCAATCCCCATTGATTGCTGGGATCGCGGGGCCGGACGGCCGCGGTTGATCCGGTTGATTCATACTCGATCTCCGAACTGGTGGCGCAACTTCCGCAGCGCCTCATGGACATTGGCGCGGGCCGCGGCTTCCGAACAGCGCAGGTTGCCGGCGATCTCCGCGTATGACAAATCGTGGTACTTCCGTTGAATTAGGGCGAGTCGCTGCTTCGCCGGCAATGCCGCCACGAAGGCGTCGACTTCCCGCAGTAAGTTTCCGGCATCGAGCCGGGCCGCGTCGTCGGTGGCCGCTCCCGGCAATTGGCTCGCCCGCGTCTCATCCAGCGGACGTTCCCGGTTTCGTTTGCGCCGGTCGCTGAGAAACGCGTTGGTGGCGATCCGATAGAGCCAAGCCCGGTGGTTCGCCGCCCCGTCGAGCCGGTCAAACGCCCGGTATGCCTTCAGCACGGTCTCCTGATACAGGTCGTCGGCGTCGGCATGGTTCCGTGTCAGGTGAACCGCGAACCGAAAGATCTCCCCCTGATAGCGGGTCAAGACCGCCTCGAACGTCGGGCACAGCCCGAGTAGCCCGCCGTCGGCGACGGGCGTAGTTAGGGACTCCGATGCAACCGCGAATGCCATAAACGTCTCTGCTCCGTCCCCATCGAGACGAGATGCCACCGGGCGTCCGGACCACCGCGATGATCTCTCGCTTGGTATAACGCATGCCTCCGCCCAATGTGAGACGCGAACCGACCGGTACCGCGAGCGTTGCGGTGCCGATTGTCGCAAGTTCGCGCGGCCACGTCCATGCCACCGCCGATTCGACCACCGCGGGATATTGTACGTACACCTAAATTGCGTTACGATGAGCGAGCCGCGGCCACGTTTTCGCGGCTCCGTTCTCGAGTTTGAATGTACGTACATATCGCGAAGACGGACGCCCGGCGTGGCGCGATCAGCGGCCTCCCCGGCAGGAGGAGGAGAGACGGAATGGAGCTCAGTATTCCGCGCCCACGCGTCCGCTGGCTGGCGGCGGGCGCCGCCCAACGGATGGCGGCGGCGGAGCCGTCCCGCCAATCCTGGGCCGCGGCGCGGGGCGCCACCCGGTGGGCAGCGACCGCCGATATCGCCGGCGCCTTTCCCGGCTGTTGCCAGCGCGGCGGCGCCCTCCTCGGCAGCAAGCTCCGAGTGACGGACCGCTATCTCGTGGTGGATGAGGGCCGAGCGCACGGCTTCGGCCTCCCGTTGACCGCGGCGACCCGGATCGCGATCGGGGCGGCCGGCGAGACGCTCACACGCCGCAAATCCGTGCTCCACCTCACCTACGACGACCGGGGGACGGAACGGACGATCGTGATCCGGCCGCGCACCGTTCGCTTCGGCTGGCCGGGCGATTACGTTGGTGATGCCTTGACCGCATTTCGCCAGGCTGGGCATGAGCCAGCGCGGTTGAGCCACGCCTTATCGTTCGTCATCCCCTGGGACCAGGCACGGCACTTCCGGGAGGAACCCGTTATCTGGAGCGGTCGCGCCACCGCCCCGCTCGATCCGCTCGGCTTCCGCCGCGCCGGTTGCGACCTGTGGCTGACGACCGAAGCCCTGATGTGGTCGTCGCCGGTCGCGCCGGGGCTGAATCGAGTGCCCCTCGATCGCGTCGTCGACGCCCTGCCGGTCGACCTCTCCGGTCATGCCGCCGCCGCGGGGCTGGTGATTGGGTATCTCGATGGACAGCAAACCCGGCGTGATCTCTTCGTCATCTGCGACCGGCACCTTGACGCCGAGCGCAACGCGCACGAGCGCGACGGCATGGCCGCCGGCTTTCAATCGCTCGGCATCGCGCCCGGTGAGGATGCCGCGCTCGTTCAGCCGTGGCGCCGCGATTGGGGGCCGACCGGGTCGGTGCCGCCGCGCCAACCCGGCGACGGTGACGACCCGAACCTTGGCGAGTCTCCACCGCCGCCAGTCCCCGTTCGGGTTCCGGCGCCCGCTCTGACGCGGGCGCGGACGCTCGAAGCTGACGCCCTGAGCCGGCTGGCCGAGGCGAACGACCGCGCCCGCGATCGCCTCCCCGTCGCCCGTGACCCGGCGCCGATGGCATCGCTGGAAGATGCGCTGGCCGAGATTGAAACCGCGGAAGCCACCGGCGCCTTGACGTCCGCTTCCGCGTCCGCCCGACGGGCCAGGCTGCTCGCCCTGATTGAAGCCGGCTGGCGGCTACGCGTCCTGGTCCGCCTCTGCCAATCCGGCCAGATCGCGCCCGAGTGTCTCGAAGAACGACGGCTCGCCATCCTGCACCCGCTCAACCAGTTCATTGTCGAGTTGGAGCCTGTCTACGAAATTTCGTCCAGCATCGCGAGGGCGATGTCGCCGATCACGATGTCGGCGGCATAGGGGTCGGTGAAGCCCGAGGTCAGCACCGCGATCGCCAACGTCTCGTCGCCGTTCGAGATTAACCCGGAGTCGTGCGCGTAGCCGGGGAGCGAGCCGTATTTGCCGGCGAAGGTGACGCCGTCTGGGAGAAAGCGGGCGAGCCGGTCCCGTTTCTGTTGCGTGCCGAGCACCTCGAGCATCCAGGCGCATTGTTCTGGCGATGCCGCCCGCTCCTCGGCGATCGCGGTCAGCAGCATCGTCAAATCGCGGGCGGTGGCGTAGTTCTCCGGCTCGCCCGGCCCCGGCAGCCGGCCGAGGAACCGCCGGTTCAATTGCAGGTCACAAAGGCCGAGCCCGGTGATCGACTCCTGGATCTCGGTCAGCCCGACCTCCTCGATCAGGACGTTGGCCGCCGTGTTGTCGGAGACGGCGATCATCAGGTAGGCCAGGTCCGCGATAGGCAGCGACAAGCCTGGTTGCATCTCCAGCAACACGCCGCTCCCCTGCACCACCGCTTCCGGCTCGACCGCCACCACATCGGTCAGGGAAACGCGGCCGGCATCGAGCGCCTGGGCCAGGGCAACCAGGATCGCCACCTTGATCGTGCTGGCCGCCGGGTAGACGACCTCCCCATGGCAGGACCAGGAACAACAGGTGCCAACGATTTGGGCGGCCACGCCGATCGCGACCTCCGGCTCCTGGCCGGCGACAATCTCCTTGACCTCCGCCCAGCCGCCGGTCGCCATCCTCAGCCTCCCCCGGTTGTCCACGAAACCAGATCGCCCGCTACCGCGTGGTAGTATGCACTGGCGGCGCAACGCCGGACCGCCATGAATGTAACCCGTCCGTGCCTGATCCGGACCATCCGCCCCGACCTGCCCTGGCGCCCAGCATTGAAACACGGAGTACCATGAGTCGCGGTCCCATCATACCCTCCGGCCGACACCATCCGAACGCCCGCCGCCGGGCGCGGCGCCCCGGTCTGATGCGGTCCGCGCGGCAGCCGCGGCGGTTGCCGCCGCATCTGCTGCCGGGCATCACCGGGCGCGACAGCAAGAAGGGCGGCGGCTGGGTCCGGTGGGCGATCGCCACCACGTTTCTCCTCCTGATCGGGATCGGCGGCATCCTCATCACCAGCGCGATCTCGACCGCGGCGGCGGTCGGCGGCACGGTCGTCGCCTATCGGGAGGTCAACGAGACCCTGCCGAACACCGGCGCCAGATTCGCCACGACCTACCAGACGACCAGGTTCTTGGACCGCAACGGTGAGCTGCTGCAAGAGGTTGCCGATCAGGATTTCGGCTGGCGCACCTACATCGAGATCGACCAGGTGGCCCAAGTGATGATCGATGCCACGATCGCCGCCGAGGATGCTACCTTCTGGAGCCATTTCGGGGTCGAGCCGACCGCGATCGTGCGGGCGCTGACAATCCAGTTGGGCGGCACCGGCACCTCCGGCTTCTCGACCATCACCCAACAGCTCGTGCGCTCGATTCACGATGACCAGATCAGCGCCAGCGACATCAGCTATAGCCGGAAGTTCCGCGAGATGCTGGCGGCGGTGGCGGTCGAGCAGGAATACTCCAAGCACGACATCCTCGCCATGTACATGAACCAGATCTTCTACGGGAACCGGTCGTACGGGATCGAAGCGGCGGCGCAGACCTATTTCCACAAGCACGCCAGCGAGCTGAATCTCTCGGAAGCGTCGCTGCTGGCCGGCATCCCCCAGCAACCGACCCGGTTCAACCCCTCGATCAACCCGGACGACGCCAAGGAGCGGCAGGTCTACGTCCTTGATCAGATGGTCAAGCTCGGCTACATCACCCGCGCCGAGGCCGACGCCGCCTACCTCGAGTTCCCGATGATCTACCCCGAGCGGGACGGCAACGGCGCCGTGCTCGACCATCCCCACTTCGTCCAGTACGCGAAGGAATACCTGGCCGAGACCTACCCCGAGCAGGATTTCCTCAAGAGCGGCCTCAACATCTACACCACGATTGACACGGCGGTGCAGGACCGGGCCGAGGAGATCGTGGCCCGCAACATGGAGCAACTGCAGTTCTACGAGGCGTTCAATGCCTCGATGGTGGTGATGGTGCCCTACACCGGCGAAATCCTGGCGATGGTGGGCTCCGCCAACTATAGCAATCCCGAGATCGAGGGCCAGGTCAACATTGCCACGTCGCAGCAGCAGCCAGGCTCTGCGATCAAGCCGATCGTCTACGCGGCGGCCTTCGAACAAGGCTGGCATCCCGGCACCGTCGTCCTCGACGCCCCGTTCCGGATCGAGACGCCGGGACGCATCGACCCCATCACCCAGCAGGAAGAGCCGTACTATGAACCGCAGAACTATTTGCGGACGTTCAACGGCGCCTTACCGGTGCGTGAGGCGCTGGCAAACTCACTCAACATTCCGGCGATCAAAGCGGTGCAGTACGCTGGCGGCCCGTCGGCGATTATCGACATCGGCCGCCGGATGGGACTCAAGCACGGCATGTCGCAGGAGCCGTCCGAATACGGACTGGCAATCGGCCTTGGCGCGGCCGACATCTGGCCGCTGGAGTTGACCAACGCCTATGCCACACTCGCGAACAATGGGAAGTACGTGCCGGCCTCGCCGATCCTCAAGATCGAGGACAACGCGGGCAATATCTTGTGGGAGCTGGATCGCGAGACCACCCTCGAGCGGGCGGAGCAGGCGCTCCGGGCTGAGCATGCCTACCAGGTGACCTCGATCCTAACCGACAACAACGCCAGGGCGCGGATCTTTACCACTAGCAACCTGTTCGGCCAGACCCAGCAGCAGCTTGGCCGGCCCACCGCCGCCAAGTCGGGCACCTCGAACGAGTGGCGGGACACCTGGACCGTCGGCTACACCACCGACCTCGCGATCGGGGTGTGGGTCGGCAACACCAGGAATGAGCCGTTGCGGGAGCTTGACGGCATCCAGAGCGCCGGCCCGATCTGGAACCAGATGATGCTCGATATGCACGACCGGCCGGAGTTTGCCCAATTGCTGACTGGGCCGAATGGGCAGCCGGTGGCCGACCAGTTCCCGGTGCCGCCGGGCATCTACCAGGGCGTCGTTTGCAACCTGACGGGTGGCCGCCCCACGGATGATTGGAACAACAAGATAGAAGTGCTGGTCCAGGGCGGCGGCCCCGCCCAGCGCTGCGACCAGCTCTCGCCCTGGGCCCGCGCCGACCTGGCCCGCACCCTGGAGAACATCCGGCAACGCGGCGGCAACCTCACCAGCGGCGCCCAGGGTACGATCAACGAGTACGCCCGCGGCGTCCGCGTCGGCGGTAGTGGCGGACCGGAGTTCCCGATGCCGCGCCCGCCGGCGGCCCCGGAGGAGTAGCCGGGCGACGGCGCTGGACTAAAAGTCCGCGCTGAGCACCGGAAAAGTCCTTTCAGGACTAGGGCCAATACGTCGATCGATTAACATGGGTTACTATGCTCGGCAGAACGACCGATCTTCCGGAAGACGAATCGTGTTTAGTCCCGGAGGGACTTCGTGGTGCTCAGCGCGGACCTTTAGTCCAGCGCCTCGCTACCGATGTGCTCACCATTCTCCCAGAGTCCGTACTGGGAGGCTGAATGGCGGCACCGCCCACTGTCCTCGTCACCGGCGGCGCCGGCTTCCTGGGCATCAACCTGATTCGCTATCTGCTGGCGCGGAATTACGCGGTCGTCTCGCTCGACATCGCGCCATTTACCTTTCCTGACGCGCGCGACCGGCTCACCGTCCTGAACGGCGACATCCGCGACGCGGCGGCGGTGAACGAAGCGATGGCCGGCGCCGGTGCGGTGGTCCATGCCGCCGCCGCCCTGCCGCTCTATCCGCCGCGAGAGATTTACACGACCGACGTCGAGGGCACCCGGACCGTGCTGGAGACGGCGCAACGGCTTGGCGTCGAGCGCGTCGTCCATATCTCGTCAACCGCCGTCTATGGCATCCCCGATCACCATCCGCTGCGCGAAACTGATCCCCTAGACGGGGTCGGTCCCTACGGCAAGGCGAAAATTCGGGCCGAAATGATCGCCCTCGAGTACCGGGCGCGCGGCGTGGTCGTGCCGATCCTGCGGCCGAAGTCATTTGTCGGCCCGGAGCGGCTCGGCGTCTTCGCTCTGCTCTACGATTGGGCGCTGGCCGGCAAGCATTTCCCCGTGCTTGGCAACGGCGCCAACCGCTATCAGCTCCTCGACGTGGAAGACCTCTGCCACGCCATCGAGCGTTGCTTGACGCTGCCAGCGGAGGCGGTCAACGACACGTTTAACATCGGCGCCGCCGATTTCGCCACGATGCGCCAGGATTACCAGGCGGTCCTGGACCGGGCCGGCCATGGCAAGCGCATCATCGGCGTTCCCGCCACGCCCGCGATCTGGGCGCTACGGGCGCTCGATCGCCTGGGCATCTCACCGCTCTACCGATGGGTCTACGAAACAGCCGCCAAGGACTCCTTTGTCTCGATCGAAAAAGCGCAAGCGCGCCTCGGCTGGCAGCCACACTATTCCAATCAAGATGCGCTGCTCCGCAATTTCGCCTGGTATGTCGAACACCAGGACCGATTCGCCGGGCAGTCCGGCATCAGCCACCGGGCACCCTGGAAGCAAGGCGCCCTGGGTTTGCTGAAGCGATTCTTTTAGCGCCAAGCAGGCTGGGTACGACGAACCCCGATCCAGGGTGCTTTTCGACGGCATGCAGCCCGTTCCGTGGCGGTCACATGACCAAGCGCGGAGTTTTAGCCCCGCGCTCCGCCACAAACAGCGAATGGCGCTCCGTCAGCGATGATCCAGAAAACTTGCCCATCGCGTTAGACCGCGCCCGCCAATCGTGGGCGAGGGGCATAGGAGCTAATCCGCGGTCTCAGCCGTCACCCGGCGGCGTCCCCGCGGGCGGCCAGGCCGCTTCGGCGCCTCCGTGCCGGTGTCCACCGGGGCGGCGCCGGTGGCGGCGCGGCGCCGGCGGCGGGTCAGCCGGGTCCGTTGGGTGGTGGTGCCCTCGGGCGGCGTCACCGGCCGGTACGGGACTGGCGAAGAAAGGACCAACACGGTCTCGCAGCGGGCGCCGGCGACGCTGAAGGCGTCCACCAGCTTCTCCAGGGCCGCCGTGTCGGGCACATGGACCTTGACCAGATGGGTCGCTTCCCCGGTCACCCGATGGGCTTCGGCCACCGCCGGCTCCGCCTCGACCACGCCGAGGAATTTTTCATAGTCACCGCCGGCCACCGTCGCCCGGATCAAGGCCGTGATCGGCCGTCCCAGCGCCACCGGCGCGATCACCGCCCGGTAGCCGGCGATCACGCCGCGCTCCTCGAGCCGGCGCACCCGCTCGATCATGGCCGGGCTGGACAACCCGACCCGCTCCGCCAGCGCTTTCATCGTCAACCGGCCGTTTGCTTGCAACGCCGCCAAAATCTGCTCGTCAAGCGAATCAACCTGGTTCATCGTGGTCCCCTCCCCACTTTCGGATGTACGGCATGTCCGGACACCCACTTCCACAAGAAATGCTTGGCATGAGGTTCCGACTTCCCAGCATCGAGCTACCCGGCGCTGAGTTTATCGTCTGCCCGCGCCCCTCGCAACACGCGCTCCGATTGAGCGAAGGCTTCCCTTCCGAAAGACTTCGCACACAACAGGTTGCGGGATCGCGCCGATTTGGTCAAGCGGCCGCTGACGACCAGCAAACCGCGCACGGTACACTGCAACGAAGGAAACCTGTCAGGCAAGACACCGCGTGGGGATCGGGAGGCAGGGATGCGACTGGATGTGTTGGCAGCGCTAGGCCCAGAGTCAGCCGAGTCCGAGATGAAGCGAACGATCGGCGCCGTCGTTGCCCGCGCCTCTCCGGCCGGAGGGCTCACGGTCGAAATCGGTCCGGCCGATGGCGCCCCGCTGCTACGGCTCGGGCTCAGCAAGGCCGAGGCCCAGCGGCTGTGCAACACCTTGGCAGCGATCATCAACGGCCGCGACGAAGAGATCATGATGACCGAGGACTAACCACGATCGGCAGCCGGCAACGCCAAATCGGCTAGCCGATGGCAAACTCGCTGTCGATCACCCGATCGGGGTCGATGAGGGCCAGCATCGCCAGCTCCTCGGCGGTCGGAACCGGCGTCAGCGGGGTGGCGGCATCAGCCGCAATCGCGAATCCGGTTTGCGCCCGCAAGTACTCCGGCGCCACGCCGGGGTGGATGCTCTCGACCTCGAGCCGGCCGTCGCGACGGACAAAGACACAAAGCGGGGTTACCACGCGATCGACGTTCCCGGCCGCGGTCACGAAATCGAGCCGGTCGACAAAGGAACGGCGATCATGCTTGGTGCGCCAGAGGATGACCCGCCGGGCCGAAGGCATCAGGGCGGCACTCCCCGCCCCGCCCGGTAACCGGACCTTGGGCCGGGCAAAATCTCCGATCACGCTGAGGTTGATCCGTCCCCCCTGATCGATCTGGGCGCCGCTAAGGAACGCGACATCGAGCCGGCCTCGCGCCGCCAGGTCAAACAGGTCGGTCAAGGTGACGAGCGAGCGGGTGCCGCGAAGCAGGGCGGGATCGACGGTTGACACCGGCAACCGCTCCGGCCGCGGATCGACGCTGCCGGTAATGTTGAGATAGACCAGGTCCGGCGCCCACGATTGCTTCGCCAGGAGCGTCGCCACCATCGGCAGCGGTGAGGCGACGCCGTGAAACACGGTCTCGCCATCGTGCAGCAAGCGGGCCATCGCCACCGCCATCATCACGGCGGCAGGGACGGGAGCATGTTCGCCAGTCGTCGTCATCGGGCCGCCAGCACCGGCTCAGCCTGGAGAATGCGCTCGGCGACAAACCTGTCAAAGCTGCCGGCGTCTTTGCTGGCGGCGATGTAGGCGGCAAGGTACTCGGCATCGAAGTCATACAGCCCGGCACAGCCACCCGGCCGGGCCCCGCCGGGCGCTTCCACCACCGCATCGACCATGAAGCCGCTGATAGCCACGCTCTCCGGCATCGCCTCGAACGTCGCGCCATCGACGAGCTGTTCCGTGGTCAGGATCACATGCCTAGCCGCCCGCACCATGAGGATATCTTCGAACCGGGTGCCGTAGATGCGGGCATTGCCGGTGCGGTCCGCCTCCTGCACATGGACGATCGCGACATCCGGCATTAAGGCCGGGATCACGACCACGCCGTCCCCGGTGTACGGGTCACGAACACTCTCGAAACCGCGCGCCGCCGGCAGATCGGAGCCGAGCATGCCGGCAATCGGCATGAAGGGGACGCCCTGGATCGCCGCCCGCAGCCCGGCAATGACGCTGTAGCAGGCATGCTCTTTGGCAAGCACGCGCCCCTGCTCGACCTCACGCCTATAGCTCGGGGCCAGGCCGTACAGGGTCTCGAAGCCGACGAACCCGGCCGAGACGGCGGCAGCGCAACCGGTGCCACAGAGGAGATCAACATCGTAGGCGCCGGCCGTCTTGACCAGCTCGAGGCCGCGTTTGCGCTGCCGCACCAGCTCATGCACCGCCGCGAAGGGACCGCGATGGAGCGTGTTCCCGCCCAGCGCCAGGATCGCCCCGTCCGGCACCGCCGCGATTGCCGCCGCCATGGTTGTTTGCTTGTCGATCATCGGCACTGCTCCTCGTTCCGCGTCACCGCCAGTGCCGGCAGCCGGTCTGGCGGGAGGACGCGCCCAATTCAATCATACGCGGCTTTCGGGCTATCATGGGCGACAGACTCTACTCTTGGTCAGGCCGGGGCGCGGATCGTCGCGGCCGCCACCGCACGGAGAACTCCTCGTCTATGCCTATGTACCCGGCCGCCGTCCACCGCTCGCACCTGACGCCGCTCCGGTTCTTGCAACGGAGCGCCGCGATCTTCCGCCAGAAACCCGCCATCATCCACGGAGACCGGTCATGGACCTATCCCGAACTGAACGAGCGGGTACACCGGCTGGCCTCGGCCCTGGTCGCGGCCGGGGTCGAAAAGGGTGACCGGGTCGCGTACCTGGTGCCGAACATCCCGGCGATGCTGGAAGGGCATTTCGCGGTGCCGCTGGCGGGCGGCATCCTGGTCGCGATCAACACCCGGCTCAACGGCGACGAGGTCGCCTACATCCTGAACCACTCGGAGGCCAAGGTGCTGGTGGTCGACACCGAACTGGCCCGAACCATCGCGCCGGTGCTCGATCAGCTCGACCATGTGGAAACCATTGTCAACGTCGAGGACGTGCCGGACGGCATCCAGCTGGGGGAGATCGAGTACGAGGCGTTCCTGGGCGGCGGCAGCCCCGATCCACTTGATTGGCCCCTGGCCGACGAGGACGAGACGATCGCGATTGACTACACCAGCGGTACCACCGGCCGCCCCAAGGGCGTCATGTACACGCACCGCGGCGCCTATCTGAATAGCCTCGGCGAGCTGTTGGAGACGAGGATGAGCAGTGACAGCGTCTACCTCTGGACGTTGCCGATGTTCCATTGCAACGGCTGGTGCTATCCCTGGGCGGTGACCGCGATCGGCGGCACCCACGTCTGCCTGCGCCAGATCGACCCCGAGCTGGTGTGGCGCCTGGTTGAAACGGCCAGGGTGACCCATTTTTGCGCCGCCCCGACCGTCCTGATCGCGCTCGCCAACGCCGCCAACGCGCCAACCACGCCGCTGCCCCGCCGGTTGATCATCAGCACCGCCGCCGCCCCGCCCTCGCCGACGCTCATCGCGCAGATCGAGTCGTTGGGGGCCGAGATCATCCATGTCTACGGCCTGACCGAAGTCTACGGCCCCTACACCGTCTGCGAATGGCAGCCGCATTGGAACGACCTGCCGGTGGCGGAGCGGGCGCGTCTGAAAGCCCGCCAGGGCGTCGGCTACGTGATCGCCGATGAGGTCCGGGTGGTGGACGACGCGATGAACGACGTCCCCACCGATGGCGTCACGATCGGCGAGGCGATCATGCGGGGCAACAACACGATGAAGGGCTACTTCCGCGACTCGGGGGCGACCGCACAAGCCTTTCGCGGCGGCTGGTTCCACTCCGGCGACCTGGCGGTGATGCACGCCGATGGCTACATTGAGCTACGCGATCGCGAGAAAGACATCATCATCTCCGGCGGCGAGAACATCTCCACGATCGAGGTGGAGCAAGCCGTGGTCGCCCACCCCGCCGTGCTGGAGGCGGCGGTGATCGCCATCCCCGACGACTACTGGGGCGAGGTTCCCAAAGCCTTCGTCACCCTGAAGCCGGGCCACGCGCTGACCATTGAGGAGCTGATCGCGTTCTGCCGCGCCCGGCTCAGCCGGTTCAAGGTGCCCAAGGCGGTCGAGTTCGGCGACCTGCCGAAGACCTCGACCGGCAAAGTCCAAAAATTCGTCCTCCGCGACCGGGAGTGGGCCGGCCGCGAGAAGCGAATCAACTGAGACGGACCGCAGCGTCCCAGCTTTACCCGGTGGCTATCCGTGCCGCCGACGAGCAGACGACCTCTTCCACCGCGTCTAAGGCGGCTTGCGAGGTGGATGCCACCCGGACGAGCCGATGACGATGCTCAACGCACCGGCTCATGCGGTGGCCGTTCGGGGAACCCTCGACATTCTCGGGCACACGCGCGGAGGCATCGACAGGGCTGTTCGCGATCTCACAGCTGGTCACGCGCGCTGTCCATGGGCCGCTGCTGTCCGGCAGCCGGTGAGCGGTCAGCTGCATCTCGTCATCGTCAACCCGGACCGTGCGAAATTGCAGCGTTGAACCATCGGGGATGAGCTGCAACGGCGTCGGATCATCGAGCAGGTTCCGCAGGAATCGATGCATGTCGTCAAAACCCTGATCAATCCGCGCTGCCCGCTCGTCGTCGACTTCCTCGTAGTTGCTCATGTTCCTTCCTCAAAGAACCGCCGCCGATACACCGGCCAATTCCGCTTGATGTCGCCAACGGCAAATTGCAACGCTTCGTTCAATGGCGGATTGTCTGGCATGGGCGTCTTCTCGACCAACTCGCCACGGCGGTTCATGACATCGACGTGCGGAAATCCGTGAGCAGAATCATAGCGGATCACGGCAAGCCGATTCCCATCGACGGTTGTCTCATACTGGACGGTAAAATCAGTTACCCTACCTCGGTTCGTTCTGATACGGACCCGTTGCCAGTCAGTCTCGTCGTCTGCAAGGTCGTTCACAAAGTCAATATTCGCCATTCACTTGGCATCCTCGTGGCCAACCAGCATCAGGCCAAACCGCCGAACGCTCCCGGCATAGGAAACGGTCGCGAGGGGCCGTTTGCTCTCCCCGCTTGCCCGTCGCGACCAGTCATTCACCTTCGGCCGCTCGTCACGGAGCCGGGATAGCGCCGCAGGCGACGATGGTGCCGAAGGCGGCGGTGCTTTCGTGCAAGACGACCACGAACTGCCCGCTCTGAAGCTCGCTGGGCTGAATGTTGATCGTGCTCGAGCTGCTCCCCATCGGGTCGAAGATGGCGAGCGCGTAGTCGGGCAGCGGCTCGATCGAACTACAGGTGCCGGTGTGGATGGCGCCGACCTCGTCAACCGACGCCCCGAGGATGCGCAGCGCGATCGTCGTCTGCTCGCCATCCGGGTAGATCACCGCCAGTCCTTCGACGCCGGAGTCATTCACCGGGGCCAGGCGCACCACAACCTGTTGCTCGGTGGCGGCGACGAAGGTCGGCGTTGGCTCGGCGGCCGGCTCCACGGTCGGGGCCGCCAGGGTCGGCGGCGTATCGGCTTCGACCGCGGGCTCCGGGGTGGCCGCGGCCGGGTCATCGGCCCTTGGGGTCGGGGTCGGTATCGAGGCGGGTGGTGTCGGCGGCGCGGCCAGCGGCCAGATTTGCAGGTCTCGATAGCTCGTGATCGCGCCCTCGACCGTGTTGGCGGCGAAAAACGCGGTGCCGATCGCGATCTGGCCGGCGCCGGGAATCGCGGCGAGATCGAGCGGTCCCACCAGCTCGCCATTCAGCCGGAAGGCGCCGGTCTCCCCCGCCACCACCAACTCTAGCGAATTGACGCCACCCGCTCCCGATTGGAGCGAAGCGACGGAGCCGGTTTGGACATCTTCGTCAATGCCGACCGTGAGATACCAACCGCCGAACGAATCGAACACCAGCCGGTAATGCTCACCCGCGGGGTCCTCACGGAAGGTCACCCCAAAATCCCACGGGGCGTCAATCGCGTCCGACGGATTTTGGAACCTCACGCGGAGGTAGAAATGCTCATTGTTGACACCAGGCACAAACAGGGTCGAGCGGCCGGTCGCCTGCACCAACTCGCCGTCAAGCGGCCCGGCCACGCTGGCCGCCGCGGTCGCCGCGGCGACCTGATCCGTGAACCAAGCATCGTCCACCTGGTTCGCGGTCGCTTCGCTGTCCAGCCCCGCGGCCGGCGTCGCCGTTTGGGCCAAAGGGAACGCCAGCGTTTCGTTGACCGCTCCCGCCGCCGCCATATCCCGCTCGAATTGATCTGGCGTCGTGGCCAGGGCAAACACCAATGATGCGTTTGAGCCGGGCAGCAGCCGGCACTCGATGAAGTGCATCAGATCGAGCGCGGCGCCGGTCTCGGGCGTATACGTGAGCTGGAACCCGGCGTAGGCGATGCCGTCCACCTCCCCCGCCAGCGCTTGACCATCGTTCTGCACGAGCGGGACGACGGAGCTCACCCCGGCCGCCGCCCCGAGCAGATCCGCTTCGGCATCGATGCAGCTCACGGCGTCGGCATAGCCGAGCGCCGCGCCCACGACATGCAGCGCACCGCCGCTGGACTTCACGAGCCGGACCTGATCGACCACGGCCGGTCCGTCAGCGACGAGCACCGCCTCCTCGTCCATGGACCAGACGTCCGTGTCCCAACGTATCCCGTAGCCATAGGTCGGGCTCTGATAGGAAGTCGCCGACTCTTGCGCCGCCAGTGCCGGCAGCGCGCCAAACAGAACCGCCAGCAGGGTCGAGGCGGCAAACAGCGGGCGCGTCCAGGATTTCATTGCGTTCCCCTTGGTCATGGCTACGTGGCCGCGGGCCACCGCGCGAGTGCTCGTCCGATGCTATCACGCGACCGCTCGCGTCAGCGGTCGCCACCGACCGAAGGCACGGACAACCAAAGGCCGGGGGAGAGTGCCGCCCCCGGCCTTCGTGTCGTGACATCACCAGTCTCGCGGGCCGATGCGTGGACCAGGTTACTCCTGGCTCCGGCTCATGCCGGTGACCAGCGAGACGTAGTAGAGCAACGTCAGCAGCGAGGCGGCGAAGCTCGCGACGTAGGTCCAGGCGGCGGCGCCCAAGACCTGAGCCACGCCCTTTCCTTCCGCCACGTTCACCATGCCGCTACTCGCCAGCGCCTGCTTGGCCCGGTTCGAGGCGTCGAACTCCACCGGCAGGGTCAGCAACGCGAACACGGTCGCCAGACCGAAAAGCCCGACCCCAAGCCAAGCCAGCTGCGGCTGCGCCAGCAACAGGCCGGCGATCAGCACGAAGATACCCAGGTTCGAGCCAATATTCGTGACCGGCACGATCGCGGTCCGCCACTGCATCGGCGCATAGAGCCGCGCGTGCTGGATGGCGTGCCCGGCCTCGTGGGCGGCGATCCCCATGGCCGCGACCGAGGGCACACTGTAGACGCCATCCGAGAGCCGCAGCACGCGGCTCCGCGGGTCATAGTGATCGGTCAGCTCACCAGGAATGCGTTCGACCGCGACTTGCTGCAAGCCGGCGCTGTCCAGCACCCGGCGGGCGGTCTGGGCGCCGGTCAGGTGCGCGTCGTTCGGCACCTTGCTGAACTTCTGATACGTCGACTTGACCCGGTGCTGGGCCCAGAGCATGAAGAGCAGCCCTGGCAGCATAAATACGAAATACATCGGATCAAAGAACATGGTAGTCCCGTCCTTCTTCTGGCCGGCGAACCGCGTACTCGCTCCAACCGCCGTGGTCAGGGCGGCTCGTCCGGTCACGCGCATCGTGCTGTCGATCTCGCGCACGCCTATTTTACATGATTTGGCGTTCCCGACGCGGCCCGGAGGAGGCCAAACCTGGCACCAATGATCGACCGTGGGCGGCAGCCGCGTCGAACGGCCGGTCACGACCGGCTGGTTCTTGCATAATGACGCCGTCGCGGCCGCGCGGCAGCCGCATCGCCTCCGTATGACCTTGGGAGAGCACGACCGGATGACAACACCTCGGTCCATCCTCATTCCCGTGTCCGCGAGCGACGGCCCATCACCCCTCGACGATCTGCTGGCGCCCTTTATGGCCACGGCGACCGCGGCGCTCGATGGCCGCGCCCCGCTCCTGGCGACGATGGTTCGCTATCATCTGGGCGACCTCGATCCAGAGCTTCGGCCGACGGCGGCGGGAACCAGCGATCGCGGCAAGCGCATTCGGCCGGCGGTGGCGATGCTCGCCACGGTCGCGGCCGGCGGCCCCGCCACGACCGCGGCGCCAGTCGCCGCCGCGATCGAGCTGCTCCATAATTTCACGTTGATCCATGACGACATTCAGGACGAAAGCCCGATCCGCCGACACCGGCCGACGGTCTGGCGGCGCTGGTCGGTTGGCCAGGCGATCAACGCCGGTGACGCCCTCTTTGCCGCGGCACAGCTCCCATTCTTTCACCTGGCCGGGCTGGGGGTGCCGCCGCCGCTCATCCTCCGCTTGCTGGACGCCTTTTCCCGGACCACGATCGCGATCGTCGAGGGCCAGACCCTCGATCTCAGCTTCGAGGGCCGGTCCGATGTCTCCGCCGCCGACTACCTGGACATGATCGCCGCCAAGACCGCCGCCATCCTCCACTACGCCGCTTGGGCCGGCGCCTTGCTGGGGGGAGCGACCGATGCGATGGCCGAGCGGTTCGCGGCCTTTGGCTTGGCCCTGGGCACCGGTTTCCAGGTCCGGGACGATGCGCTGGGCGTTTGGGGCGCCACCGCCGCCACCGGCAAAGCACCGGCCGACGATATCCGCCGCCGGAAGCAAAGCCTCCCCATCCTGCTGCTGCGGGAACGATCCTCGCCCGCCACTCGCGACGAGTTGACGGCGATCTACGCCGCCGCGGACATCGACGCCGTCGGCATCGCGCGGGTCTTAGCCCTGCTCGCCGCGCATGAGATCCCGGCGGCGATCGCGGCGCGAGTGGGGCACTATCACGATCAGGCCCGAGCCGCCCTCCCGCTTGCCTCCGGCGCCGGCCCAAATGCAGCCCGCGACCAGTTGCTCGCGTTGGTGGAGCAGCTCGCCAGCCGCGCTGGCTGAACCGATCGGCCCGACCACGTCAGACGAATTCAAGCCCCGCCGCACCGCATGCTATGCTACGGCGCGTGATGCAACGGCGCATTCATTCCTGGAGGAGGCGCTCCGGCGATGTCTCAGCTCGATCCCAAGATTCTGTCTGACCTGAAACGGCAGCATCTGCTCCGCGATGGGCACTACGCCCTTCACTCCGGCCACCACAGCTCCGGCCTACTGGACCGCGACCGCTTGCTCAGCGATCCCGTTGCCGCCAGCCACATGGGATACGCCATCGCCAAGCACTTTTTCACGGCCCATGTGGAAACGGTGGCCGTGCCCTCGATCTGGGGCGCCGGTCTGGCGCAGTGGGTCGCCTATTTCCTTGAGCCGAAGGCGTACGTGGTCTCCGCCACGCCAACGAACGGCTCGGTCTCGATTGCCCGCAACCTCGAAGACCTGATCCGTGAACGCCGTGTCCTCGCGATCGACAATCTGATCATCAGCGGTGAGACGATGCGTCATTTCACGAAGCTGGTGGCCGGCCTCGGCGGCGAGGTGCTCGGCATTGGCACGCTTTGGAGCAGCGTCGAGGACGAGATCGGCGGTCACGAAATCTTCGGCCTGCTCAATGCCGAATACGAAGCGTACGCCCCTGGCCAGTGCCCGCTCTGCTCGGCCGGCGGATCGCCCGAGGCGGCGTCGTACTAGAGGTTCACCGAACCATGTCCTGGACTCGCCGGCCACGTCGCACCCTGCCCAGGCCGGACGAGCCGGACTCGATGGCAGAAGTCACTCCCGGCACGATTACGGCGCTCACCGGCCAGGCTCGCGATCCCGAGCGGCTCAACCTCTATCTCGATGGCGCCTTTGCCTTCGGCATCGCTCGCGAGGTCGCGGAACGCGAGGGGCTGCGCGTCGGTGACGAGCTCGATTCCGGCCGCCTCCAGGCGCTCCGCGCCGCCGACGAGGTCGCGCGCGCCACCAACGCCGGGCTCTTCTTCCTCACCTATCGCGCCCGCTCGGAACGAGAAGTGCGCGACCGCCTCAAGCAAAAGGGCTACCCGCCGGCAGCGATCGCGCCCGCGATCCAGCGTCTCCTCGATTGGGGCTACCTCAACGACGCCGAATTCGCCCGGTTTTGGACCGAGAACCGGGCCCAGCACAAACCCCGCGGCCGCCGGCTACTCGAGCAGGAGCTGCGGCACAAGGGGGTCGATCGCGACGTCGTGCAAGACACGCTCGATGCGGCCGAGCTCGACGACGAGGCCACCGCCTTTGCCCTCGCCCAAGACCGCCTCCGCCGGAGCGCGGATTCCGCGCTCGATCCCATCGTCCGCCAGCGCCGCCTGGCGAGCTTCCTGGCACGTCGCGGGTATGGCTACGATGTCGTGAAATCGGTCTTGAAGCGTCTCGGCGACGACGACGAGCCCGCGTAGCGATCCCCACGTCCAGACAACCATGCGCATCGTCGCCGCGACGATGTCAGGTGTCGGCGCTCCCTACCAGATCGCCCGTTCGCATGCTAAACTGACATAGGCCCCGGGAGCGAGGATGATCGCACCCACGTTTGCACCGACGCGACATCGGCACCCTTCCCTCAGCCCAAGCAGCAGCACAGGTTCGCGGGCGACCGCTGACCGGGGATTGCTATAGACTTCGCGCCGTTGCCCCCGAAGCGAGCTTCGGGTGAGGATTGAAACAAATAAACAGACAAACAGGCAGGATTAAACGACGATGGCCGAGTTTCGCTGGTTTGGGCATACTTGCTTTCGCCTCCGCGCCCGCGAGGCGACGATTTTGACCGACCCGGTCAGCCGGGGCGACGGCTACAGCCTGCCGAAGAACACCCCGGCCGATCTGATCACCGTCTCGCGGAATGGGACCGGCCTCGACGGGTTCAAGACCGAGGCCACGATCGTGCGCGGTCCCGGCGAGTACGAGATTCACGACGTCTTCGTGACCGGCATCAGGACCTACCGCAACGACACGGAAGACACGTCGCGCCAGCACAACACCGTCTATCTGATCGAGGTCGAAGGCATGGTCGTCGGCCATCTGGGACATCTGGATCACGTCCTCGGCGAAGAGCAGGCGCAGGCAATGGCCACTGTCGACATCTTGCTCATCCCGGTCGGCGGCGGCGGCGCGCTGGAGCCGGACGCCGCGGCCGAGGTCGTCGCCCAGATCGCGCCGAAGTTGGTGATCCCGATGCGCTACGCGACGGGACAGGGTGATCGCGCCCTAAAGGGGGTCGAGCCCTTCTGCAAAGAGCTTGGGGTCGAGGTTCCCGCGCCCGAAGAGAAGCTGACCATTCGCCAGTCGGAGTTGGGCGAGACGATCCGGGTCGTCACGTTACAGCCAGCCGGCTAAGTCGCGGCCAGTCGATGCCGGCAGTTGGCATCGATGACACGGGCGGCCAGGGGTCGATTCGAGCGGGGAAGCGGCGGTCCGTTGCGAGCGGCACTGGATCGCTGAGCAAGTTCGGAGGGGGTCCGAATGCCAAAATACATCTTTGTGACCGGTGGCGTCGTCTCGTCAGTGGGAAAAGGGATTACCACTGCCTCCTTGGGCCGGCTGATCAAGAGCCGCGGCGCCAGCGTCTCGATCATGAAATTGGACCCCTACCTCAATGTCGATCCCGGCACCATGTCGCCCTATCAGCACGGCGAGGTCTTCGTCACCGACGACGGGGCCGAGACCGACCTCGATTTAGGCCACTACGAGCGGTTCACCGACGAGAACCTCTCCCGCGCCTCGAACCTGACCACCGGCCAGGTCTACTCGGCCGTGATCGCCAAGGAGCGCCGGGGCGATTACCTCGGCGGCACCATCCAGGTGATCCCGCACATCACCAACGAGATCAAAGAGCGGATCCGCTTTGCCTCACGGCAGCATGAGGCGGATGTCGTGATCGTCGAGGTCGGCGGCACCGTCGGCGACATCGAGGGCCAAGCCTTTATCGAGGCGATCCGCCAGATCCGGCGCGAAGTGGGACGCCCGAATGCCCTCTACATCCATGTCACGCTGGTGCCGGAGATCGGCGGCGGCGAGCTGAAGACGAAACCGACCCAGCAGAGCGTGCGGGAGCTCCGCTCGCTCGGCATCCAGCCCGATGTCATCATCGCCCGCTCGGAACGGCCGATTCCGGACGACGTCAAAGAGAAGATCGCCCTCTTCGGCGATGTCCAACGGGAAGCGGTCATCGCGATGCCGACCGCCTCATCGATTTATGAGGTGCCGCTGATCCTCGAAGAATCCGGCCTGGGCGACTACATCGCCCGCGAGCTGCAACTGCCCGGCGAGTCGCGATTGGACCCTTGGCGCGACCTGGTCAACCATATCCGCCGGCCCCGCGGCTCCGCCAAGGTCGCCATCGTCGGCAAATACGTCGAGCTGCCGGACGCCTACATGAGCGTGTGCGAATCGCTGACCCACGCCGGCCTCTGGCACGACATCGAGCCGGAGATCGTGTGGGTCAACTCCGAAACCGTGACCGCTGAAGAGCTTGATCGCGCGCTGCGCAAGGTCTCCGGGGTGGTGGTGCCGGGCGGCTTTGGTCCCCGCGGCACCGAAGGCAAGATCCTGGCGGCGAAGTTCGCCCGCGAGCACCAGATCCCCCTGCTCGGCCTCTGCTACGGCCTGCACATGGCGGTGATCGAGGTCGCCCGCAACGTCTGCGGCCTGACCGGCGCCAACTCGACCGAGATCGATCCGCAGACGCCCTACCCGGTGATCGATCTGATGCCGGACCAGCACGGCGTCGACATGGGCGGGACCATGCGGCTTGGCCTCTGGCCCTGCCGGTTAGAGCCAAGCACTAAAGCCGCCGCCGCCTACAGCGAGCCAATCGTCTCCGAGCGGCACCGGCACCGGTTCGAGGTCAACAACGCCTTCCGGGCTCAACTGGCGGAGGCCGGCCTGATCGTCAGCGGCGCCTCACCCGACGGCCAGTTGGCGGAGATCATGGAGCTGCGGGACCACCCCTTCTATGTCGGGGTCCAGTTCCATCCCGAATTCCGCTCCCGCCCGACCCGGCCCCACCCGCTCTTCCGCGACTTCATCGGCGCGGTCAAGCAGACGCTGCCGGAAGGCGCCCAGCGGACGCTCCCGCTCAACGGTGTCGCCGACCTGCTGGAGACGCCGGAGCCGGCCACCGACCGCGTGCTGGCGATCCGGCATGAGTAGTTGTTTCCAGTCCCGCGAATCCTGCTTGGCTCGCAACCTTGTCTACGACTGGAACCTGGAATGAAGCCGCCGCTGGTTCGCTGACGGATCGTCTGGTCCTGGCAATGATTCACACTGCCATCCGAATCACAAGAGCGACCGGAATTCGCTAGGACGACACGGCGGTGAGCGTCTTCTCCTTCACCTCAACGAGCTCGATCGGCACCGGCGATCCGCTCGCCAGGGGCAGGCGGATCGTCATGGTCGTCCCGGACCCAACCCGGCTCTCGGCGCTAATGCTGCCGTGATGGGCTTCGACGATCGTCTTCGCGATCGCCAGGCCCAAGCCGCTGCCATTCTTCTTCCGCTCCCGCCGGTTGCGCACCCGGTAGAAGCGATCGAAGATCAGCGGCAGCTCTTCGGACGGAATCCCGGACCCTTTGTCGGCGACGATGATCGACAGCTCGTCCGCTCGGACCCGAGATGACAGCCGGATACAGGCATCTGGGGAATTATAGCGAGCCGCATTGTCG
Source organism: Chloroflexota bacterium (assembly GCA_030859715.1). Lineage (GTDB taxonomy): Bacteria > Chloroflexota > Chloroflexia > Thermomicrobiales > UBA6265 > JACCYK01. The sequence continues at coordinate 35,683 of JALZJP010000168.1, forward strand.
ACTAGGATCTGCACCGCCTGCTCGATCCGGGCTTGATCCAGCTCCAAAAAGCCGTCGCCCTGAAAATCGGTTTCGAGGCAGGATCCCCGCTGCCGGGCCAGCACTTCCGCCGGCCGTTCCATGCGGGACGTAAGCCACCGGGCCGACACGTAGTCGCAATCGAGCGGCGGCCGGCCGGCATCGGAGCGAGCGAGGAAGAGCAGGTCATCGACCAGTTTGCTCATCCGGGTGGCTTCGATCGAGATTTCGGTCAGCACCTCACGATGGAGCGATTCACCGGGCGTGGTCAGCCCGATCTCCGCGTTGCCCTGGATCACGGTCAGCGGCGTCCGCAGCTCGTGCGAGGCGTCGGCGATAAAATCGGTTCGCAGCCGGAGCGCCTTCGCCAGCTCGACCGCCGCTACCTGCTCCCGCTGGTGCGAGGCGTCCAGACGCGAGAGCAGGCGAACGGCGCTCAAGGCCAAGACAATGCCGACCACGACAACGCTGGTGATCAAGCCAATGAGTATGAAACGCTCTTGCCCGGCCGCGTTCAGCAGTCGCTCCAACGAGTTGTTGGTGAGGAACTCTCCGTAATCATCGATCGCTTCGGACGCCCGGTCCAGCTCTTCGATGCGACGCAACCCTGCGGCCGCCTCGGCGTCAAAGGTCGCCCGGTCAGTCGTGTACAAGTCCGTCGCCGCCCGGAACTCGTCGTAATGCACGCGGGCGAGTTCCCGGAATCGCTCGGGCATCATGACGTCGGGCTCATTCAACCCCACGGCATCAAGCTCTTCAAGCTCTTCGAGGAGATTGGAATAGGCTTGGTCAAAGGCGGCCAAGGCCGAATTTGATGGACCGCCAAACATGATGTCGCGTTGATAATGTCGGAGATCGAGGACCGCGACCCGGATGTCGTCGCCCTCGTCCTCAATCTCAATGTCATAGCGCAGCGCTTGTTCGGTGATGCTATGGACGCGCTCGTTCTCGCGAATCAAGACCACACCGGCCAGGAAGATGGCGACGATCAAGGCGCCGATGGTGGCGGCGACGATCGTCCAGGGCCGGATCGGGATCCGAGTCCCGACAAATGGCAAGCGTTTCATCTCATTAACCTCGGCCGGACCCCGGGGGCGACTGGCCGCTTGCCGCCCGCTCCGCTATGCTGCGCCACATGCGTATACTCCTGATCGAAGATGAGCTGGCAATCACGCGGATGGTGGAACGGGGGCTCGCCGCCCACGGCCACCAAGTGCTGTCCGCCGAGAACGGGGAAGACGGCTTGCTCATCGTCGCCGCCGAACAGCTCGACCTCGTGTTGCTCGACATTGGCCTGCCGGACCACAGCGGGCACGAGATCTTGCGTGAGATTCGGCGCCAGCGGAGCGAGCTGCCGGTGATCATGCTCACCGCCCGCGACGATGTGGAGTCCAAGGTCAGCGCCCTCGACGGCGGCGCCGACGATTATATGACCAAACCCTTCAGCTATGAGGAGATGTTGGCCCGGATCCGGGCCCGCACCCGCGACACCGGGCAGCGCCAGTCCTCCACCTTGCAGCTGGGCGACCTGACGATCGACCTCCAAGCTCATCGCGTCTGGCGGGCTGGTGACCACATCGACCTCTCCCGGCGGGAATTTGCCCTGCTTGAATACTTCGCCCGCAATCGCGGCCGCCTGCTTTCGCGCCAACAAATCCTCACCGCCGTCTGGGAGTATGAGTTCGAAGGCGAGTCGAACGTGGTTGACGTCTACGTGCGCTACCTGCGCAACAAACTCGATCGCGAGGGCGAGCCCTCCTTGTTCAGCACGATCCGCGGCAGTGGCTACCGGTTCGATCCTCCTCCGGCCTAGCCCCGCTCGCGCGTCGCGAGCGTTCTGATCAAACACTTCATGTCATTATCCCACTCGAAGATGAGAAGAGCATGAGAAAATGGCATTCGGCCGCTGAATTCGTTTCCGCGGGTTGGCTCGCGCGGCCATCGCGACAACAATGAGAGAACTCTCATCCCCATCTCATCGTCTTCTCATTAACGAATCGTAACGTAGTTCTAGAGTTGATTGACCCGGAGACGTTCGAGCGTCAACGACTGGCAGGCAAATCGCCTGCACGAACAATGCGACGACAGGACAAGGGTTGTTCTTCGTCCGCACGCAAGTCTGGCCCGGCCCTGACGGCCAGCCAATTCGACAGCGGCTCGTCGTAGCCGCGGCCGGACCCCGACGAAGCGGGCGACGGCAGCAGCGGCACCGCGGCGGAACCCAAAGAGATGAGGGCCCACGCCGGGGACACGGCCGCCAACCAATGGTCTTTTCGATTCGATACCAGCCTAAGGAGGCAATCACAATGACACCGATCTTTGGAAACCTCGCTCCCGCGTTGACCAGCAACAACCTCGCGGCCGAGAGCCGGAGCGGCCGA
>JALZJP010000183.1 GCA_030859715.1 Chloroflexota bacterium
CACCCGGGCTGAGCTCGACCAGGCGATCACGGCGGCCCTGCTCACGATCACCAGCCAGCATGCCGCCGCCTGGTTCGCCCATTGCGGCTATGCTGCATCACGTCAACTTTTATGAGAACCGCTCTAAAGGACGGAGATACTCGATTCAGCGAAAGGCGCCGCCACGGTGAACCGCTTTGGTCTTACCCCTTCTCCCCGAGCGTTCACGGTCTGTCCGACCGCAAGGATGTTCTTCGCCGCGTTGCTGTCACGGTCGTGGACCACGCCGCACGCGGGGCAGGTCCAGGATCGGATGTCGAGCGGCAAGGAGGCGACGACGTGACCGCAATCGAAGCACCGTTTGCTGCTGGGATACCAGCGGTCGATCTCGATCAACTCACGTCCGTGCCACGCCGCCTTGTAGCGCAGTTGGCGGACCAGCTCACCCCAGGCCGCATCGCTGATGTGCTTGGCCAGGGATCGGTGGCGGACCAGGTGCTTGACCGCCAGGCTCTCCACGACCAGCGTTTGGTTCTCACGAATCAGTCGGGTGGTGAGCTTATGCAGGTGGTCAAGGCGGCGGTCCGCGATCCGAGCGTGGAGACGAGCAACCCGCTTGCGGGCTTTGTCTCGTCGCTTGCTCCCCACCTGGGTGCGAGCGTGCTTCTTCTGAGCGCGGGCCAGCCGCTTGGCGTCACGTCGCGTATGCCGGGGGTTGCCGATCCGCTCCCCGGTCGAAAGTGTGACCAGCGACGAAATGCCAACATCAATGCCAACGGCGGTGGCAATGGGCGGCAGTGGCGCAATGGATCGATTGATGCGCAGCGCGACGAAGTAGCGGTCGGCGGCATCCTTGCTCACCGTGACGGTGGTGGGTTTCGCGCCCTGGGGCAGCGGCCTCGACCAGTGGATGTGCAGCGGCGCGTCCATCTTCGCCAGCGTCACTTGCCCGTCCCGGAATCGAAACGCCGACGTGGTGTATTCCGCCGCTTGCCTGCCGTGCTTGGTGTGGAACGTCGGGTAGTTGGCACGGCCGGCGAAGAAATGGCGGAAGCCGGTATCGAGGTGCCGCAAGGCTTGCTGCATCGGCACCGACGAGACCTCGTTCATCCAGGCATGCTCGTCCGTTCGCTTCAACGCGGTCAAGGCGGCGGACGATTGGACATAGCTGATGCGCTCACCCCGTTCGTAGAAGGCATCGGTGCGCAGCCGCAGCGCCCAATTATAGACAAAGCGAGACGCGCCAAAGGTCCGCGCCAGTTCGCGTTGCTGGACGGCGGTCGGGTAGCAGCGGTAGCGATAGGCGCAGTCATAGGCCATGCTTCACGGTCTACTACAAAATATGTAAGTGCAGCACCGGCCCACGTCCTCGCCGGCTTGAACGCCGGAGTCTCCTTGGGGGGTCTCCTTATGAAGGCCGTGCACCCTCTGTCGATCACAATTCTCCAGCTTAACGACGCTCGTTAACTCCGGGTGGGCACTCCCACGTCACCCGCGGAGATCGGCTTACGGCTGCTACCTTCCGGTCCTGACCGAGTTCACCGTTCCGCGCCGCGCGGGACCCGTCCATCAACATCACGCGACGCCGCCAGTCCCACAGAACCGGACCTCGAGAGGGAGTTCAACCCCGCTAAGGCGGGTTGCGGGTTCAGGGCACCGCCAGCTCCCCATCTAGCACGACCACTCAAAGTTTAGGCGGCGGCTCCCCCAAAGTCAAAGTTTTATCGCGCCCGTCGCAACCACGGTCTGTGCCGCCTTCGACGCGGACCGGCGTTATGCCTGGTACCGCATGCCGCCGGCAACCCGCTGCCGGAAGCGGTCAGCGAAGGCGGCCGCGTGGGGGCCGGAGAGGAGGACGCTGCCGACATGCCCATGCCGCGGGGAGCCGGTGACGAACGGGTAGCGCAGCCCGTCGGCCTCAAACATCCGCTCGGTATAGAAAATCTCTTCACTGAGGCGGCCGAAGATCTCGTAGGCCAGGAGATCGGCGCTCATCAAATCCGGCAACGGATGATCGACCCAGAACCGGAGCGTGACCGAGCCGCCGTCCAGCTCGGGATCGCCGATCAGGTGGGCGCCGGTGATGTCGTGCATCAGATGCTCGACATCGATCGAGAACCGCAAATTCGCGTCCTCGTCGCTGGTCCAGGCCTCCCCGTACCGCTCGCGGAACGCCTGGACCACATCTTCAACCATTGTCATCCGGTCCTCGCCTTCACGCGTGGCCGCGAATACGTTCTGCCGCTTGGCACCCGGGCTTCTCGTATACTAGCGCCTGATCGGGCCGCCTGGTTTCGTTGACGCGAGCGCGGACCGAGTTGAATCGAGCAGTAGGCTCAACGTCAAAACGGATGATCCGATTCGTCACGATCACTAGTCGAGGAGACCCCGGTGCAGCGGATATTCGACGTGATTCTTCGCCGGGAACGGGACGAGCCATTGATTCCGCATTGTCCCGACCACCAGGTCGAGATGGTGCTCCGCGGCAAGCAGGGGCGCCCGACGCGGTTCTCGGACCAATCAGAAGAAGAATACACGCTGATCTACTACTGTCCGGTAGAGGGGTGCAATCAGACCGCCACCCTCCAGCGGCTCAACACCCAAATCCCGGTGCCGGGCGAGTCGCCCCGCCGTCCCGACTTCGCCCGCCGGAACTATTAGCCAAGCGTCACGGTGCGGCACCGATGTTTTCGCCTTGGTATGCCCCCCGGTAGCCCTGGCCAACGGCCGCGGTCAGTGAGAAGAAGACCAACTGCATCACCCGCGCGTTTCGCTGGACGCGGAACCCGTCCGGATTGTCCACGACGAGGAGGGAGGTCGAGCGGCCCCGGTACCCAGCATCCCAGACGGCGGTGTGAATTGACACGCCGCAGCGGCACAAACTCGAGCGCGGCCGGCCCAACGCCATCAGGTCGTGGGGCAGGTCCACGATCTCGTTGTAGATGATCTGGTAGGGACCAGGCGCTAGCGTCACGAAGCCGTCGTCCTCAAACGGGATCGGCCGGGCCTCCGGCAGCACCCGGGCCGTGTCGTCCGCGCCCAGGATACCGCGCCGGTTGAGCCTGCCCACCGCCTGTAACGTCAGATCAAACCCGTTGGGCTGGATCTGCGCCGCCAGGTCGAGCCAATCGCTGACGAGCGGCCGCTCTCCCCCGATGAGTCGCGCCAACTCGTCGCGCCCCAGCACCCCGGCCACGCGCGCACCAGACAGCGGTTGTTGCTCCGTTTCAGCCATTAACCCTCACCTTGGGCTTCGCTTGCCACGGGGTTGCGCCAGGCTGCTTCGATTCTAGCAGAGACATCAGCGGCGGCTACGAACCTGTTCGTGCGACCTGCACCTCGTCGCCAACGACGCGAACGCGGAAGGTCTCGACCGGCACCACGACCGGGAACGAAACGGGCTGGCCGGTGCGGATCTCGAAGGCGCCGCCGTGCAGCGGGCATTCGATCTCGTCACCGGTGATCTCGCCATCCGACAGCGAAGCTTCTTCATGCGTGCAAATGTCGCTGATCGCGTAGAACTCTCCGTCAAGATTGATGAGACAGACGGGCTCGTCCCCGACCTCGACATACATCATCTCGCCCGGCGCCAGCGTGGTCGTCCTCGCGACCGTGGCGAAGTCTTCCTCTGCCATTGCTCCTCGCTCAGTGTGCTACAGGCTGTCGTCCGCTGGCGCCACGCCATAGAGGCCGGCTTTGAGCACTTTCAAGCTCAGCAGGGCGCATTTCATCCGGGCCGGACCGATCGGGACGCCGAGTTCTTCGAGCAGATCCTCTTTGGCGAGCGTCTTGACCTCGGCCACCGGTTGACCCAGCACCATCTCGGTCAGCATCGAGGCCGCGGCCTGGCTGATCGCGCAGCCGCGGCCACTGAATTTGATGTCGGCAACCACATCGTCCTGGACGCGAATATCGATCCTGATCTCGTCCCCACAGAGCGGATTAACATCCTGGTAGGAGTAATCGTGCGGGTCCAGCGTACCCTTGTTCCGCGGATGCTTGCCGTGGTCCATGATGAGCTCGCGATACAGGCTGTCTCCCATCGTGACATTATTCCTCGCTCGACCGCGTTAGACGAGTCTGTCCGCCGCGCGATCCATCTACGCGAACACCTCGATCACGCGCTCGATCGCGCTCGCCAGCCGATCGACGTCGGTTTCGTCGGTATAGACGGAGAAGCTGGCGCGAGTCGTTGCCACGAGATCAAGCTCACGCATCAACGGCTGGCAGCAGTGATGCCCCGCCCGGACCGCCACATTCTCCTCGGCCAGGATGCTCGCCACATCGTGCGGATGCACCTCGCCCACGGCGAATGAGATGACCCCGGCCCGCTCGTCAAGATCACCGGGCCCGTAGAGTTGGACCCCCGGCAGGCGGTGGAGTCGATCCAGCGCGTAGTCCGTCAGGTCCCGCTCGTGGGCTCGCACCCGGTCCATACCGAGCGTGGTCAGGTACTCGACCGCCACGCCAAGTCCGATTGCTTCGCCGACAGCCGGTGTCCCCGCTTCGAACTTCGCGGGCAGCTCGGCCCAGCTCGTGCCTTCAACCGTGACCCGCCGGATCATGCCGCCGCCGGCCAAGAACGGCGGCATCGCGTCCAGACAATCGCGCTTGCCCCACAACACACCAGAGCCCATTGGCGCCAGCAGCTTATGTCCCGAGAGCGCGAAGAAGTCGCAGCCGATGGCGGCCACATCCACCGGCAGGTGCGGCGCGCTCTGCGCCCCGTCGATCAGGACCGTGGCCCCCGCCGCCTGCGCTTGCCGGGTCCAGCGGGCGGCATCGACGATCGTGCCCAAGGCGTTCGAAACATGAGGCATCGCGACCAGCTTCGGCTCGCGATCCAGCAGCCGCCCAAAGTGCTCCTCATCCAACCGGCCGTCGGCCGTCACCCCCACGTAGGCAAGCTCGGCCCCTTGCGCCTCGGCCAGCATCTGCCACGGCACCAGGTTGGAATGATGGTCGAGCAGCGTGATTACCAGGAGGTCGCCCGCCCGGATATGTTGCCGGCCCCAACTATAGGCGACAAGATTGATCGCTTCGGTCGTATTCCGGACGAAGATACACGTGTCGGGATCGGGCGCGTTGATGAACGCGGCGACTCGTTTCCTCGCCGTTTCGTACTCCGCCGTTGCCCGTTCCGAGAGGGCGTAGACGCCGCGGTGAATGTTCGCGTTGTCGTGGCGGTAATAGTTGGCTTGAGCGTCGATCACCACGTCCGGTTTTTGCGAGCTGGCGGCACTGTCGAGATAGACCAGCCGCTGACCGCGCTCATTCGCCTGATTCAAGATCGGGAAATCGGCGCGGATGGCGTCGACCTGGAGCGGAGCGGGGCTGAGAACTCGCGTCGCCATTTCCATTCACCTTCGGCGACAGCCGCCGCCGGAGCGCATTGGGCGCTCCGGCGCTTGCCTCGCCGCCAGAGATCAATCAGAAAGTTAGATGCCGACCTTGCGGGCGATCGCGCTTTCGAGAAAGCCCTGGATCTCCTCGTCCGGGATCCGGTCGATCACCGGCCGAAAGAAGCCTTCCACGATCAGCTTTTGCGCCTCGGACCGCTCGATGCCGCGGGTCTGGAGGTAGAAGAGGTGCTCTGCCTCCACCTGCGAGATGGTCGCCCCGTGGGTGCAGCGGACATCGTTCGCCTTAATCTCGAGGTTTGGGATCGAGTCGGCACGAGCGCCCCGGCTCAGCACCAGGTTGCGATTTTGCTGATAAGCGTCGGTCTTTTGCGCCCCCTCGAAGACCTTGATCAGGCCGGAGTAGACCGAGCGGGCGGTGCCCTTCAGCGCTCCCTTGAACTCGAGGTCGCTGGTGGCGTGCGGCGACTCGTGGAGCTGCCAGGTGTGATGGTCAAAGAACTGGTCGCCATCGCCAAAGTAGATGCCGAGCATCTCGGCCAGGCTGTTCTCGCCGCGCAGATGCGACCCGATGGAACTCTTGCTGAACTTCGCGCCGAGCGTCACATGCAGCGAGTTCAGCGTCGCGTCCCGGCCGAGGATGGCGCGCTCGGTCATGATGTTCCAGGTGTGCCGGCCCCAGTCCTGGACTTGGACGTAGCGCAGCTTGGCGTCGTCGCGCAGGATCAGCTCGACCACACCCGACGTGAACGCCTGGCGCTCTTGCGTCTCCGAGCTGTAGGAATCGACGACGAACGCCTCCGCCCCTTGTTCGATGACGGCCAAGGTGTGGGTGAAGAGGGCCGAGCCCGGCTCCGTCGCCTGGACGAACGACCGCAGCGGCAACTCGACCCGCGCGGTCTTGGGCACGTAGAGAAAAATGCCGCCCTGCCAGAAGGCCGCGTGCAACGCCTCGAACTTGCCGAAAGCGACCGGCACGGCTTCGGTCATGAAATATTGGCGAACGAGATCGGCGTGCTCACGGACGGCGGTGTCGAGGTCACAGAAGATGACCCCTTGCGCCGCCAGCTCCGGGCTGACGGAGAAATCCGCGATCGTGGCATCCCGCTGGACGACGACGCCGGCGTTCGCGGCGCCGAGTGATACGTCCCCGGCTCCCGCCGCCGACCCGCCGTTGGCGGCCGCGAACGGCCGCAACACGTCCAGCTTCAGGGTCCGGGTATCGGTTCGCCGCCACTCCTCGTCCGAGCGCTTCGGCGCCGGCAGTTGCTCGTAGATGTCCCAGGCCGCGAGCCGGGCCTCACGAACCCAGTCCGGCTCTTGCTTCCAATCTGATAGGGCCTCGACGGCCTCCCGGCTAAAGCCGGTCAGCGCCGCCTCTCTGGTTAATGTCGCGCTCATCGTCTCCTCATTCATGTCGCACCGCGGTCAACCCCATCTCCCCAAGCTTGGGGGATTTGGTCGTGTTTCCGCGGGATTGGCGGGTGCCCTCTTGGCGGCGAGGGCGTGGTCTACTACCCGACCGAGCCTTCCATTTCGAGCTGAATGAGACGGTTCAGCTCCACCGCGTATTCCAGCGGCAGCTCCTTGGCGATCGGCTCGATGAAGCCGTTGACGATCATGCTCATCGCTTCGTCTTGGCTCACGCCGCGGCTCATCAGGTAGAAGATCTGCTCTTCCGCCACCTTCGAGACGGTCGCCTCGTGGCCGATCGAGACCTGCTCTTCCTCGATCTCGATGTAGGGGTAGGTGTCAGTCTTGCTCGTCTCGTCGAGCAGCAGCGCGTCGCAGACCACGTTGCTGCGCACGTCCGAGGCGCCCTTGTAAACCTTGACCAAACCCCGGTACGAGGACCGGCCATCGCCCTTGGAGATCGACTTCGAGATGATCTGCGAGGACGTGTGCGGCGCCACATGCACTACCTTGCCGCCGGCATCCTGATGCTGCCCGTCGCTGGCAAACGCCACCGACAGGATTTCACCGCGGGCGCCCGGCTCCATCAGCCAGACCGCGGGGTACTTCATCGTCACCTTGGAGCCGAGGTTGCCGTCGACCCACTCCATCGTCGCGTCCTTGTAGGCGGCGGCGCGCTTGGTGACGAGGTTGTAGACGTTCTTCGACCAGTTCTGGATCGTGGTGTAGCGGCAGCGAGCGCCTTCCTGGACGATGATCTCGACCACCGCCGAGTGCAGGCTGCTGGTCGAGTAGGTCGGCGCCGTGCAGCCCTCGACATAGTGGACGTAGGAACCGGGAGCGCAGATGATCAGGGTTCGCTCGAACTGGCCCATGTTCTCGGCGTTGATCCGAAAATAGGCTTGCAGCGGGACCTCGATCTTGACTCCTTCCGGCACGTAAATGAACGAGCCGCCGGACCAGACCGCCGAGTTTAGGGCCGAGAACTTGTTGTCGTTGGCCGGGATAATCGTCCCGAAGTATTGCTTGACCAGGTCCGGATGCTCGCGGACGCCGGAATCCATGTCGAGGAAGATGACGCCTTGGGCCTGAAGGTCCTCACGCAGCGAGTGGTAGATCACTTCCGACTCGTACTGGGCGCCGACGCCGGCCAGGAACTTCCGCTCCGCCTCGGGGATGCCCAGCTTCTCGAAGGTGTTCTTGATGTACTCCGGCACCTCGTCCCAGGTCCGCCCCTGCTTCTCGGTCGGCTTGATGTAGTAAAAGATGCTGTCGAAGTCGATGCCGGAGAGATCGGCGCCCCAATTCGGCATCGGCCGCTTGAAGTACTGGTCCAGCGCCTTGAGCCGGAACTGGAGCATCCAATCGGGCTCGTCCTTCATGGCCGAGATCTCCTCGACCACCTCACGGGTTAGGCCCCGCTTGCTCTTGAACACGTAATCCTCGACATCGCGGAACCCGTACTGATACTCGCCGATGTCGATTTGTGGCTTCGCAACCATTGTTGTTCCTCCCACGCCGTCCGTGCCGTTCGATTCCAGGCCATACCGGCGCGATCACCGGCTCTCCGTCAACGTCGTCTTAGGCGATGGCGGCGGCGTGCTGAGCCCGCAGCCCCTCGTACCCCTTGGCTTCCAGCTCGTGGGCCAGCTCCGGCCCGCCGCTCTGGGCAATCCGGCCTTCCAGCATGATGTGGACGAAATCGGGCTTGATGAAGTTCAGCAGCCGCTGATAGTGCGTGATGAGCAGCACGCCCATGTCCTTGCCGGCCAGGGCGTTAACCCCCTCCGAGACGACTTTCAGGGCGTCGATGTCGAGCCCGGAGTCGGTCTCGTCCAGGACTGCCATCGTCGGCTCCAACAGGGCCATTTGCAGGATCTCGGCTCGCTTCTTCTCACCGCCGGAAAACCCCTCGTTCAGGTAACGGGTGGCGAAAGAGTCGTCCATCTTCAGGAGCGACATCTTCTCCTTCATCAGCCGCCGGAACTCGCGCGGCGCCATCCGCTCGACCGCGCCGCCATTGACCGCCGCCGCGTCGGCCCGAGCATTGCGAACCGAGGTCACGGCCATCCTGAGGAAATTCGCCATCGAGACGCCGGGGATCACCGTTGGATACTGGAAGGCGAGGAAGAGACCTTTGCGCGCCCGCTCGTCCGGCTCCATCTCCAGGATGTCCTCGCCGAAGTACTTGATCGACCCCTCGGTGACCTCGTACGACGGATGCCCGGCGATGACGTAGGCCAGCGTGCTTTTGCCGGAGCCATTCGGACCCATCAGGGCGTGAATCTCGCCCGTGTTGATCGTGAGATCAACCCCTCTCAGAATCTCTTTGTCGTCGATCGCGGCGTGCAAGTTCTCAATCTCGAACATCGGCGTCGTGGACTCGGTCATGCTTCCTACGTCGTTGTACCTGGCGCTCAACTTTCCAATCTGTTAGGTGGTGG
>JALZJP010000152.1 GCA_030859715.1 Chloroflexota bacterium
GATCAGGCACCGTCCGCAGATACGGCACCAACGGCGGGACGGGAGCAGCGGACACCGGATGCCTCCTCACGTCGTTCGGATCACTGCCGGAGCCTACCCCTGTTCACCAAGAATGAAAAGACCCTGCCTGGAGACCTCGGTCATCGAGTGGAATATCTTGACGGACCAGCCAATGCTGGCCTACGCCTTCAACCAACAAGTGCCTGGACCGCGGATACGGGTCACCGAGGGCGATCGGGTGCGAATCAACGTCACGAATAATCTGCCGGAGACGACCACGGTCCACTGGCACGGCCTGATCTTGCCAAACGAGATGGATGGCCCGGCGGAGATCACGCAGGAGCCGATCGCGCCCGGCGCGACCTTCACCTATGAGTTCACGACCGAGCAGTACGGCACCTACTTCTATCATTCGCACGACCATGTCGACCGCCAGCAGGCGCTGGGTCTTTACGGCGCCCTGATCATCGACCCCCAAGATCCTGCGGTTGACGCGGCGTATGACTATGACTATGAGCTCGTCGTGCTCCTCCAAGAGTGGCTGGAACGGGAAGGCTATACCTACCCGGCAATGCCGATGGAGGGCGGCATGCCGAACTTCTTCACCATCAACGGCAAGGCTTACCCAGAGACCCAGACCATTCGGATGCGGGTTGGCGAAAAGCTGCGGGTCCGCTTCATCGGCTCAAGCAGCGGGTTTATCCACCCGATGCACATTCACGGCGGCCCGTTTCAGATCGTCGAGACCGACGGCTTTCCTGTAACAGAAACCGCGCGGTGGACCAAGGACACCGTCAACGTGGGATCAGGGGAACGGTCCGACGTGATCTGGGAGGCGCATGAGCCAGGGAAGTGGCTCATTCATTGTCACATCAACCATCACACCACGAACGACAACGTCGAGATGGAGGGTGGCGGCGGGCTCATGCTCATCATCGATGTCCAACCGTAGGGTCGGCGACGAAATTATCGATGTAGAGATCGTTCATCGACCGGCAACCAGTCAGCGGGCACCAGACTTGCAGACAGCGGCCTGAGGGACACCCTAGGCAGGCCGGTCTCGGGCGTTGGCGTGAGCAAGGCGGTCATGAGCCAAACTCGATTAGAAGCAAAACTCATCTGGACGCGATGGACGATGCTTGGTCTCATGATCAGCGTGTTGTTCTTCGCCCACGACCTCGGGATGGCCACCGGTGTCCCCGGCGGGGACATGCGGTTCGCTCCCAGCGCGGCCCCGGGTTCCAGCGTTCCCGTGGTGCATGTCGCCGGCTCCGAGGAGGCTGCACGAGCCGTGCCTGAGCAAGCGCCGCACCAGCATTGTGCCGACGACGCCTGCCCGGTTCACAGCGGTTGTGAAATCACCCGTGTCGCGGTGCCAACGGTCAACAATTCGCTTGACGCAACCTTGCAAGCGATCCTCTGCGAAATCGGACCGGAGGTCGAGCGGCGAAGCGTCGTCGGGTCGCGCGCGTCTGGTGATGCAGCATTCATCTCATCGCGGGATCAGCGCGTCATGTTCCAGATATTCCTGAATTGAGTCGATGGCGCTGTTAATGTTGGAAACGTCCGCCGTCTGTTGATGGCGGTTACAGGTCAACCTGTACTTGACGATTCACCTCACACGGGAGGCTCCAAATCATGACATCGAGAGGAATTCGGCGTGCCTTCACCTTGGCGGTCGCCATTACCACGGTAGCTGTTTCGGTCGCCACGCCAACGTCAGGCCGGGCCCTCCGGCAGGAGGCAACGCCCAGCTCCACCTATTCGTGCGAGACCATCTCTACCGGAGCTGCCAGCACGCCCAGGATGGACCACGGTGCCATGGACGGGATGGAAACGGCCAGCCCGGAGGCCGGCATGGCCATGGAGATGGGCATCGACCTCCTGTACATCGACATGATGATTCCCCATCATGCCAGCATCATCGCCCTGGCCGAGGCCGCCTTGCCTCGCCTTGCCGACGAGCGACTGCAAGGAATCGCACAGAACATCGCTGACACCCAGAGCGCCGAAATCGAGGAGCTGGGCGGCCTCCGTGCCGAGCTTGCCGGCAATGCCATGCCGATGCCGATGGACGACATGGCCATGGGCATGATGATGGAGACGATGCCCGGCATGGGCTCGATGGAGGAGATGGCGACGCAGATGGACCCCGTGGCTCAGGTCACCGCCTTCTGCGAAGCGGAGGACTACGATCTCGCCTTCATCGAGCTCACGATTCCCCATCACGAGATGGCCATCGCGGCCTCGGAGGCGGTGCTCGATCAATCGAGCAACGACGAGCTGTTGGCCTTCGCGGAGCGGGTGATCGCCGACCAACAAGCCGAGATCGACGTCCTGCTGGACATCCGCGACGAGCTCACCGGGTCCTGAGCGCCATAGTAGTGCGGCGCAAACCTCAGGGAACCGACCGCGTTACGTACCGAACACGTGGCTCTTCGACCCACGTTCATCGGGAGCAGAATCCAATGAGCTATGCCCAGAAGATGATTTCGACCAACCCGACGGTGCCCCCGGTCGATCAGGCGGTGTTGGCCGAGTGTATCCAGGCGTGCGTCGATTGCGCTCAAGCCTGCACCGCCTGCGCCGACGCCTGCCGCCGGTGCGAGGCGGCGTGCATCCATCTGCTCGGGCAGGTGCCGGCCTAATCGATCGTGATCCGCACGTCATGCTGATGCGGCACAGCGGGGCCGGGATTAGCCCCGCTGTGCCACAAACCCCGTGGTTTGGCCTTGTTTTCAGTTGCCCGCGAGCCCGATGTGCTGATCGTGTCGCACGAGGCTCTGGTCAAACACGTTGACTACTGCCGATGGGTCGTGATCACGGTTAATGACGATGACGATGACGATGACGATGACGATGACGATGACGATTGTGGCATGCACCCCGATTGGTGGACCAGTGGCAAAGTAAGGTCTACGATGTGTGACCTGCCCCCCAGGTTGGTCCACGGGAAGGGTGAGCCCGAGGCCTCCAACACGGGTCTCCAGCTGGCGAGAAACGCCGCTGGGGTCTGCTGCTTCAGCGCCCGATGGGGCCGCTCCACGTTGTACTCGACCCGCCACGCTTCGATCACCGCTCGCGCCTCCTCCAGCGAGGTGAACCAGTGTTGGTCGAGACACTCGGCCCGGAAATGGCCGTTGAACGATTCCACGTAGGCATTATCGGTTGGCTTGCCCGGACGGGAAAACTCCAGCTGCACCTGGTGCTGGTAGGCCCAGGCATCCAGCGCCTTCGAGACGAACTCGGGGCCATTATCAATCGCGATTCGGGAGGGCGCGCCAACGGTGTGCCGAAGCTGGTCCAAGACCGCGACCACCCGCTCGCCGGTCAACGAGCGGCCGACCGCGATGGCAGGGCTCACGCGGCTCACGTTAGCCACTATCGTCAACACTCGGAACCGCCGTCCGTCGACCAGGCTGTCGGTCAGAAAATCGAGGCTCCACCGCTCGTGCGGCCGCGTCGCCGGGGTTGGCAACAGGCGAGGCAGACTGGTCCGCTTGCGCCGCCGCTTGACCCGGATCCCCAACCCTTCCTCCCGGTACAGGCGGTAGACGCGCTTGTGGTTGACCCGCCAGCCCTCGCGTTGCAAGAGCACATGCAGCCGCCGATACCCATACCGGACCCGTGCTGCCGCCAGATCGCGCAGCCGAATCCGCAGCGCCGCTTGATCCCGCGCCTGGCTCCGATAGCGACAGGTCGATCGAGTGACGCCCGCCACCCGGCAGGCCCGTCGCTCGCTGACCCGGTAGCCAGCGCGGAAGAACTGCACCACGGCCCGCGCTTGGGCGGGCGTCACCAGTTTTTTCGGAGCGCCTCTTGCAGCATGTGCTTGTCGAGGGTCAAATCGGCCACGACCTGTTTAAGTCGTCGGTTCTCGTCTTCGACCGACTTGAGGCGGCGCAGCTCGACCACCCCCAGCCCGGCAAACTTCCGCTTCCAACGATAGAAGGTCTGCTCGGTGATGCCCAACTTGCGGCAGAGCTCGACCGCCGGGGTGCCCGCTTCCATCTGGCGCAGGGCATGCACGATCTGCTCGTCCGTGAATCGGCTGCGCTTCATGGCTTCCTCCTCCACACGGGTGAGTCGGAGGCCCAGATTCTAACCTTCTCTTTGGATCAGGTTTCGGGGGGCCGGTCATGTGGCGGCGAGTGACGAGCCGCGGCGAGGAGACCGGCGATGCCACGGGGACGAACATTTAGTCGGGAGTTCAAGCTGGCGGTGGTGCGCCAGGTGGAGTCCGGCGAGCGGCGACCGGCGCAAGTCTGCCGGGAACACGGGCTGGCCGAGCCGGTGCTGTGGCGCTGGCGCCGGGAGTATGGCGAGCGCGGGGAGGCGGCGTTCGGGCCGCGGGAGTCCGGCGACCCGCAGGTGCTGGAGCGGCGCATCGCCGACCTCGAACGGCTCTGCGGCCAGCTCGCCTTGGAGAACGCGGTGCTACAAAAGGGGCGCAGTCTGGCAGCGTCGCGGAGCGGCGCGCCATGATCGCGGAGTTGCACGCGACGTTTCCCCAGGTGTCGCTGCGCCAGTTGTGCCCGCTCCTGGGCATCAGCCGCAGTGGCGTCTACGCCGCCCGCCCGCCGCCCGCCGTGGCGCTGGCGGCCGAGGCCGTGGCGGTGCGGGAGGCGATCGAGCGGATGGTGCTCGCCTTCCCTGGCTACGGCTACCGCCGCGTCACCCATGCCTTGCGCCGCGCGGGCTGGACGGTCAACGCCAAGCGCGTCTTGCGCCTGATGCGGGACGAATCCTTGCTGTGTCAGCTCAAACGCCGCTTCGTGCGCACGACCGACTCGCGGCATGGGCTGGGCGGCTACCCCAACCTGCTCCGGGAGCGGGTGCTGATCGGCCCCAACCAGGCCTGGGTGGCCGACATCACCTACGTACGTCTCCCGACCACCTTCGTCTACCTGGCGGCGCTGCTCGATGCCTGGTCGCGCCGCGTCGTTGGCTGGGAGCTGTCGCGCACCTTCGACACCGACCTGAGCTTGGCGGCCTTGGAGCGGGCGATCACGGACCGCGGCCCCACGCCGGGACTGGTCCACCACTCCGACCATGGGGTGCAGTACGCCAGCACCCGGTATGGGGAGCGCTTGGCGGTCATCGACGCCCAGCTCAGCATGGCCGCCATCGGCAATGTCTACGAGAATGCGCTGGCCGAGAGCTTCTTCGCCACGCTCAAGCGCGAGGAGGTCTACCTGCACGAGTACCAGAGCGTCGCGGAGGCGCAAGCCAACCTGGAGCGCTTTCTCGACGCGGTCTACAACCACAAGCGGCTCCACTCCAGCCTCGGCTACCGCCCACCCAGCGAGTTCGAAGCCGGCGACCACGAACGATTCTTGGAACGAAGAGGCGACCTTACTTTGGCCCTGGTCCACTAGCAGGGGTGCGGCCCAGTGGCTATTCCGCGTCTTTTGTCTCGATGATATGGCACAAGGTAGCGTCGGTGCCGTTCTGGGAGCTAAGCCTTGCGGTGTTTTGGGCCGCGACGAGTGCTTGACGAAGCTGCTGCAATTCGGCCAGGGTCCGGTCAATCTCCGCGATGTGCGCGATGATCAACTGGTTGACTCGACCACATGGCACCGTGCCCGCGTTCCGCAGATCGAGAATGTCTTTAATTTCCGCTAGATTGAGCCCGATTGCTTTTGCCTGACGGATAAATCGTAGCGCCGCGAGATCGGTACTCGTGAACATCTGGTAGCCGGCTTCGGTGCGCCTCAGCGTGGGCAAAAGCCCTCCTTCTTCCCACAATCGGACCGCCTTGGCGCTCACCTGTGCCGCACATGCTGCTTCGCCGATGGTCAGCCTTCGTTCTTGTAGCATCTCTACCTGCATTTTTCATCGACCTTGACCTTCCCGTTAGGACAAGGTTTTACCATTCTGACCGTCTGTCGTGTGGACGGACGCCTCAGGTCGGCGTCTCGGGAAACGCGATAGCGCAATGACAAGGCTATGCAGATTATCGTTCGCCGCTTGCTTGATGTCGGCCGGTCCTACAGCGCGGTCGCCCGCGTCCCGGCTTACTTCCCGCTCTGGCTCTCTCAGCTGGTCTCCAGCTTCGGCGACACTCTGCACTACATCCGCCCATATCGTGCTGGTCTACGAGCTAACCGGGCGCGGGGCGGCGGTGGCCGTTCTGGTCGCAGCCGAGGTGGTGCCGATTCTGCTCCTGGCGCCGGTTGCCGGCGTCGTCATCGACCGGTTTAGCCGGAAGTCCGTGCTGATCGGGACGGACCTCTTTCGCGCCGCCCTCGTGCTCTCCCTCGTCTGGCCGCAGGGGGTCTGGCATGCGTACCTGGTCGCGGTCGGCATCGCCGCGGGCAATACGTTCTTCAGCCCGACCGTGCAGGCCGTGATCCCGGTGCTGACGACTGAAAATCAGCGGCTCGAGGCCAACTCGGTCTCCTGGTCAACCGGGCGGCTGGTTCAGATTCTCGCCTCGGCCATCGCCGGCGGCCTGATCGCATTCATTGACACCGATGCGGCGTTCATCCTCAATGCGGCCACGTTCGTCATCTCGGCCCTGCTGATTGTCCGGCTGGTGATCCCGGCCCACGCCGGCCAGCTTGGCGGCGAGGCCAGGCGGGGACTCGGGCGTTTCCTCACCGAGGCTCAAGCCGGTCTCCGCTTCGCGCTTCGGGACCGATTGATCTCCCGGCTCCTGATCGTGCAGGCCCTCGCCTCACTCGCTGTCGGGGCCACCGGCGCCATGCTCATTGTGCTAGCGGAGCAGCACCTCGGTCTGAGCCCGGCCGGTTTTGCCTGGCTGATCGGGGCCATCGGCGTTGGAGCGCTGATCGGCCCGCTGAGCCCGAATGCCCTCGCCAGCGACTACCGTGATGCCCGCTGGCTGTTCGTACCCTATGTCATTCGCGGTGTCGGTGACATCCTGATCGCCGTCCTGACCCCGCTCCCAGTCGCGCTGTTCATCCTCTTCGTCTACGGGTTGAATACCTCGACCGGCATGGTGGTGTTCAACTCCACCGTGCAGGGGGCGGTGCCGGATGCCGTGCGGGGGCGGGTGTTTACGCTGCTCGATATGGTCTGGAATGCGCTTGCTGTCGCTGGCCGGCGGCGCGGTCCTGGTTGATGCGATTGGTATTCAGGCCGTGTTCTGGCTCGGCGACACCCTATTGGCCCTGGCAGGCGTGCTGGGGCTGGTGTTGCTCGGCAGCTTTGAATTCCGGCGTCTTGCGATGTGACAGCGAACTGATCAGCAGCGCTTCTGGCGTAGCTAACCGACATCGAACGCGGCTTCCGCAAGTGCGAATGTCAAAGGAGATTCGTGCCACGGTCCTTCGTGAGTCCCGCGCTCAACCAGGCGGTGGCGAGAATGAGCGCCGCGATCGCGATCGTCGGGGGAGCGCTAACCAGGGCCAGACCGAACGCGAACAGAGCAATGGATCGCTAGAGGACCAGTTCAGCAATCGGTCGCCTGATCAAGCACTATGTTTTCGGCAGTGATCACCTGAGTGTTCGCACTTTGTCTTCACTTTATAAGAGACCCAAATCCACACCGACAATGATCCGCCGTAACCGAATCGATACCTGCCGACCACGGGCGGGACAGCTCTCCGGTCGCAGACACACGCCCTGTTCATTGCAGTAGGTACTCGCTCCCCAGCCCACACGGGCGCGACAGACTGGCTGCACCTGCAGCCGGTCCGCGGTCTGGATGATCCGTCGCCGCAGCTGCTTCATAGCCCGCTCCCTGCCCACGCCGCCACCGAGGCCAGCAGGTCCGCCCGCACCGCCGCCACCGTCCGTCCGGTCGCCCTCGCCTCCTCCTCCAGCAACTCCTCGAAGGCGGGCAGGCGGCTGCCGCCTCGGGTGCGCCAGGTGGTCAGCATCGCTTCGACTTCCGCCCGCAGCTCGTCCACATCCACCCCATGCTCAGCGGCCACGCCCGCCAGATACGCCCGCACCACGGGCGCGCGCAGCAGCAGCAGCCCCGGCACCGTCCGCGTCCGCTCCAGCCGCCGGCTCAGGCTCTTGACGGACATCGGTCCCGATACACCTGCTCCAGCTGCTCAAACACGGCAACCTCCTCCGGCGTCCACGCGACCGCTCCTCCTGCCGCCTCGTACTTCTCGGCCAGCGGCACCATCCGCTCCAACTCCTCCACCGTGAAGGACTCCAGATCCCAGTGATTGCCCCGTGCGCCACCCTTCGGCCGTGGTCGCCGCTCCAGCACGGTCAGCCGGCGCTGGATCTTGACCCGGCTCATCCCGTCTGCTCCTGCTCGGCCGCCACCCGCTCCAGTTCCACCACCCGGTCCTCGAGGCTCGCCAACTCCCGCAGCTGCAACAGCCGCCCCAGCACCGCATCCGCTGCTCGGACCCGGGTCGCCGCCGGGGTGGCGGGATCACTCATCGCCTTGGCTAAGGTTCCCACCGCCGTCCGGCTCAACCGCACCAGCAGCCGCGACAGCTCATCCAGGGCCTTGGCCTCGGCTTCTCGCACCGCGGCAAGGAAGGCCGGCTCCTGCAGCCAGCGGTAGAGCGTGCCCCGGTTGATCCCCACGTCTCGGGCAGCAGCAGCAACCTCCCCTGTCGTCAGCAACGCTTCCACCGCCCGCCGCTGCTTCGGGCTCAAGGGCTGCTGAACTGTTGCATCCTGTCGCATGGGGTCGCCCTCTCGGGGCTCCGTCAGGCCGCCGACGCGATTTCAGTGACGTCGGACCGGGCTGGCTCCCGCCGTGCTTGCTGCCCGGTCAGCGTCTGCCAGCGCTCCACGATCACATCACAGTAGGCGGGCGCCAGCTCCAGCCCGTAACAGACCCGTCCCGTTCGCTCCGCTGCCACAAACGCCGTCCCCGACCCGGCGAAGGGCTCGTTGAGCAGCTCCCCTGGTA
>JALZJP010000156.1 GCA_030859715.1 Chloroflexota bacterium
GATCAGGCACCGTCCGCAGATACGGCACCAACGGCGGGACGGGAGCAGCGGACACCGGATGCCTCCTCACGTCGTTCGGATCACTGCCGGAGCCTACCCCTGTTCACCAAGAATGAAAAGACCCTGCAATCCGCTCTAGGGCGGGGAGTGTCAAGAACGCCTCACTCGGCAACGAGGAGGCGGTCCGCTTGTCCGGATCATTCATTGCTATGTCGTCACGCGGGCGGGGTCTTCGTCGGCTGCCGGGGCGTCGCCGCCCGGGCTGGTTTCGCCGCGATCGCCCGCGGCGGGCCGCTTTTGCCTGGTTTCAGATACTGCTGCTTGCGTTGGCGATCCTCGTAGGCGCGTAACCGGGCGGGATAGGTCGTCCGCCAGTAGCGAGAGCAATAGACGGCCAGCCCGATCAGGGCGATCACGCTCAACCACATCCAGATCGGCGAGCCGAACGAGAACGGGTTGATGTTCAGCGCTCGCACGCCGAAGAAAAAGAGCCCGGCGCCAAAAATATAGACCGCGATGCCGGCGCAATGCTGGATGGCTCGGCGTTTGACCGGGTGATTGGCGATGCGGTTCGCTCCCTGGTTGGCGAGGAACGCGGCGGCAACGAAGCCGATCGCAAAGATGACGAAATAGATGAGGGCCGGCAAGCTGAAGACGTCGGCTGCCGCCGGCGTCCGCGTCAAGTTGTCCCAGGTAAACGGATTGTCCATATGCCGCGTGATCTCCATCGACCGTCGATCCGGCGGACTCGCCCCCGTGTTCGTCCAGCTTACACTTGCTCGTACAGCAAGGCGCGCTTCACGTCCTCAATTGCTTTCGTCACCTCGATGTCGCGGGGGCACGCCTCGGTGCAGTTGAATACGGTCCGGCAGCGCCAGACGCCCGACTGGGTGTTGAGGATGCGCAATCGTTCACCGGCGCCCTGATCGCGACTGTCGAAGATGAACCGATGGGCGTTGACAATTGCCGCCGGTCCGACGAAGTGCTCGTTCGTCCAGGTGATCGGGCAGGCGGTGGTGCAGGCGGCGCAGAGGATGCACTTGGTGGTGTCGTCAAACCGCTCCCGGTCCGCCGGGCTCTGGAGTCGCTCACCCGAGCTCGGCGCGTCGTCGGCGATCAGATAGGGCTTGATCGACTTATACGCGGCAAAGAAGGCGTCCATGTCGACCACTAAGTCCTTGACCACCTTGTAGCCAAGCAGCGGCTCGATGGTGATCTTCTTCCCCAACTCTTGCATCAGGATCTTACACGCCAGCCGGTTCCGCCCGTTGATCCGCATCGCGTCGGAGCCGCAGATGCCGTGGGCGCAGGAGCGGCGGTAGGTGAGGGTGCCGTCTTGCTGCCACTTGATCTCGTTCAGCGCATCGAGCACGCGGTCGGTCGGCTCAACCGCGACCACATACTCTTTGAAAACCGGCTTCACATCCAGTTCCGGGTTGTATCGCTTGATCCGTAGTGTTACGTCCACGCATCACTCCTTTTGCCTCAGTATTTGCGTTCCTTCGGCTCGAAGATCGTGATCGTCACCGGCTTCTTACCCAGCTCCAGACCGCCGGAGGTTCGATACACGAGCGAGTGGGCCAGCCAGTTCACGTCATCGCGGGCTTGGAAATCTTCACGATAGTGGGCGCCCCGGCTTTCTTGCCGGAGCAGGGCGCCCTCGATGATCGCTTCCGCGCAGTCGATCATGCAGCCTAGCTCAAGCGCCTCGGTCAGGTCGGTGTTGAACGTCTTGCTATGGTCGTCGATCGCGACATGGTGGTAGGCGCGACGAATACCGTCGATGACGGCTTTGGCCTCCTTCAGGCCGGTGGCATCCCGCACCACGGACACCTTGTCCATCATCACCTCTTGCATCGCTTGTCGCAGCGTCGCCGCCCGTTCTCCTTTCGGCCGGGTCAGCAGATCGTTGACCTGGGCGCGGGCGACCAGCTCGGGATCGGACGGAAGCGGCGGCAACTCTTCGGACTCGACGAACGACAGCATGTGCTTGCCGGCCCGGCGGCCAAAGACGACCAGGTCGACCAGCGAGTTGGTGCCGAGCCGGTTGGCGCCGTGAACGGAGACGCAGGCGGCTTCCCCGGCCGAATAGAAGCCGGGGATGACCGTGTTCTTGGCGTCGCGAATGACGCGGCCTTCTATATCGGTCGGCAAGCCGCCCATCGCGTAGTGGGCGGTTGGCTGGATCGGGACCGGGTCGGTCTTCGGCTCCACCCCGAGGTAGGTGCGAGCGAAGCCGGTCACGTCGGGGAGCTTTTCGTCAATCAGCTCCGGCGGTAAGTGCGACAGGTCGAGATGGACATAGTCCTTGCCGTCGATCCCCCGGCCCTCACGCACTTCCTGATGAATGAACCGGGACACCATGTCGCGAGGAGCGAGATCCCCCAGTGTCGGAGCGTAGCGCGAAGCGAATGCCTCGCCGTCACCGTTGCGCAGGATGCCGCCCTCGCCGCGGGCGGCCTCGGAGAGCAGGATGCCGAGCTTGTAGAGCCCGGTCGGGTGGAACTGGTAGAACTCCATGTCCATCAGCGGCACCCCGCGGCGGAAGGGGATGGCGATGCCGTCCCCGGTCCCGGCCAGGGCATTGGAGGTGATCTTGTAGACTCGGCCAAAGCCGCCGGTGGCGATCATGATCGCCTTGGCGTGGATGGTGTGAATCTCCCCGGTCTTCATTTCCAGGGTGACGACCCCGCAACAGCGGCCGTCGTCGGTAAACAGGACGTCGAGCAGGTGATGCTCGTCGAGGAAATTGACGTTGTGCTTGATCCCCTGCTGGTAGAGCGTCTGAATAATCATGTGCCCGGTGCGATCGGCGGCGTAACAGGCCCGGCGGACGGGGCCTTCGCCGAAGTTCCGGGTGTGGCCGCCGAACCGGCGTTGATCGATCCGTCCCTCCGGCGTGCGATTGAACGGCAAGCCCATGTGCTCAAGCTCCAGCACGGCATCGATCGCCTCGCGGGAGAGCACGTCGGCCGCGTCCTGATCGACCAGGTAGTCGCCGCCCTTGACGGTGTCGAACATGTGCCACTGCCAGTGGTCTTCTTCCGTGTTGCCGAGGGCGGCGCTGATCCCGCCCTGGGCGGCGCCGGTGTGGGAGCGTGGCGGATAGAGCTTGCTGACGACGGCGATATTGGCCTTGCCGGCCATCTGGATCGCCGCCATCAGCCCGGCCCCGCCGGCGCCGACGATAACCGCGTCGAAGCGGTGGTAAGCCATGGTGGTCACCTCATGGACGCGCGTTGCCAATCACCGCCGGACACCGAGCCTGCTGAGCCTGGCACCCGAATGGCGGGTTCAGCCGCAAACCTAGTTAGGGTACGATGGCGTGTCAAGCGATTTCCTCCTGATGGGAAGGATCACCCGTGGAGGTCGGCCCTGGCGAGGCATCGGACGTGAGTCCCGACCGATCGTTTGCCTGTCGGCGAAATCGCTCGGCTCATCGGCCGCCGAGCGGCAAGACCGTGTAGTATGGCACCGAGAGTGAGGGGATCCGCGTGACGTCGGTGCGCTGGACATCCCACGCCTTGGAGGCCCTGGTCGACCGTGACATCGACCGGGCCGAGGTGGACCAAACGTTAGCGGCACCGGAGCTCTCGGTCGTCAATTCCCCGCGGCGGGTGGTCCTGATGCGCCGATACTTCGACGTTCGTTTGGAGCGCCAGATGCTGCTCCGTGTGGTCGTCGAAGAAGCGCCGGACGAGCGAGTGGTCATCACGGTCTACAAGACCTCGCGGATCGCGAAGTATCTCGAGAGGACGATGCCATGAAGGTGGTCTACGATCGCGAGGCCGACTCGCTCATCATCACGCTCCGGGAGGCGCCAATCCGCGAGAGCGACGAGGTCCGCCCGGACGTGATTGCTGACTTCGGCGAGGATGGAGGCGTTGTCCGCTTCGAGATCCTGCAGGCGTCGCGGGTTGTCGAGGACGCCGAGCGGGTGCAGTTCGCGACCACCGGTTGACAGAGTCGATGCATGCTGCCGGACCCGCGGCCGATGCAACAAGAGGTGCGGCAAACAGGAGAGATTTCAACGGGCAGGTCTACGACG
Organism: Chloroflexota bacterium; assembly: GCA_030859715.1. Lineage (GTDB taxonomy): Bacteria > Chloroflexota > Chloroflexia > Thermomicrobiales > UBA6265 > JACCYK01. The sequence continues at coordinate 4,049 of JALZJP010000156.1, forward strand.
GACGCCATCCAGGGGAATCGCGCTTAGCCCGCGAATCCTTATCGTCATCCGCGATTGCCCTGCCTCGCCATCAGCCAAGGCCGAGGTCAGACGAGGCGCCGGTGCTATACTCAACCATCGTTCGCGTGCCCATATTGGTTTTGCTGGCGCAATCCGGGGCGCGCCGGTCGGTCAGGGCGGCGATCCCTGTCTAGACATGACTTCGCGCATGATCGGGTTGAGATGCTCCCCAAATGACGGCAGCCGACGTGCCAGCGCGGTCTCCTGAGATGGTGGCGGCCGTCTGGGCCGCGGCGGCTGAGCTGTTGCCCCGCGTCCTCGATTTGACCGAGCAGCTCACCCTGGTGGCGGCGCCGACCGGTGACGAAGAGCTGCGCTCCCGGTCGGTGGCTCGGCTGTTCGAACAAGAGGGGTTGGCGCCGGCGGTTGATGACCTCTTTGACGTGGTTGCCACCTTGCCGGGTCGCGATGGCGGCCCGCGGGCTCCGGCCGTGCTGCTGGCGGCCCATACCGATACCGTCTTTTCCAGCGAGACGCCGCTGATGGTTCGGCGCACCGAATCGACGATGCACGGTCCCGGTGTCGGTGACAACTGCCTCGGGGTGGCGACGGTGGTGATGCTGCCGGCGTTGCTGGCGAAGGTCGGGCAACGGCCGGCGATCGATTTGCTCCTGACCGGGAACGTCGGCGAAGAGGGGCTCGGGAACCTGCGGGGGATCCGGGCGGTGATTGACGCCAATCCCCGGATCGGCGCCATGGTCGCCATCGAAGGGCACAACCTGGGCCGGGTGACGCACATCGCGGTCGGCAGCAAGCGCCTCAGGATCACGGCCACCGGTCCCGGTGGGCATTCGTGGGGCGATTACGGCCAACCGAGCGCCCTGCATGCCTTGGCGCGGCTCATTGGCGAGCTCGACGCGATCTCCTTGCCGAAGGTGCCAAAGACGACCCTCAACGTGGGGTTGATCGAGGGCGGGGTCTCCGTCAACACGATCGCGCCCTCGGCAAGCTGTCTGGTCGATATGAGGTCGGTCGACGCGGAGGCCCTGCTCCGGCTCGCCGATCGCGTTGACCGGCTGCTGCTGGCGGCCAATCGCGGTGGCATCACCGTCACCGCCGAGGTGCTTGGCGAGCGGCCCGCCGGCGTGGTGCCGCTGGACAGCCCGATCGTGCGGATCGCGACCGCGGCGCTGGCCGAATATGGGATTCAAGCCGCCTACGATGCCTCGAGCACCGATGCCAACATCGCGATCAGCCGGGGCATCCCGGCCGTTTGCGTCGGCCTGACCCACGGCGGTCACGTCCACCACGTCGATGAATACATCGACGTGCCGCCCATCGTCACCGGGTTCGCCCAGCTCGGCCTCTTGGCGCTTGACCTGGCGGAGGCCGTGGCGAACGGCGAGCTGCGTCCCGCCGACCGGGGCCGATAGTCCCGTGGAGCAACGGTCGTCCGCCAATCCAGCGTTCGTCGCGCTCGACATCGAAGCGACCGGCATGGATCCCGCCCGGCACGAGATCATCGAGATCGCGGGCGTCCTCTTCGACCGCGAGCGGATCCTTGATCGGTACAGCACGCTGATCCGGCCGGTGGGGCGGGTCTCGCTCGATATCGCGGTGCTGACCGGCATCGACCCCGATGAACTGGCTGACGCGCCACCCCTGGGCGAGATTGCCGCCACGCTGCGACGTCTCGTCGTCGGAAGGCCGATCGTCGGCCAATCGGTCGATTTCGACCTGCGCATGCTGGAAGCGGGTGGCGTGCTGCTTACCAACCCGGTCTATGACACCTACGATCTAGCGACGCTGCTTTTGCCGGACCTGCCGGCCTATAACCTGGCCACGATTGCCGCCGAGTTCGGCATTCCTCCGGCCGGCAGTCATCGGGCGCTGGCCGACGCCGAGCTGACGGCACTGGTGTTCCAATCGCTGCTGCGCCGCCTCGAACGCTTCGACACCTCTACCCTCGAACAGTTGGCGGACTACGCGCGGGTCGGCGGCTGGCCGATGGCCGAGCTTTTTGCCGGGGCGGCGCGGGGCCGTCCGGCGGCACCGATGACGCTCCTGTCGCCGGCTGAAGCGGGGTCCGGCGGCCCGCACGAGCTTGCCTTCTTGACCTCGCGCGACCGGCCGGACTCGCTTCGTCCCACCGGGTCTCACCGCCTGATCGAAGACGACACGATCCGCGCCGCGCTGGCGCCTGACGGGCCGATGAGCACCTCGGTGGCTGGCTACGAGCGGAGGCCGCAACAAGAGGCAATGGCGCAAGCGGTGGCCACTGCCCTGAACGAGGATCGGGTGTTGCTGGTGGAGGCGGGCACCGGCACCGGAAAGAGCCTGGCCTATCTCTTGCCGGCGGTGCTCCACGCGGTCGAGCATGGCGAGCCGGTCGTCGTCTCCACCAATACGCTGGCCTTGCAAGACCAGCTTTTTCGCAAGGACCTGCCGGACCTCCGCGCCGCGCTCGCGACGAGACCCGAGCCGGTGCCGTTCGTGGCGACCGTGCTCAAGGGGCGGGCCAACTATCTCTGCCTGCGGCGGTGGTTCGCCTGGCGTCAGCAGCCGTCGTTCGACCCAAACGAGGCCAGGCTGAAGGCGAAGATCGTGGCCTGGCTGGGTGATACCGAAACGGGCGATCGCGCCGAATTGCGGCTGACGAACGAAGAGGACCAGCTCTGGCGAAACGTGGCGGAGGAGGAAGGCGCCTGCGTTGCTTCCCGCTGCGTCTTCCAGCAGCGCAATCAGTGCTTCCTCTACCGGGCGCGGCGCCAGGCGGAGGGCGCCCATCTCGTGATCGTGAACCACGCCTTGCTGTTGTCCGATGTCGTCGCCGGCAGCCGCGTGTTACCGGACTACGAGCGTTTAATCGTGGACGAAGCGCATCACCTCGAGGACCAGGCGACCTCGCAGTTCGGGACCCGGATCAATGAGCATCACGTCACCGACTATCTCGACAACGTGGTCCGGCTCGACGGCGCCCTCGTCAACGGGGTGCTGGCGATCGTCACCGTCTACCTGGAGCGACGGCAAGACACCACCGCGGAACGACAACGGGCGGTGGCGGCCGGTGAACGCTTGCAAACGGCCCGGGCGCGGGCCGATGCGGCCCATGGCGCGGTGAGTCACCTCTTCGCCAGGTTGGCGGAAATCGGCCTCGACGATGGCCGGCCGGGGGGCGGCTTCGATCGGACGTGCCGGTTGACCAACTCCATCCGGCGGGATAGCCCCTGGGCCGAGGTCGAGCTGCTCTGGGAGGTGCTATCCGGGGCGCTGCGGTCCCTTGACGAGGATCTGCGTTGGTACCTGCATCTGGTTGAGGCGGTTCGGACGCCGAACGACGACGAAGCGGCCGAAGTCGAGCACGAGGACCTGGTGATCGAGCTCGGACTCGCGATCCGGGCCGGGGCGGAGCTGGCAATCTTGCTGCAAACCGCGATCTCGACCCCGAGCCGCGATCAGATCTACTGGATCGAGCGCGACCAGGTGGGCAATCGGCCGGAGCTCCAATCGGCGCCGTTGCATGTGGGGACGATGCTGAGCGAGGAGTTGTTCGCTCCGTTACGAACCATCGTCCTGACCTCGGCGACAATGACCACCGAAGGCACCTTCGACTATCTCGCGGAACGGATCGGGGTCGAGCAGCCGGACGAGCTGCTGGTGGCCTCGCCATTCGACTATCAACAATCGGCCCTTCTGTACTTGGCCGATGACATCCCCGAGCCCAGCGCGCCCGGCTACCAGCAGCGCCTACACGAGGCGCTGATCGGCCTCTGCTCGGCCACGAGGGGCCGCGCCCTCGTCCTCTTTACGTCCCATTCGGCCTTGCAAGCGGCCGCCCGCGCGATCAAGGACCCGTTGGAGGAGGAGGGAATCATCGTCCTGGCGCAGCGCATCGACGGCAGCCCGCGCCAGCTCATCGAGCGCTTGCGGACGACCCCGAACGTGGTGCTCCTGGGCACGGCGACGTTTTGGGAGGGGGTAGACATCGTGGGACCGGCACTGAGCTTGCTGGTGATCACAAAATTGCCGTTCAGCGTGCCGTCCGATCCCATCTTTGCCGCCCGCGGCGAGCTGTTCGAGGAGCCGTTCAGTCAGTTCGCGGTGCCCCAAGCGGTGCTGAAGTTCAAGCAAGGCTTCGGCCGCTTGATTCGCGGCGGTCAGGATCGCGGGGTCTGCGCCGTCCTCGATCGCCGGTTGCTCTCGAAGCGGTATGGGGCGTCGTTCGTGCAATCGCTGCCGGACTGCGCGATCACGATCGGCAGCACCTACGACCTGCCGTCCGCCGCGGCGGACTGGCTGGACGCGGGCTACTGACCGCTCACGTCTGAATCATCGAGACCCATGTGTTCGGAGCTGCCCGGTATGCTCCGTGCGAACATGACGGCAAGCGCGGATCGATGCCGGGGCGGACGAGTTTCGACGGCTGGCGAGGAGGAAGCGATGAGTGACGTTCTTGGTCGAAATCTCGCCCTAGAGCTGGTGCGCGTGACCGAAGCGGCGGCGCTCACCGCCGGCCGCTGGATGGGACGCGGCGACAAAGAAGCCGCCGACCAGGCGGCGGTGGCCGCGATGCGGGCTGTCTTCGGCACCGTCGCCATGGATGGGATTGTCGTCATCGGCGAAGGGCAGAAGGATGAGGCTCCCATGCTCTACGTGGGTGAACGCCTCGGCTGCGCCGACGAACCGAAAGTGGACATCGCGGTTGATCCCATCGACGGCACCCGACTGCTGGCAATGGGCCAACCCAACTCGATCGCGACCGTCGCGGTGGCGGAGCGGGGCGCTTTGTTTGAGTCGTCCCACGTCATGTACATGGAAAAAATCGTGGTCGGCCCCGCCGCCGCCGGCACGATCAACATTGATGACACCGTGCTGAACAACCTGCGCCGGGTGGCCGCCGCCCTGCGCCGCGACGTGCCCGATCTGACCGTGGTCATCCTCGACCGGCCACGCCACGAGCAATTGGCGCAAGATGTGCGGGACGCCGGGGCCCGGATCAAGTTCATTCCCGACGGTGATGTTGCCGCCGCCCTGATGACGTCGATCCCGGGCACCGGCGTCGATATGCTGCTCGGGATCGGGGGCGCTCCAGAGGCGGTGGTAGCCGCTTGCGCCTTGAAGAGTGTCGGCGGCGAGATGCAGGCCAAGCTCTGGCCGCGCAACGACGAGGAGCGGGCGGCGGTCAAGGAGCACGCGATCGATACGGCGCGGGTGCTCACAACCGACGACCTGGCCGCCGGCGACAATCTCTTTTTCGCCGCGACGGGAATCACGGACGGCGAGTTGCTGCGTGGGGTGCAGTATTTTGGCGACGGCGCCAGCACGCAATCGCTGGTCATGCGATCGCGCTCCGGGACGGTGCGGAAGGTCGATGCCGTGCATCGGCTGAGCAAGCTCAACCTGTACTCGTCGCTTCCCTTTGACTGATCGTCGGATTGGTCGAAGCCGGCGGTTACTCGGGGATGGAAAAGAGAGGCAAAATGACGGCCGTCGATTGATTGACGAAGCCAGCGCGGAATGATAGGATTAGTTACGCACCTCGGAGGGCTTTTCTGCGACCCCCGCCTTCCAGATCACCTGATGTATCAGCGGAGTTGAGTGGAAGACGATAGGGACTGGTCGGATGCTGCCTTTGCTCGCGACATGGTAGCCGGATCCATGTGACAACGAAGTCATCATCCTCGGGGGCGTGAGTTGGCCAGGGTCATGCCGATTCCGTCGCTTCTTGACCACCAGGCCATCGCGTGCTCCCATGATTCGAACCCCGGGTGGCGGCGTGTGATCGCCCAAATTGAGTTGGAGGTATCCGGTTGTCCGTTGACGAACTTGTCGAGCAAGCAGCAGCCACACGCAAAAAGCCAACCCCTCGCGCCAAGACGACTCGGGCCCGCGGCAAAGCGCCAGCGGAAGCCGGTGAAGCGCTCAGCGCGCCCGATCCTGGCGTCGCGGCGCCCCCGTCGGAGCCAATGGGTGGCATCGTGTCGGCTTCGCGGGACGCGGTCGATATCGAACGCGCCGCCGATGCTGCCGTGGAGCCTGCCGCTGAAGGCGCGGTGAGCAATGACGCGCCGGTCGCGGCGACCGTCACCGAGACCAACGGCGAGCAACGTTCGCAAACTCCGTTTGCTTCGTTGGCGCCGACCTTTCCCGCGACTGAGCACGTCGACCATCCGGCGTCGCCCGAGGTGAGCCCGTACGCGCCGCCGGTTGAAGCGACCGGGCCCGGCCAGGACGATTCCCCCGCCGATCGTGAAATCGCACTCGGCGTGGCCGAGCCGGCTCCGGCGGACGCGGCGGCGCCGGGTGGGATTGATCCTGATCTTGATGGGGGGCGGGAGCCGATGAACCGGCAGCCACGCAACGATCGCCGCGGCAGCGGCCGCCGGGAGCGACTCCCGCGGCCAGAGCAGGGCGATCGCCCGGGCGGGGTTGATCGCGGTGGCGCCGCGACGAGTGATGGTCGCGGCGGTCCTGGGGGACGGCCCCGGCCCGAGCGGCAGCCGCTGGGTCCGAACCAGATGGGGCCGAGCCGGAATGGCGGCAGCCCGCACCTGACCGTTGCCGAGTTGGAGACCAAGACGCCGGAAGCACTCTTTGAGATGGCCCGGACGCTCGAGCTCCAGGGCTATTCGCGGATGCCGCGGCCCGAGCTGATTATCAAGCTTCTGAAGTCTCAGACCGAGCGCGACGGGCATATCTTCGGCGACGGCGTGCTGGAGATCATCGAGGACGGCTTTGGCTTCCTCCGCGGGGCGCGGCTCTTGCCGGGGCCGGATGACATCTACGTCTCGCAATCGCAGATTCGTCGCTTCGGGCTGCGGACCGGCGACCGGATTTCCGGCCAGGTGCGGCCGCCGAAAGACAACGAGAAGTTCTTTAGCTTGCTGCGGGTCGAGGTGGTCAACGGCGTTGATCCCGAGACCGCCCGGCGCCGCCCCTCGTTCGATACGCTGACCCCGATCTTCCCGTTGGAGCTGCTCAACCTCGAGACGTTGCCAAACATCCTGTCCACCCGGCTGCTCAACCTCGTGGCGCCGATCGGCCGTGGGCAGCGCGGCCTCATCGTCTCGCCGCCGAAGGCCGGCAAGACGATGTTGCTGAAAGCGATCGCCAACGGCATCAGCTCCAATTGTCCGGATGTCCATCTGATGGTCTGCTTGATCGGTGAGCGGCCCGAGGAAGTGACCGACATGCGCCGCTCGATCGAGGGCGAGGTGATCTCCTCGACCTTCGATGAGCCGGTGGAGGACCACACCAAGGTTGCCGAGATGGCGCTGGAACGCGCTAAGCGGTTGGTCGAAGGCGGCCGCGATGTCGTGATCCTGCTGGACTCGATCACCCGCCTAGCTCGCGCCTACAACCTGGCGGTGCCCCCCAGCGGCCGGACGCTGTCGGGCGGTATCGACCCGGTCGCGCTCTACCCGCCGAAGCGGTTCTTCGGCGCCGCCCGCAATATCGAGGGCGGTGGCAGCTTGACGATCGTCTCCACCTGTCTGATCGATACCGGCAGCCGCATGGACGACGTGATCTACGAGGAGTTCAAGGGCACCGGCAACATGGAGCTGCACCTCGACCGCAAGCTGGCCGAGCGCCGGATCTATCCCTCGATCGATGTCCAGCGGTCCGGGACGCGGCGCGAGGAGCTGCTGCTCGACGACTACACCCTGCGCCAGGTCTGGACGATGCGGCGGATGGTCTCGATGCTGGGCGGCAGCGAAGGCACTGAACTGCTGCTGGCTCGCCTGTCGAAGACGCAGACAAACGATGAGTTCCTGGAGACGCTGAACAAGGATATTTAGCATCACGGTCGGGGCACGGAGTTGAATCCGGCGCCCCGACTCACCCTCGTGGTCTGTCAGGCGTCATTAGCCGGGTATTGGCGGCGGAGCCTGGAGAAGTGAGAGATGTGATTGTATCCTCCAAGTTGTGCTCTGGAGGACGGCGTTGATCTTTGAGCTCGATGCGAGACTGTCCGATTCGCCGTTCGTGGATCAGGTTTGGCAAGCCCGTAGCGTGCGCTCCGGGATGTTTCACTCAATGGCTTCGAATTATTTGATGATGGTCGTCACGCTGCGTGATGGCAAGTCGACGTTCACCGTGCGCGGACCCGAGACCAAGGCGACGCCGCTCTTTTGCGACGCGGATGGGGAATGGATCGGCATCAATTTCCGAGTTGGTGCGTTCATGCCTCATCTGCCCGTCAGGGCGCTGGTTGACAGAGATCTGACGCTCCCCGGGGTTGGGGAGCGGTCGTTCTGTTTGGATGGAACCGCCTGGCAGTTTCCCACCTACGAGAACGCGGACACCTTTGTCGACCGACTCGTGCGGGAAGGTATGCTTGTTCGCGAGCCGGTCGTCAATGTTGTGCTGCAAGGTCAATTGTGCGACGTTTCGACACGCTCGGTGCAGCGGCGGTTTGTGCGCGCGACTGGTCTGACGCGGAAAGCTATTCAGCAAATCGAACGGGCCCGAACCGCCATGCAGCTGCTGCAGCGCGGGGTGTCGATTCTCGATACCGTACATGAGGCGGGCTATTACGACCAGCCGCATTTGACGCGATCGTTGAAGCGGTTGTTGGGGCAGACCCCGGCGGAAATAGTCGGAAGCACCACCCTCGAATAGCTGTCGTTTTCGTACAAGACCATCCTGAATCGCTGGTCTACGATGGGTAGACCGGCACTCTTTGTGCCCCTTTTCGCGAGGATCATCGAACCGAAGGAGGACGTTGCATGAGGAAAATCATCGTTTCGACGTATGTGACGCTGGACGGGGTGATGCAGCCGATCGATTGGTCCGCGCAATCGCAAGACCCAGCCTCTACCGAGGAGCGCGGAACCTACGCTCGCGATCTGCTGTTCGAGGCGGATACGCTGCTGCTGGGCCGGGAAACCTATCAAATCTTTGCCGAAGTGTGGCCAACCAGGACCGCCGCCGATGACGGACCGGGGGAAGCTGGCAGCACCGATCGCATCAATAGCCTCCCGGAGTATGTGGCCTCGTCGACACTGAGCGAGCCACTCTCCTGGAATGCAACGCTGATCAAGGGCGACGTTCCGCGAGAAATCGCCAAGTTGAAAGAGCAACCCGGGCAGAACATTGTCGTGTACGGGTGCGGCCAGCTCGCGAAAACGCTGTTCGAGCACAACCTGGTCGATGAGTTCAGGTTTTGGGTGTATCCAGTCGTTCGCGGGAAAGGAGCACGATTGTTTGAGGATGGCGTGGCCGCGGACCTGGAGCTGGTCGAGACCAGGGTATTTGGTGGCGGTTTCGTGGTCTTGACGTGTACACCGAAGCGGGTGGTCTAGCTCCCCATGCGATTCCACCTGATCCAAAACTACAACTACATGTGGACCCGGTCGGCTTCAACGTAGTCGGCCATGTCGTCGCTCATATAGACGTACGTCTTGCCGGGGTCGGTCGAGGCGGCGGCGTGGGCGCCATCCTTGTCAATGGCGATGATGTTGACCTCGCTCCGGTACTCGTCGTCGAGCGCCTGTAGGTCCTCGACGGCTTTGCGCAGCGCTTGCTCAAGCGATAAGCCAAACCGCATGAAGGTGACGACGCTGTGCGCGGTGCAGAGGCGCTGCGCCATCTCGCCGCGGCCGGTGCAGGCGGCGGCGCCCCACCGGTTGTCGGCGTAGTTACCGGCGCCGATGATCGGCGAGTCACCCAGCCGGCCCGGGTACTTCCAGGCCCAGCCGGAGGTGCTGACGCCGCAGGCGATGTCGCCGTGGCGGTCGCGGGCGATGAAATTGACCGTGCCGTGATGGTCGTCCGTCAGCTCGGGGTCACGACTGAGGCTGGCGACCAGCTCGCGAACTTTCGCGATGTACGGATCGTGCCCGGCCGGCGGCGAATCGAGCCGCGATCGCCAGGTCCGCTCGGCGTCGGCGGAGAGCAGATCGACCGGCCTCAGCTCGACTTCCGCCGCCAGCCGATTTGCGCCCTCGCCGACGATCAGGACGTGCGGTAGCGATTCCATGACCTGCCGGGCGAGGGCGATGGCATCTTGGTACCCCTGCAGCGCGCCCACCGCTCCCGTCGCTAGCGTCCTGCCGTCCATGATACTCGCGTCCAACTCGACCTCACCGAGGAGGTTGGGCAAGCCGCCATAGCCGACCGTATGATCGTCGGGATTGGCCTCCACCAGCTCGATCCCGGCGACCACGGCGTCGATGGCGGAGCCGCCCTGGCGCAGCGTCTCCATCGCGGCCCGGATCCCAATCTGACCGTTCGTGCTGGCGACGACGAGTCCGTTCATGGCGCACCCTTCCCTTCAATCTGGTCTCTGGTTCCGAAATTCGTCCAAAGCGCGGCTCACTTCGTCCGTGTCGAACGTCGGCAGGTCAGTCACGGTGCCGCCCTCGTGCTGGTGAATTCCGTCGGCGGACGGCAAGACTTGGCCGATGTCGTGGACCGCGAAGCCGGCCGCCGCGGCCGCCGCGATCAGGCCAGGGACGGCCTCTGGCGCGGCGGTGGCGAGAAGGCTGCCGGACCCGAGCATGCCCAACGGATCAAGCCCCAGGTAACCGGCAATCGCGGTGGTCTCCGTTAGCAGGGGAATCGAGCGCGTATCGAGCCAGGCCCCGGCTTCGGCGGCGGCGGCTATTTCGCGGACCGCCATGGCCAGGCCGCCTTCCGTCACATCGTGCAAGGCGGTGATGCCGCCGGTTGCCAGGAGCGTTTGAGCGTCGTTCAGCACCGAGATACCGGGGCTGTCCAGCAGCGCCCGCGCCCGATCGCGCAACTCGCGGCCAATCCCGACCTCCAGTAGGGAGCCGAGCTCGGTCGCCAACAGGGCGGTGCCCTCGATCGCCAACGACTTGGTGAGCAGCAGGCGGTCGCCGGGCCGCGCTCCGCCCGGCCGGAGCAATCGTTCGGGCGTCGTTTCACCCAGCAAGCAGCCGACCAGCATCATGCGGTCGATGCCGGCGGTGACTTCGGTGTGACCGCCGACGAGGGCGATGCCCCGCGCCCGACAGGCGAGGCGGAGCGCCTCGAATTGGGCGCCGACAGCACCCGCGGTGATGCCCGCGGGCAGGAGCGCCGTCACCAGCATCCAGCGCGGCATCGCGCCCAGACAGGCGAGGTCGTTCGCATTCACCTCCACCAGGTAGGCCGCCGCGTTGTCGCTGGCGAAGGTGATCGGATCGGTTTTTACGACCAGGATGCGATCGCCAAAGGCGATGGCGGCGGCGTCGCGGCCAACCCCGGCGCCAACGATGACATCGGGATCCCCCGGGCCGAAGGTGGCCAGCAGTGGTCCGAGCAGCCCGGCGGAGAGCTTTCCGACTGGCAACCGCGTTGACGGATCGAACGACATCGGCGGCTGGCCACCTTTTCAAGCACCCGACATGTCGGGCCGAGCGTTCTAAAGTTCAGATTGCTCAAAATCGCCGGTGAAAGGATCGTCGTCGCCGGCGGGACGGCCGGTGTCCTCGTCCAGCCGGCTGATCCGCAGCTCCGCCTCTTGCAAATACCGATCGCAGCGGGCGGCGAGTCGCATCCCGAGCTCGTAGCAGGCGAGCGCATCGGCCAAGGGCAGGTGAGCGTCCTCGAGATGAGCGACCACGGTCTCCAGCGCGTCGTACACCTCTTCGAACGAACCTTCGGCCAGGATCGATGCCCACTGATCGTAGGTCGGTCTGGTGGCTGGCCCGTTCGTCATTGATGGGCCTCGGCCGGGAGATAGGACGTGGCCGCCTTTGATTCGACCCGGCTCAACAGGGCGCCATCGGCGAGTTGGAGGTGGAGGACTTCACCACGCGGCGCCTGGCTACCGCGCGTCACCGGCCGCCCGGTAGTGGCGATTGAGACCGCGGCGTAGCCGCGCGCCAGCACCCGGCGAGGATTGAGCGAGCGCAGCAGGTTGGTTTGGAGGGCGACCTTCCTCCGCACCACGTCCACGGACCGTTCCTGGCCGCGGCGGGCCCGCACATCAAGCTGTGACAATGCTTGGCGGCGGACGGCGACGGCCTGTCCAGGACTGACGCGCCGCAAACTTCGCCGCAGATGGCGAAGCTCGGACATGTGATCCGCCACCGTCGCGGTCGCGAGGCGCCAGAGCTGCAGGCGCGACTCCTCGATCCGGAGGGAGAGCTCGGCCACCGACGGCGTGCTCAATTCGGCCGCGACCGAGGGCGTCGGCGCCCGCCGGTCGGCGACGAGATCGGCCAGGGTCCAGTCGGTCTCGTGGCCGATGCCGCTGATGACGGGAACGCGGCTGGCAAAGATGGCCCGCACGACCGATTCGTCGTTGAACGCCATCAGATCCTCGGCCGAGCCGCCGCCGCGGGCGACGATGACGACCTCGGCCCGGCCATCGAGCTGGAGGGCGTCCAGCGCGGCGACGAGCGACGACGGCGCGCGATCACCTTGCACCTGAGCCGGTGAGAGCAGGAGCTGAGTCAGTGGATAGCGGCGCCGGAGCACCTGTTGGATGTCGTGCCAGACCGCGCCGTCGGGTGAGGTCACGACGCCGATGTAGCGAGGGGCGCTGGGCAGCGGACGCTTGCGATCGTCGTCGAACAGTCCTTCGGCTTCGAGCCGTTGGCGCAACCGTTCCAACTCCAGGGCCGCCAGCCCCTGTCCGGCTGGTTGAACGCTGTCAACATAGAGCTGGACGGCGCCATCTCGCTCGTAGATCGAGACGTTGCCGTGGGCGACGACGAGCTCGCCCTGGGCCGGAAGTGTCCGTTGGCGCACCGCCTTGGCCCGAAACATTACGCACTTGAGCTGGGCATCGCCGTCTTGAAGCGAGAAATAGACGTGCCCCGAGCGATGCTGGTACACCGACGACACCTCTCCCTGGACCCAGAGATCGGCCAAGAGGTCGTCACTCTCGAGCAGGTTGCGCACGTACGTGGAGAGCGTTTTGACCCCGACCAGCCGCCCGGTCACGCGCCGCTTCCGGCCGGCGCCAGCAGGATCAAGGGAAAGCCATATTCGACCGCTTGCCCATTCTTGACGAGGATCGCGGCTACCTCGCCCGCCTGATCGGCCACGATCTCGTTCATGATCTTCATCGCTTCGATAATGCCGACCACCTGCCCGAGCGAAACCTGATCGCCAACGTCGATCAATGGCGGGTCGCCGGGCGAGGCGGCGGCATAAAACGTGCCGATCATCGGCGCCGTGATGACGTGGTCGGCGGCAAGCTCGGGCGCCGCCGGCGGGCCCGGCCCGACGCTCCGCGCGGTACTCTCAATGGTAGCGGCCCCGGTGGCCTTCCCCCGCAACTTGACCGACAGGGTGCCCACGTTGAGGTCGAGCTTCGAGAGGCCGCCATCGCGCATGATGTCCACCAGCGAGCGAACCAGGCGTTCCACGCCCTCCGGTCCGCCCACCTCGGCAATATCGGTCAGCCGTCGGGCTCGCTCCACCGCGTCCTGGTCCGTCGCCACTCAGGTCACCCGCTCAAGGTAATCGCCGGAACGGGTATCGACCTTGACCATATCGCCGATATTGACGAAGAGGGGGACGCTGACGACCAGCCCGGTCTCGAGCGTGGCCGGTTTGGTGGCGCCGCTGGCGGTATCGCCCTTTAGCCCGGGATCGGTGTCGGTCACCGTCAGGTTCACGGCGGTCGGCAGCTCGATGTCAATCGGTTCCTCATCGTAGGTCAGCAGGTCAACCACATCGTTCTCTTTGATGAACTTCGCGCTATCGCCGACCGAGCGGGCATCGAGCACCAACTGATCGAAGGACTCGGTGTCCATGAAGTGAAAGTGCTCCCCCTCCGGGTAGAGGTATTGGACATGCCGCCGTTCGAGGCGCACCGGGTTGAACTTGGCGCCGGCCTGGACCGTTTGCTGGGTCAGCGAGCCGGTCCGGAGATCGCGCAGCGTCATTCGCAATTGAGCGGAGCCTCGCCCCTGCTTGTTGTGCGAGAACTCGATCACCTTGACGAGCTTGCCATCAATATCGAGCGTAATGCCTTTCCGAATGCCGCCGGTATCAATCATCGTTCCTATGCCTCCCTACGCCGCTCAGAATCGGGCTACCGTTCATCAACCGAGAGATCGGTCTTCGGTGCCCGCGTCAGTATTCGCAAGCCAGTCGCCTCGACGACGCCGACATCCTCGATCCGAACCCCGCCCCACTCCGGAATGTAAATCCCGGGTTCAATCGTGATCACCGCCCCGACCGGCAATGTGCCCTCGTGCGTCTTGCCCATGGATGGCGCCTCATGGATGCGAATGCCGATGCCATGACCGAGACCATGTACGAACTGCTCGTCATACCCGGCGGCGTTGATCACCGCGCGGCCCGTCTGGTCACTCTCAACCCCGGTCATGCCCGGACGGATCGCCGCGATCGCCGCCGCGCTGGCCGCGAATACGACATTGTAGACCGCCCGCAGGGTGGGCGACGGCTCGCCGACCCAGATCGTCCGGGTGAGGTCGGCGAGATAGCCGCGGGAGCGGACGCCCATGTCGATGATGACCGGCTCCCCGTCCTCGATCGGCCGGACCGTCGGTTCGTGGTGCGGGTTCGCGGCGTGGGGCCCGGCCGCCACGATGGTCTCGAAGGCGTTGCCATCGCCCCCGCGCACTCGCATCTCGCGGTCGATCCGCCAAGCCAGCTCCCGTTCGGTCGTGCCGGCCTCGAGGCCGCGGGTCGCCGCCACGAAGACGTCATCGTTCAGTCGGATCGCCGCCGTGATCAGGTCGAGCTCCTGGTCGTCCTTGACCATGCGTAGGCCATCGAGGCTGTCGCCCAGCGGTTCCCAGGCCGGCGACCGCTCGCAGGATCGCAACGCATCGAAGCTGGCCACCGTCAGATCGGTATCCTCGAAGCCGACGGTCTTCCACCCGGCCGTGGCGATCCGGTCCGCCAGCCAGGGCTCCCAGGGCCGTTCCCATTGCTCGACCACGACCCCGGGCCGGACGGTTGCCTGCGCCCAGCCGGCGTTGACCGCGCTGGTGCAGACGACGATCGACTCTTGGCCGACCAGGACCGCGCCCGCCGACCCAACCGGACCATCCGCCGTGTACCCAGTCAGGTAGAAGCGATTCGCCGGACTAGTGATGACCGCCGCGTCCAGGCCGCGTTCGGCCAGGAGGGCTTGCACCCGATCCCACCGATTGCTCATGGGTCGTCTCCCTCACTCGGTACGTAGTGGCGAATCGCATAGTCGAGCGCCATCGCGTAGCCATCTCTCCCAAAGCCCGCGATCTGCCCGACCGCGATCGGCGCCACGACCGAGTGGTGGCGAAACTCCTCGCGGGCATGGACGTTGGAGAGATGGACCTCGATTACCGGCCGGGCGACCGCCGCGAGGGCATCGCGGAGGGCGATGCTGTAGTGGGTCAGGGCCCCGGGATTGATGACGATCGCCACCGAGCGCGGGCCATGCTCCTGGATCAGATCGACCAGCACCCCCTCGTGATTGGATTGGTGGATCACGAGCTCGACCCGGCCACTCGCCTGATCCGCTCGCTGCCGCAGATGGGCGTTGATGTCAGGCAGCGTTACCGAACCGTAAATTCCCGGCTCACGGGTGCCGAGGAGGTTCAGGTTTGGCCCGTGCAATACCAGAATGGTCGAAGGTTCGGATGACGCGGCAGCCGCCGGCATGCGTTCGCTCACTTAGAAGGCGGCGATCGGATCGACTTCGATGATCCGGCGTAGCTCGACGATCTGATCGCGTAGCAAGGCGGCCTTTTCAAATTCGAGGTTGCGGGCGGACGTCTTCATCTGCGATTCCAGATCCTTGACCATCCGCGCCAGCTCGTCCCGCGGGATTTCGGCGATGATACCCGGCCCGCCCTGATCTGTCCGGTACTCCCCGCGCTCCTCCGCCACGGCCTTGACCCGGTCGGTCAAGTCCTTGATCTCTTTGACGATGCCGCGCGGCTCGATCCCGTGCTCCTCGTTGTGGGCCATCTGGATGTCGCGACGGCGGTACGTCTCATCGATCGCGGCTCTCATGGAGCGAGTCACGGTATCGGCGTACATGATGACCTGACCATCGACATGCCGGGCGGCGCGGCCGATATTCTGGATCAGCGCGCCCTCGCTGCGGAGAAACCCTTCCTTGTCGGCATCGAGGATCGCTACCAACGAGACTTCTGGCAGATCGAGCCCTTCTCGCAACAAGTTGATCCCGACCACCACGTCGTAGATGCCGAGCCGCAGATCACGCAAGATCTCGATCCGCTGGAGCGTATCAATCTCGCTGTGCAGGTAGTGGGTGCGGACCCCTGATTCCTTGAGGTAGTCGGCGAGGTCTTCCGCCATCCGCTTGGTGAGGGTGGTGACCAGCGCTCGCTCGCCCCGGCCAACCCGGAGGTTGATCTCGCTCAGCAGGTCGTCGATCTGACCCTTGGTGGCGCGGACCGAGATCGCCGGGTCGATCAGCCCGGTCGGCCGGATCACCTGCTGGACGACCTTCTCGCCGTGCTCCCCTTCATAAGGTCCGGGCGTGGCCGAGACGAAGATCGCCTGCCGCAGCATCCGCTCGAACTCATTGAAGGTCAGGGGCCGGTTATCGCGAGCGGACGGCAGGCGGAACCCGTGCTCGATCAGGACGTCCTTGCGGGCGCGATCCCCGGCAAACATGCCGCGAACTTGCGGCAACGAGATGTGCGACTCGTCGACGAACATTAGGAAATCTTCCGGGAAGTAATCCATCAAGGTGGATGGTTGCTCGCCGGGCCGCCGTCGCGACAGGTGCATCGAGTAGTTTTCGACGCCGGAGCAGAAGCCGGTCTCCTGCAACATTTCGAGGTCATACATGGTTCGTTGTCGCAGACGGGAGGCTTCGAGGAGCTTGCCCTGCCCTTCCAGCTCGGCCAGGCGCTCCTCCAGCTCCTGCTCGATGTCCTTTAGGGCGACCTTCAGCTTCTCCTCGGAGGTGACGAAGTGGCGGGCCGGATAGATATCCGTTTCCGTCCGCTCGACCAACAGTTCGCCGGTGAGGGGATCAACCTCGACGATCCGCTCGATCTCGTCGCCAAAGAACTCGACCCGGACCGCGATCTCCTCGTAAGCGGGGAAAATCTCCAGGGTGTCGCCGCGGACGCGGAACGAGCCGCGGACAAGGGTCATGTCGTTACGGTCGTATTGGACGTCGATCAGCCGCCGCACGATGTTGTCGCGACGCAGTTGAGCCCCGCGCCGAAGCTGGATGTGCTTGGCCGCGTACTCCTCGGGCGAGCCGAGGCCGTAAATGCACGAGACCGAGGCGACGATGATGACATCGTGGCGGGTGAGCAGGGAGCGGGTCGCGGCGTGGCGCAGCTTTTCAATCTCTTCGTTGATGTCCGAATCTTTCTCAATGAAGGTGTCGGTGCGCGGCATGTACGCTTCCGGCTGGTAGTAGTCGTAGTAGCTGACGAAATACTCGACCGCATTCTGGGGAAAGAACTCTTTGAACTCGGCGTAGAGCTGCGCCGCCAGCGTCTTGTTGTGGGCGAGCACCAGCGTCGGCCGGTTCACCCGCTCGATGACGTTGGCCATCGTAAAGGTCTTGCCGGAGCCCGTGACCCCGAGCAACGTTTGATAGTGAAGGTTATCTTCCAGCCCCTCGACCAGCTCGGCAATCGCGGTCGGCTGGTCGCCGGTGGGCCGCAGGTCGGAGACGATCTTGAAATCTGGCATGTGGCTCTCCCGGACGAAATAACACCCGCTGGCGAGCGGGCTGGACCGGTAAGTATACTGCGCCGGAGCCGAATCAGGACGGGTGTTCGCGCCATGAATCGAGGCCGGCGCGGCCTTCACCAAGCGTGAGACGAGGCGACTTCATGCCTCGAGAAACCCGGACACCGCTTGGGCAAACGACCCGGCCAGGACGACGGTGTAGTGGTTCGCCTCGGGAATCTCGACCAGGCGGCTGCCGGCAATCGCGGACAGCAAACGGTCAGCCTCGGCGCGAGGCAGAATCTGGCCGCGCTCGCCGCCAAGCAAGCCGACCGTGGCGCGGACGATCAACGTCGGGGCCGTGACAAGGCCCGGCAGGGTTTCCAAGCGGGTGAGCGCGATCGCGGCTTGCTCCTCGGTGATGGCGGCCCGCGGCACGGTTGACCGCACCGTGCCGTCCGCCTGGATCTCGGCGTCGTAGCGGTAGTACCGCTCGCCGAAGGGATGCCAGGGTAGGGGTGAGCTTTCCCGCATGGCCGTCAGATAGGCGTCCAGTGACGGGTACGGGTGTCCGAGGCGGGCCAGGGCGGGGGCGATCGCCTGATAGGTGTCGGGTGGAAGCTTGCCGCCGGCGTCGACCAGGACGAGCCGCGCCAGGCGGTCGGGATAGAGCGCGGCAAGATAGAGCCCGATCAGGGCGCCGAGCGAATGGCCGACGAGATGGACCGTTGGCAGGTCGAGTGCATCGAGAAGCGAGAGCAGATCGTTGGCGTGGAAGGGGAGGCCGTAGCCGTGGGCCGGCTTCTCGCTCCGGCCGCGGCCGCGGAGGTCGGGGGCGATGACGAACCAGCCGCGGGCGGCGAGGAACGGGCCGAAGTCAGCCCAGTAGTGGCTATTGGCGGTGATCCCGTGGATGAGCATGACGGTGCGTTCTGGACTGGTACGCTGTCCGCGGGTGACGACGCGAAGCGTGATTCCGTTGACTGATAGATCGCGCTCAACTGGATTGATGTTGACGGCTGTCATTCGATGCGTCCCGGCTGGCCGAGCTGGCGGGGCCGGCCGCCGAGCGCTCGTCGCACGGCCTGCAGGCGACTCCCGGCGAGGGCGCCGGCCAGCCCCCGCGGGAAGAAGAGGACCAGGAGGACGAAGATGAGGCCGAAGATGAAGAGCGGGTCGCGCAGTGGCTGGCCGATGATGGCGGGGAGATCGGCGACCGCCGGCGACGCGGCCCAGATCGTGAGGCGGACATTCAGGTAGTGGTAGAGGACGGCGCCCGCGATCGGTCCCCAGAGCGAGCCGACACCGCCGATGATGACCATCAGCAGGAGGGCGACCGTGAGGTCGGCGCCGACGGAGCGCGGGTTGGCGCCGCCGACCAGGAACAAGTAGACGACGCCGGCAACGCTGGCAAAGGCGCCGGAGATAACGAAGGCGAGCAGCTTGAAGCCGTAGGGTCGCAAGCCGAGCAGCTCGACCCGGCGCTCGTTCTCGCGAATCCCTTGCCAAACCCGGCCCGTTGGCGAGATGACCAGCCGGAGGGCCGCGAGGTAGACGAGGATCAAGGAGGCGAGGGCCAGCCAGTAGAGGTTGTGGGTGTTGATCACGCCGACCATCCAGGCCGGCAGTTGGCGGAAGGGCAGGCTGATCCCCTCTTCGCCGCCGGTCAAGCCGCCGACGTTCTTGCCGACTAGGACGTAGCCGGCCTGGGCGAAGGCGAGCGTCACCATCGCGAAGTAGACGCCGTGGGTCCGCAGCGACAGGGCGCCGACGGCTGCCGCCAGCAGCGTCCCTCCCGCCAGTGCGAAGACCACGGCCGGGACAAGGGCCCAGCCCCACTCGCGAAGGGCGATCGTCGGCAAGTAGACGCCCGCGCCGAAGAACAGGGCGTGGCCGAAGGACAAGACCCCGGTGTAGCCGAAGAGGAGGTTGTAGCCGAGGGCGGCGATACCGAAGGCGAAACCGACCGCCAGCAGTTGCAGGTTGCCGGGGCTGTTGATCGGCCCGTCGAACAGGACCGGCACGGGAAGCGTGATCAGCGGCAGCGCCAGCAGCAGGAAGAGGATGATGACCGGTAGCAGCGGCCGCAACCTGGCGCCGTCGTTCACCGCGGTCCCCCCATCAAGCCGCCCGGCCGCACTAACAGCACCACCGCCAGGAGCAGGACGACGACAAAATCACCGGCCCAGGTCGTGTAGTAATTGCCGAATTGCTGGGCAAGCCCGATCACGACCGCCGCCAAGGCGCTGCCGGTGACGGAGCCAAGGCCGCCGATGACGACGACGATGAAGGCGAAGATCAGATTGACGGTGCCGAAATTGGGATTAATCGAGCCGAAGTAGGCGGCGCCAAAGACCCCGCCCAGCCCGGCCAGCGCCCCGCCCAGGGCGAAGACGACGGTGAAGGCGCGGTCGACGTCGATGCCGAGCGCCCGCACCATCTCCCGGTTCTCCGCTCCCGCCCGGACGATCAACCCATACCGCGTCCGTCGCAAGAAGAGCAGCATGCCACCCAGCACCACGACGGCGGCGCCAATCAGCAGGAAGCGATTGTTCGGCACCGTCGCCCCGAGCACGGTGGTGGTCGCCGACAGCCAGGCCGGCTGCGGAAAGGGACGGGCATCGGCTTGCCAAATCACCGAGGTGAGCTGGCTGAGCGCGAGGCCGATGCCAAGCGTGACAAGGACCTGGTAGATATGGCGATTGTAGAGCCGGCGCAGGAGGCCGACTTCGACCGCCGCCGCCATCAGGCCGACCACCACCGTGGCAACGACGATCGCCAGCAAGAAGGCGCCGGTCGAGGCCACCAGTCCGGGCGAGACCAGGCCGATGGTCCACCAGGCGGCGTAGGCGCCCCAGGTAAAGAAGGCGCCGTGGGCGAAGTTCAGGACGTCCATCAGGCCGAAGATGAGCGAGAGCCCCGCCGCCAGCAGGAAATACATCGCGGCCAGGGCCAGCCCGGTCATCAGGAGCAGGACGAAGGTGCTCATTGGTGGGCTCCGGCGCCGAGATAACGCGCTTGCAACGCCTCGTCGGCCGCGACCTCGGCCATCGAGCCGCTGAAGACGACGCGGCCGTCGTCGAGGATCACCGCGTCGTCACCGAGGGCTTGGGCCACGGCCAGGTTCTGCTCGACCAGGAGGATGGTCGTCGCCCCCTTGATCGCCGCCAGCGCCTCCGTCATGTGCGTCACGACGACCGGCGCCAGCCCCTTGGAGGGCTCGTCGATCAAGAGCAGCCGGTTGTCGTTGACGAGGGCGCGGGCGATGGCGACCATCTGCTGCTGGCCGCCGGAGAGGGAGCCGGCCCGCTGCCCGGCTCGCCGCTCCAGTTCCGGGAAGAGCTGGTGGACGTGGGCCAGCCGGGCGGCGGCGGCTCCCGGTCGCCGCGCCAGCGTCAGATTCTCGGCCACGGTCAAGCTGGCGAAGACATCGCGGTCCTCCGGCACGTAGCCGATCCCGTGCTGGACGATCTCGTGCGGACGGCGCCCGCTAAGCGCGACCCCGTCGAACGTCATCGTGCCCGTCCGGGCCGGGAGCAGGCCGAGGATGGTGCGCAGCGTCGTCGTCTTGCCGGCGCCATTGCGGCCGAGGAGGACCGTGACCCGCCCCGCGGTGACCGCGAACGAAACGCCTTGCAAGATGTGCGACTCATCGATGTAGGTGTGGACGTCGCTCAGGTGCAGCAACGATCGCGCAACCGGCGCCCCGGCGGTGGCCGGAGCGGAAGCGGCGGCGCCGCTCACGTCACCCCCAGGTAGGCGGAGCGGACGAAGGGATCGGCCATCACCGTCGCCGGCGTGTCGTAGGCGACGAGGCGGCCGTTGGCGAGGACCGCGATCCGATCCGAGAGGTCGTGGACGACATCCATCTTGTGCTCGACCATCAAGATCGTCTTCCCTTCCACCCGGCGGATTTGGCGGATCACGTCGAGCATGATCGGCACCTCTTCGGCGCTGACTCCCGCCGTCGGCTCGTCGAGCAACAACACCCGCGGCTCGCCGCAGAGAAGGAGCGCCAAGTCTAGCTTACGCTTGTCACCGTGGGCGAGCGACCCGGCGAGCGCCTGATCCCGGTTCCGCAGGCCCACGGTGTCCAACGCCCATTTGGCTCGGTCTCGCGTCGTCCGATCGTTCGTCGCGCTTCGCCAAAACGCGAAGTTGCCGGCCCGCGCCGCTTGGGTGGCCAGCCGCGCATTCTCGAACGTGGACAGCCCGGGAAAGATGCTCGTCAGTTGGAACGACCGCCCCAGCCCCCGCCGGACCCGCGCGGCGGGCGGCAGGCCGCTCAAATCCGCCCCGTCCAGGAAGACGCGGCCGGCGGTCGGCCGGTAGAGCCCGCTGAGCAGGTTGAAGAAGCTGGTCTTGCCGGCTCCATTCGGTCCGATGATCGAAACGAACAGTCCCTCCGGTATCGCCAGCGAAACATCATCGACGATCGTGGCGCCGCCGAAGCGGAGAGAAAGCCCCCGCGCTTCGAGGATGTTTGCTCCATCCGGGCTCGCCACGCTCATGCTCGTCCCGACCTCCGGCAACGGTAGGCGGCCGCTCTTACCAGTTCTCTTGGATTGGGGGAGCCACCGCTTCCGGTGACAGCGTAGTGATCGGCTCCGGCTCGAACTCGTCGCCGTCTTGGACCAGGCGGACCTGGAACATCGGCTGCAACATCGCGTGGTCCTCGGGCCGGACCGTGTAGTCACCCTTCGGGCCCGGGAAGGCGAACCCTTCGAGGGCGGCGATCATCGCGTCGACATCCTCGCCCCCCGTCTCGCCGACCGCCCGCACGACCATTTGGGCGCCGCTGAAGCCATCGGGCATGAACAGGTCGGGGACCGTCCCTTCCTCGGCCAAACGGTCGATCAAATACTGGTTCGCCTCGTTGTTGGGCGCCTGGTAAATGTAGTGCGACAGGAACGAGATCTGATCGGCGGCGGGACCGAAGATGGGATAGGAGGCGCGCTGGTCGAGCCCGCTGACGACCCGGGTAGATTCCAGGACACCCTGATTGTCGAGCGAGGTATACATCGCCGTCGCCGTGGCGCCGGCCCAGGCGACGAAGAGGAGATCGGGCGCCCGGTCGAGGATTTGGGCTGCGAACGGGGCGAAGTCGAGCGCGTCCTGGGCGACCAGCAGCGAGTCGACGGTCGCCCCTTCGGCCCCGAAGACGGCGTCGACCGCGGCCACGTTCGCCTGGCCGAAGGCGGTGTCCTGGGCAAAGACGAGGACGTTCTGCCCCTCCAGGGTGTCAAGGAACGAGGCGGCGGTCAGGATGTCCTGATACGTCTGGCGACCGGAGCGAAACGTGTAGGGATTGATCCCGGTCAGGCCGTCGGTGGCGGCGGGGCCGCTAATGAAGAGCACCTGGTTCTGCTCGGCGATCGGCGCCACCTGGAGGCCGACGCCGGAAACGACCGAGCCGCCCAAGATCCGAAAACCCTGACCAATCAGGTCGCGGGCGGCCGCCACGGCGGTATCCGGCACCCCGCCGTCATCCCGGATCGTGGTCTCGATCTGGTAGCCGTTGGCGACGCCGGTGCCGCCGGTCGCGTAGTCGAGCCCGATCGCGAAGCCGGTCAGGTACTGCTCCCCATACGATTGGAGCGGGCCTGATTGCGAGGTAATCAGGCCGACCTGAACCGTGCCCACCACCTCGGGCGTTGCCTGGGCGGCGGCCCGCTGGGCCCGGGCGCCGAGCATCCCCGCCCCGGTCAGCCCGGCCGCGCCGCCGACGATCGCGCGCCGGGTGAGCCGTCGCCGCGGTTGCTCCATCATGGTTAATCGCTCCTCCATCTGGGTACCCTCCGGGCGGGCGAATCCGGCCCTCTAGCGAATCTTCGCGGTTGACTCCATTCGTTCACACTACTATACGACGGTGTTCGCTACTCGTGTCGTTACTGAACCCGATAGAACTCGGAGTCGGGGCCGCCTAGCCCGATCACTTCGTCGATGTGGCGGATTGCCCAGCGCTGGCCGGACCAGATGGTCCGGGCGGTCGCTTCCTCCCGTTCGCACCAGGCGTAATCACCAAAATCTTCGCTTAGCTCAATCCGAGCTCGTGGCGGCACCGCGAAGGCGAACACGGGGGCCAGGACGATCGCGTCGCGGGTGTGGTCGTAGACTTGATTGACAAAGTCGGCCGCGTAGGCTTCGGTGATGGTCAAGCCCGTGGCGCGCGCTGCCGCCCGCATCGCGGCGTCGAGCGCGGTCTCGTTTGGCTCAATCTTTTCGTGGATCCCCTGCCAGGTGTTGCCCAGCGAGGTATCGGCGCGGCGGAGCAGGAGGAGAAATTGAACCCGGGCGTGGTTTTTGCGGAAGATATAGGCGTCCACGATGTCGGCGACGACGATCGGCATCAACTGCTCCGGGACATCGTGGCGGACCATGTAGACGAACGGGGATCGACGCTCGGCGCGGCCTCGTGGCAGCAGGCGACAGTATACAGCGGCCCCGCGATGCGTTCGTGGGATCGGCCCGACCGGCAAGCGGCAAACGCTCGACCGCTAGAACCGAGGCGGACCCCGAAAGCGATCGCGCAGGGATTTGACCCAGGGCGGCGGGCTCGGACCGAGATCGAGATCACGGCCGCGCCAGGTCTTCGTTGAATTGATGCCGGGTGGAGCGCGACGGACCCAAATCATCGCGAAGGAGACGAAGCTCACGATGGCGAAGAGGGTGGCGAGTAACGGCGACGGACCATGAATCGCCGCGCCGAGGGCGGCAAAGAGCAAGGCGCCGATCAGAAAGGATCCCGGTCCCAGGCCATGCAGGCTCGGCATGGAGGGCGGGCTGACCGAGGGCCGCGGCGGCCGAGCCCGCGCTTTGCGGCGCACATGCTCGGTGAAGGACGCGGGCTGCTCCGTGCGCTCCAGGATTTCGGCGATCTCGGTCTCGAGCCGGCTGGGCCGGTCCGGGGTTCGCCGCGGCTCGCCATTCGGGTCAGTCATGTCGGGATACTACCTTGGATCGACGGGCCAACAAATCGAACCGGGGCTGACAAAGCGACGCTGTCGAGCTGGAAGAGCGCTCGCGTATGGTACCGTAGCGGTCGCGCTGAATGCTACAGTATGAGATTGGGCCGTGAAGATCGGGAGCATTCGCCTGCCTCGTCGCGGCCGCTACGGCGCCAGCATTGGTCAAAGGAAATCACCGTGTCCACGATGCGATTCAACGTGATCGATGATGAAGGGACCGTCAGCTTGGTTGGTCCCGCTCACATGATGAAGATGTTTGCCGCGGCCTGCGCGAAGACACCCTCGAACCATCGCGCCTTGCTCGGGCTGGCGGAAGGGTATGACCCGCGCTGGGTAACGACCGCGATGGCGAGCCTGGACGCCGCACCAAAGTTCGACGATGAGGCAACGCTCGCCTTTCGCGTCGTGGATGAGGTGACTCGCCGCCAAAGCCTGCAGCCTGAACCGACCGGCTTGGTGGTGTACAACCTGGTGGCGAAGCGGATCATCCAAATTCACAATAGCTACGCGAGCCTGCGGCGTAAAGATCGCGGCCGCTTGCGCCGGGACGGTCGGCCGGTCCGCGCTTACTACTGGTACGAGCTTCCCACCGACTGGTCCATCGTCCCCTGAGCCGCGCCGGTTAGCCGCGGTCGTCGCGATCCGGCCGCGCGTTCCGAGCGGCGGGCTTGCGGCGGGCCAAGCCGCCGAGCAGCATCCGGCCCATCTGCTGACCCATGCTCTCCGACGTCAATTCGCCGCCCGTCCCTTGCAGCAGCTCGCCTTCGCGGGTCGTTTGAGTTGACCATTCCGCCCGCGCGTCGCGGGCTTGGGTGAAGAACTCGGTCAGGGCGGGCGCCGCCTTGTCGCCGTCGGCGGTCAGGGTGTCCCGCACATCGATCAGCGTGGCGATGTACTCGTTGAGCCAGCGTAGGACCGCCTCCCGGTTGGTAAGCAGAATGTCACGGTGCATGGCGGGACTGCCGGCCGCCAGCCGGCTGACGTCACGGAAGCCGCTGGCGGTGAGCGTCTTCATGTCGCGCCAGGACGAGTTCTTGCTGACCGTGCTCATCAAGGCGCTGGAAACGACAAAGGGGAGATGGCTAACGCCGGCCACGAAGCCATCGTGCTCAACCGGATCAACGAAAAACGCTTCGGCGTTGAGCGCCGCGATCATGCCGAGGACATTGCGCACCGCCTCGTCGCTGGCCCGGACCGAGGGCGCGACGCACCAGGTCGCGCCGCTAAAAAGATCGGCGTCGGCGCCCTCGATGCTCTGTGTTTTCCCCGCCATCGGGTGCCCGCCCACGAAGTCGACGCCCGCCGGGAAGATGGCGTCGGCCCATTGCAGCACCTCGGCCTTCGTCGAGCCGACGTCGGTGACGGTGACCCCCCGCTTCAGATTCGGCGCGATCGTCTCGAAGGTCTCCTTCATCGCCGCTACCGGGGTGGCGATCACCACGATGTCCGCGTCTTGCACCGCCTTGGCCAAGTCCCAGGCGCCGCGGTCGATTGCCTTCAACTTCTGAGCGTACTGCTGCTGCTCGAGGTCGGTGTCGAAGCCGGTGACCTCCAGGGCAGGGTGATTTCCGGTCTTATTGGCCGCCGCCCAGCGCCGCAGGCCGAGTCCGATCGAGCCGCCGATGAGCCCCATCCCGATAATCGTTACCCGTTGCATGTTGCTCCGTCCTCACCGCAATGAGATTCGACTGAAAACCATGATTGAGCGCGGGCCGGGGTCTAAGGCGCGAACGTTGCCGTGTCAATTTCGCGGACCCAGCCCTCTTCGCCTTCAGCGGTTGCGAAGAGCATCCACAAGCCATCAGCCGACGGCGATTCCTCGTCCAGAAACTGGAGCGGCGTGCCGATTGAAAGTGCCCGGATTGCTTCGTTGCTGGTGGATGGCTCGGGTCGGAGGTTGATGCTTTCGCCATTCGGATTGTCAATTTGATGCGTCGGCGCGAAATCGTCCGTGTCCGGCTCCGCCGTTGGTTCGGGCTCGGGCGCCACGTCCGGTGCTGGCGTCGGGGTTGGCGCGGGGTTGGGCGCCGCCGCGATCGCTGGTTGGGCGTTGCCGCCGGTCGGGTTGTTGGCTGGCTGATTGCCGCCGCCGGTGTTGGCGACCTGGGTCGAGGCGGCCGGGGCGATCGGCACGATGTCGCTCAGCCAGGGCGTCAAGCCGGCGTAGATGGCGGCGAAGACGCCGACGCAGATGAGGATGGAGAGCGCCATGGAAACGCCCACCATCAGGCCGGCACGGCGCGAACGCTGGCGGAGCCGGCCGCTCAGTCCGGGATCGGTCATACGCGTGTTTCAATCCTCAGCCGATGATGATACCGAGTGTCATGGCACGTACTGTAAAGCATGGGCTTGATCTCTCACCAGGGTCGAGGTGAGCGTCGTTCCCGCCGCTGCCTCGAACGCGCCAAAGGTCTCATCGCATGGTCGACGGCAGGATGCCGAGCTCGGCCCGGTACTTGGCGACGGTACGGCGGGCGATCCGGATCCCGTGGTTGTGGAGCAACTCGCCGATGCGGCGATCGGTGAGGGGCCCGCCTTTCTTGGCTTCTCGCTCGATCAATTCTTTGATGACGTCCTTAATGCTGAGGGAGGGCGTGAAGAAGTCGCTGAAGGGGATCACCTTCCGGGTCGGCAGCATCACGTACTTGTTTGCCGTGGCCCGGCTGACCGTCGATTCATGGACGCCCACCTGTTGGGCCACGATGGCGCGGGTGAGGGGCCGCAGCTCGCGCACGCCGCCCCGGAGGAAGCTCTCTTGCATCGCGCAGATGCAGCGGCTGATCTTGAGCAAGGTCTCGCGGCGTTGCTGGATATTGGAGATAAACAGCTTAGCCCGCGATGAATACTGGCGGACATGCCCACGATCCTCGGTCGACGTGACCGCCAGTGGCACCGTTCCATCAAGGTGGGGTCCGGTGCCATTGCTTGCCGCCGGTGCCGCGGCGGGGGCGGTCCGGCGGCGGCCGAGGTCGCTGGCGAGCTGACTATAGATCGGGCTGATCCGGAGGTAAAATTGCTTCGTATCGACGACCTCGACCGACAGTTCCTCATCCTTGATCACGATGATGACATCCGGCGCCACATAGGCGGCACGGGTTGGCGTCCGCCAGGAACGCGCCGCCCGCGATTGGAGCGGAAAGGGGTTGAGCTGAACCCGGATGAAGTCGCGGACCTCGTCAATCTCGTCTGGCGACAAGCCAAGCTCTTTCGAGATCTGGCCGTACTTGTGGGCGCCGAACTCCGGCAGAAAGTTCGAGACGACCGCGAGCACCGGCTCGGGAATATCATGACCGTTGCGTGCGAGATAAGACAGTTGTAAGAGCAGGCACTCTTGCAGGTCGCGGGCGCCGACCCCGGCCGGGGCGAGCTCCTGAATCACCGCCAGGATGTCGTCAATGTCCTCGCGCGAGCGGTTGATGAGGGCCGCCAAATCATCGAGGTCGGTGGTTAAGAAGCCTCGCTCATCAAGCCCGTCGACCAGGTACTCGGCAATCGGATAGTCTCGCGGATCGAGTTGAGTCCGAGCGTCCTGCAGGATGACGGCGCGAATGTCTTCCTCATGGGCAATCAGCGACATTGGGTCAAAGTCGTCCGAGTCTTCCCGCCCGTTCAAGGCATTGACCATGGTCTCGGGAAAGTCCTCGTAGGCCTCGGTGACCGGCTCCGTGCGCTGGCTGACCAGGCAGGTCGGGCAGAAGGTGCCGTCGAGCACGTTGCCGCAGAGGGGACAGGCGGGGCGATCGTCCATCTCGAGGGCGGGGTTGGCTTCCATTTCGGCGGCGATCACCGCCTGGAGATCCATCCGTGACAGGCTGAGGA
Source organism: Chloroflexota bacterium (assembly GCA_030859715.1). Lineage (GTDB taxonomy): Bacteria > Chloroflexota > Chloroflexia > Thermomicrobiales > UBA6265 > JACCYK01. Next base: position 32,419 of record JALZJP010000156.1, read on the forward strand.
TGTAGTTCGCCTCGATCAGACTCGGGGAGACCCACGTCCGCATCTCTTGATTGAGATCGTAACTCGCTTCCATCGGGGAATCACCTCGTCATCGACTGAGCATGATGGGATTCATACGACGCGGCATCCGGGCGCGTGACGATCGAGAAATAGACGCGACGGGTCCAAACGCACCGGAGTGCCGCCTATTCCCGCCGAGGAGGCGATGTGTCAGCAGTATAGGCGCGGCGGTCCATCGTGGCAAGCTTCTTGCTAGTTTGCCAGGGCGTCACCCATCGTTTTTGCCTCAGACCCGCGTTCGCGCCCGGACAACGTCAGTTTTCGGCCCGCCTAGCCCGTTCTGTGCCAGCGAGGGCCTTGTTTCGCGGGTTGGTTGGTTGCTATGATCTTCCCAGCCTCGCCCTGGTGTCCGATCTGGCGGCGAACAGCGTCACCGGGGCCGGGCCCGCCGCCTGCCCGTGGCTCAATGGAACGCTCGACGGCGTGAGGCAACGACGTGCAAGCTCTAACGGTCGGGCACATTGGCAATATCCAGATCAAGCTCCACCCCACGCTGGCGCTCATCGTCCTCTGGGTGCTGATCGACTGGGGTGGGTACGGCGTCGCTGGCGCTGGCTCCCTGCTCTTCTCGCTGCTCTTTGTCGCGCTCGTCTTCGGTTGCGTCTTATTGCACGAGCTGGGTCACGCCTTTATGGCGATGAGTTATGGGGTTCGGGTGCGTGACGTGACGCTGTCGGTGATCGGCGGGGTGGCGCGGCTCGATCATTTTCCGACCAAGCCGAGGACCGAGACCATGATCGCCTTGGCCGGCCCCGCGGTCAACATCGCGATCATGGTGGGCCTGGCGCCGTTTATCGTCTTGTACGCGGTGATCCAGGGATTGGTCTGGCCACGCGACTTTGCCGAATTGTTGCTTGAGCCGTCACCGGCGGGCCTCTTGGCGAGCCTGTTCATGGCCAACGCGATGCTGGCGGGGTTCAACTTGTTGCCGGTGTTTCCGATGGACGGGGGGCGAGTCTTTCGGGCCGGCCTCAGCCGCCTGGTCGGCCGGGACGCCGGCACCAGGGTCGCCGTGCTGGTCGGTCAGGTGCTGGCGGTGGCGATGGCCGCCGCCTCGCTGATCTGGTTGCAGAACGTGACCGTGCTGCTGTTGGCCGTCTTTATCATCATCGTCGGGCATGGTGAAGGACGGGCGGTCCGGGTCGAGACCGCCATGCGGCGGATGCGGGTGGGCCAGTTCGCGCTCTGGGACATGGGGGGGATCGCCCCCGGCCAGCCGCTGACCTATGCCTTGCGCGGCGGGCCGCGGGACGTCGTGGTGACCGATGGCGGCCGGGTGGTCGGCATGTTGTGGCGGAATAACGTGCTGAGCGCGCTCCGCGGCGGCGGCGCGGCGCAGTCCGTCGCCGATGTCATGGACGTGGACGTCGTCACCGCCGATGTCGACGACTCGGTGTTTGACGTCCAGAAACAGATGAGTGAATTGAAGCGATGGGCGGTGCCGGTGGTCGAGGATGGTGAGTATCGCGGCATCTTTACCGCCGACCGCTTCGGCCACCTGTATCGGCAGGTCATGCCGTCTCGCTTGAGCCCGAAGCATGTAGCGGGGATGACGACGCTGGCAAACTCGCTGCTTCGTCTCTGGGTCCGCTAGTTCGTCAAGCAACTGGCGCCATTTTGGCTCCGACACGTTCATCGTTGTCCCGCGCCGCTTGCTAATTTTTCGGTCAAGAAGTAGGATTATGGTACAAATGCTCGATTTCTCCCCGCCAGGGTGGTGATTTCATGCGCGTATCATCCAGAGGAGAATACGGCGTCCGGGCCATGGTCGCGCTCGCCAAGCACTACGGGCAGGGGCCGATGTCCATCGCCGTGGTGGCGAAAGAATCCTCGGTGCCTTCGGCCTACCTCGAGCAGTTAATTGGGCCGCTCCGCCGCGCTGGGCTGGTCGAGAGCAAACGGGGCGCCCACGGCGGCTACCAACTGTCGCGTTCACCAGAGCTGGTCCGCGTCGGTGAGGTCTACCGGGTGATGGAAGGTCCGGTGGCGCCGATGGACTGCGTCTCCGAGGACGAGTCGGAACAGACCTGTCCGCTGATCGTCGGCTGTGAGACACGGCCGGTCTGGCTGAAGATGCGGGACGCGCTGGTCGAGACCATTGACTCGATGACGCTGGCCGACCTCATCAGTCAGGGTAAGGCCCGGCGCGACCAGGCGGCGGCCGCCCGCGCGGTGGTTCCGATCCCTTAATTCGGCGCCCTCATTGATCGCGGCAGCGAGTGCGCGGCGCGCGACGGCACGTCAGGTTCGGCTTGACCCGAACCGCGCCGCTGTCAACGCGGACGCGAGGACAGACAGTTGACTACCCCGAGCGCGCGAGACGACACGATCTACCTCGACCACGCGGCCACCACGCCGGTCGATCCCGAGGTCCTCTCGGTCATGCTGCCGTACTTCAGTGAGCGATACGGCAATCCCTCCAGTGTCTACCGCCTTGGTCAGGAAGGCAGAGCCGCGCTCGATCAGGCCCGCGGCTCGGTCGCCAGCGCCTTGGGCTGCCGGCCCGGCGAGATTATCTTCACGAGCGGCGCCACCGAGAGTAACAACCTCGCCCTCAAAGGCGTCGCCTGGCAGCGGCGAATTGGGCGCGATTCCGCTGAACCTCCTCCACATGTCGTGACCACGACGATCGAGCATCACGCGGTCCTCCATGCCGCGAGGTCACTGGAACAGCAGGGGTTCGCCGTGACCCTCGTGGGGTGCGACGAGCATGGCCTGGTCCCGGCGGCGGCGATCGCCGCC
>JALZJP010000211.1 GCA_030859715.1 Chloroflexota bacterium
CGCCGGCGCCGGGCCGCCTGGCTGCCCCAGCGACGGACCGCCTCTTCCGTTTGCCGCACGGTCAGGTCGCGGCTGGTCACCAGCTCTAGGGCCGCGATCTGATCGGCCGCGGTTGGGAGCCCCAAGAGGGCGCGAGCGTGGCCCTCGGTGATCTCGCCCGCGCCGAGCGCCGCCTGCACCGGCTCCGGCGCCGTCAGCAAGCGCATCGTGTTGGTGACGCTAACTCGTGACCGCCCGACCCGTTCCGCCACCGCGCCCTGGGTCAAGCCAAACTCGTCGATCAGTTGCCGGTAGGCGGCGGCTTCCTCTAACGGCGAGAGGTCGGCCCGGACCACGTTCTCGACCAGCGCCAGCTCCAGCATGGCGCGCGGCGTCGCCTCTTTGACCACCACCGGCACCACCGCCAGGCCGGCGAGTTGCGCCGCCCGCCACCGCCGCTCGCCGGCGATCAGGACGTAGCGGCCGCGCTCGGCGCCGGCGGTGACGACCAGCGGCTGAATGACGCCGTGGGTGCGGATCGAAGCGGCGAGCTGGCGGAGGCTGCCTGGGGCGAGCGTGGTCCGCGGCTGGTACGGGTTTGGTTCAATCGCGTTGACATCGACCTCGTGGCTGGCCGGAACGCCGCCGGCGTCCGCAACGTCGGGAATCAGAGCGCCAAGCCCGCGGCCCAAGCCGCCCTTCCGCGCCGTCCCCGACCGGCCCCGCCCCGGCGGGGGAGCCGGTGTCGTCTCAGATTCAGTGGCTGGTGGTGTCGCCATCGTCCGCCATCCCGAGCCGTCACGCCGCGTTGCCATCGTTCGCCTGAGTCTACACCGACGGAGCCGGGCACCGGTGCCGGTCCCTGGCACGAAGCGGGAAGCCGCGCCGCGGGCGTCGCGTATACTCCGCTCCGGATCGGTTCCGTCACGGGTTATTGACCCCGCCCGGCGCGTCCTGATCTTTCGCGTCCGAAATCCGGCTGGAATGGGCTCGCCGCCAAGGCGAGCGCGAAACCCGGCCGGAGCGCGTCAAGGGCACCCGTGCAAGAGTCTCTGCTGCTGGTCGTGGTCGCCGCGATCACCGTCGCCGCCGTCTACGGCCTGGCCTACTGGGCCTACCGGGCCCGGCACGATCGCTCCGCCTACGTCGGCCTCTACTTCTTGATCGCCTTTCCCGCCGCCCTCCTCCTGGTGGCGGGCATCGCCACCCTGCTCGGCGGCGACCAGCGTCTTTCCGCCATGCTGCTTCTGATCGGCATTGGTTTCGGCTTCCCGATGCTGAAACCGTTCCGCCGTCTGCTGGCCCACTTCACCCCGCTCGATCCCGATTCGCCGACCGACATGACCGGGCTCTCGATCTTGCTGGCGATCATGGGGTTGCTGATCGTCACCACCACCATGGCGGCGGACCCGACATCGCTTGAGGAGATCGCGCCGAACATCTTCGACCTGGTTTTGCAAGCGGCCGTCTTTGTCCTCGTCGCCTACTTCATCGTCGGCTGGCGCATCGTGCGCACCTTTGGCGAGGCGACCGCCCGCCTCGGCATCAGCCGACCCACCCGCGAGACGGTCGCCGCCGCCGCCGGGTTCACCGTCCTCTCCTTCCTGACCGCGATCGCGGTCAATGTGATTGCCCTCTTCGTGCAGCCCGAGCTGGCGGAAACCATGAACGCCCTGACCGAAGACCTGACCGCCAACTTCCAGAACCCGATCGGGGCTCTCATCCTGGGCATCTCGGCCGGCGTGGGGGAAGAGGCGCTCTTCCGGGGGGCGCTCCAACCACGGTACGGGATTGTCCTGACCTCGATCGTCTTCGCCTTGCTGCACGCTCCCCAATACGGGCTCAACCTGGCGGTGCTCGGCTTGTTCGGGGTGAGTATCCTGCTCGGCCTGGCCCGCAACTACTTCGGCACGACGACGGCGATGATCGCCCATGCCGCGTACAATGCGATCCAGGTGTTACTGGTCATCTACGTCGTCTAAGACGCGAATCGAGCCGGGCCCGCGGCACCAGGCGGCTGCCACGCCGCCACGGCGACTGATGAGCCGGCAGCCGGGGCGGGGGCGGTCATGCAGCTGGTAGAGATCCGGGACCTCGACGGGCCGAACCAGTTCTTGCTGCAACCGGCGATCAAGGTCGCCTTCGTGGCGACGGCGGACGATCGTTCGCCCGATGCGATCGCCGCCCTCGGCGCCCGGCTGGAGCCGCTGGGAGTCGACACCGATGACCGCGAGAGCGGCGACTGGCCGATCGGCGAGTTGCTCATGGCCGCCGCCATTCTGCTCCACGAACGCTCCGGCCTGCCGGAGCCGGAGCTGACCTGGACCCCGCTCGAAACCACGGACCACGTCGCCTTGGCCTTTGGCTGGGAGCATCGCCGCTTCGGGCTGGAGGTGGGGCGGGTGCTGGCGGCCGTCGCCACCGGCGAGCCGCTCGATCTCCACCCCACCCTCGACCGCTTGGGCGAGCTGCTGGCGACGACGGAGGCCGACGATCGGCCCCGCCTGCTGCGCGACGCGGACCGGACCCGCCCCCTGATCGGCGTCACCGGCACCAATGGCAAAACCACCACCACCCGGCTGATCGCGCACATGCTGCGGAGCACCGGCCGTCACGTCGGTTGGGCTACCACCGCCGGGGTCTACATCGACGGCGAGCTGGTGCTGGAAGGCGACTACACCGGGCCGCAAGGGGCCTGGCGGGTCTTCGACGAGCCGAAGGTCGACGCCGCCATCCTGGAGACGGCGCGGGGGGGCATCCTGCTGCGCGGGCTGGCCTACGAAAGCAACGACGTCAGTGTCTTCACCAATGTCAGCCCCGATCATCTCGGCCTCCACGGGATCGAGACCGAGGACGGCCTGGCCCAGGTCAAATCGGTCGTGGTCCGCGTCACCCGGTCCGGCGGCTACGCCGTGCTGAACGCCGACGATCCGCGCGTCCGGGGCGCCGCCAGCGGCCTCCACGCCTCGGTCTTCTGGATCACCCAAGAACCGGAAAACCCAACCGTGCTGGCCCATCTGCGCACCGGCGGCCGGGCCCTGCTGGTCCGCGACGGGGTAATGATCGAGGCGCGGGGATCGCGCGAGCATCCCCTGCTCGAGGTCACGGCGGTGCCGATCACCTTCGGCGGCACGGCCCGCCACATGGTCGAGAACACGCTCTGCGCCGCCGCCGCCTGCCTCGCCCTCGGCCTGCCGCCGGCTGAGATCGTCGCCGCTCTGACCAGCTTCGGCACCGACCCCGATCACAACGCCGGCCGGCTCCACCGGTACGAGGTGAATGGGGCGACGGTCATCCTCGACTACGCGCACAACGTCGTCGGCCTGACCCACCTGCTGGAGCTGGCCGCGCGCTACCGGACCGGCACCGGCCGGTTGATCGCCATCATCGGCACCGCCGGCGATCGCACGGACGAGGTGCTGCGCGAGATGGGGCGAGTGGCGGCGACCGCGAGCGATCTGGTGCTCGTTAAGGAAACCCACCGCTACCTGCGGGGCCGGGCCTCCCCGGCCGAGATGAACGCGGCTTTTGTCGACGGCATTGTCGCCGCCGGCGACACGCCGTACGAAATCATCGAGTCCGAGCTGGGAGCCCTGGAGCGGGCGCTCCACGATCTGCACCCCGGTGATGTGATCGCCATGATGTGCATCGAAGAGAGTGTCGCCGCGCGTGACCTCGTATCCGGGTTGGCATCGCCGAAACCCGCCTAGCGACTCCTCACCGGCGATCCGGCATGGTACGATCGACCGTCGCCGTCGCGCATCGTGTTTCGAAGGAATCCAGCTATGGCAACGACCACACGGATGACGACAGTTGAGGATCTGGAACGGCACGGCGTGCCGGAAGGCCGCTGGGAGCTGATCGACGGCGAGCTGGTGGAGTTGCCCTTGAGCAGCGAGCAACATTGGACGATTGGCTCCGCGCTCATTTACCGGATCAGCGCCTATGTCGTCCCCCGCCAGCTCGGATTGGTGCTGACCCCGGACGCCGCCGTCGTACTCTCCACGGACCCCCCGGTGATGCGGGTGCCGGACGGCGGCTTCATCCGCGCCGACCGGCTGCCCGCCGATCGCGACCGGCGGCGGTTTCTTCGCGTGGTGCCCGATCTGGTGGTCGAGATCATCTCGCCAAATGACCGGGCCGCAGATGTGATCGCCAAGGGGATGATGTGGCTCGAGGCCGGGGTGACGCTCTTTTGGCTGGTTGATTCCGACGGGGAGACGGTCACCGTCTTCGAGCGCGGTCGCGGTCCCCGTACGCTGACGGTCCAGGATACCTTGGATGGCAGCAACGTCTTGCCCGGCTTCGAGCTTGCCGTCCGGGACGTATTTTCCGCTTAACCCGATGGGCAATGGCCCCGATGGTCACCGGATTCGCTGTTCCTTTGGCGCATTGGAGCGGCGTGTCTCGAAAATGAAACGGTGACAGCACCGAGATATCCAGAACATTCGCTTCAGCTCAGTGAGAATTTCAGTGGTCCATCGGGCTTGATAGAGTCCCACTTTGGAACTTCGCAACAAAATGTCTCTGAGCGCGGGCGAGAACAATGCGCACGTATCCAAGACAACCGGCATCGACACGAAGCGGTTACCTCAGCGCGGACCGCCCCCGGCCGGCCGGCTCGTGAGCCTGGAATTCAGGATTTGGCGCTATCGTCCAGTTCGGCGAGTCGTTGCCATCTCATCCAGTGCGGACTCTTGTCTCAGGTCGACCGCTCGACGATACGCGCTTAAGGCATCGAGTGGAATGACGCGATCGTTGCCGACCGTGAAGGAGGCCAAGGTTCCCTCATCCAGGAGTGAAACGAGGGAGGGACGAGAGATATTCAGCAGATCAGCCGCCTGTTCGATGGAAACAAGGTCGGCTCCATGACTCAGGCTCACGGCATCGTTCCCGTCCAAAATTTCGGCGGCGCGACGTAGCACCCGCCGCAAGCTCGGTCGAACCTCAATGGGAGAGGGGGCAAAAGCTCAGGGTTTGCTCAATGCGTCGGATCCGGGGGAATCGGGATGCGGCGGGCCGAGCTGGCCGGCGGCTAGGCGACGGGCAGCGTGAAGGAGAACGTGGCGCCCT
>JALZJP010000029.1 GCA_030859715.1 Chloroflexota bacterium
GAGTCGGGAGTCGGGAGTCGGGAGTCGGGAGTCGTGAAGAGGATGTGGCGGTCCGATTGCGATGTCAAGCAAAGCGCCAAAGCTCGCCGGCCACCACTTTCTTACGACTGACGACTCCGAATTGGCGTGGGGGGAGACAGGTGATCAGTGGCTCGATCCGCCGTCGTCGGCTCGGACCGCCGGCCTGGCTGTGGCTGGGCTGTGGTCTCGTGGCCGTCTTCTGGTGGCTGGCCTGGTTCGGCCCGGCGCCGCTGTCGGCGCACACCTTTTTCCCGATCTGGCTTGGGTACATCCTCATTGTCGACGGGCTCACCTATTGGCGGGTCGGAGGGTCGCTCCTGGCGACGGATCACGCCCGCTTTGGGCTGTTGTTCGTCTTTTCGATTCCGCTCTGGTGGTTGTTCGAGGTTGCCAACCGCTTCCTGGGGAACTGGGAGTACGTGTTGCCGCATCCGTACCCCCCGCTGGTGTACGCCATGCTGGCGTCGCTCGCCTTTTCGACCGTGATCCCGGCGCTGTTCACCACCGCCACCCTGCTGCGAACGTTTCCCGCCTTTGGCCGGCCGCGGCATTGGCTCCGGCTGGCGCCGTCGCGTCGCGGCTTGGTGTTCATCAGCCTGGCCGGCTTGGTCCTCGTGATCCTGGCCCTCGGCTTCCCCCGCGTCGCGTTTCCGCTGGTCTGGATCGGCTTCTTTCTGCTGTTCGATCCCGTCAACCGCCTGCTCGGCAACAAGAGCCTGGCGGCGGACGTGGCCGAGCGGCGCTGGGATACGGTGCTGGTCCTCTTCGCCGCCGGCCTCATCTGCGGCTTCTTCTGGGAGATGTGGAACTGGCACTCCCTGCCGAAATGGGTTTATCACATCCCCTATGCCAACCAACCGACCCTGTTCGAGATGCCCCTCCTCGGCTACGGCGGCTACCTCCCCTTCGCCCTCGAGGTCTACGCCGCGTACCACCTGCTGCATCGCGCCGTGTTCCGCCGCCGAGAGCCGTTTCTGCACCTCGATCACACGAGCAACGAATCCAGCGTGCGCTGACGCTGGAATCTGGCGAGCGTACCGGCGAAGCCAGCGCGAGTTGCATTCGGAGAGAACTCAATTCATCGGAAGTTGAACGAAAGCGGGGCAACCTGAGCGTGCAGGGAAACCACCTACCGCGCTGTCATTCCTCTTTTGCTAAGGTTTTGTTGTCGAACCTCGCACCACGGGCCCGGGTGGCAGGGTATTGGGATTCCTAGCGGAAATGGCAAAGCAGAGTTCTGCTCTAGCCAACCAGGCGTGGCAGACCACGAGAGGGCATTAATGCCACCAATCGAAACAGATTTCACTGCTCCACTCGACACGCAGGCGTTGAATTACATCCGCATGCGCTTCACTAAATCGCGGGGTCAGATACTATCGTTCCTTGTCCAATATGAAACAATCGAGGACGGGGAGCGGGTCGTCGTCACTCGGTACGACACCGCTCATGGCCGTGCCCACCAAGACATCTTCTATCGAAGCGGCCGCAAGGTGAAAGTGTGGCTCGGCGATGATCTATCCTACAATGAACACATGCAGCGAGCGGTTCGCGATATCCGCATGAGCTGGTCCCACTATCGCGAACGGTACTTTCGAGGCTAACCATGATGAGCAATTTTCCCGAACCGGTTGACACCGAAACGTACAAGCTCATTATAAAGAATATCGATCTCGCCTTTGCATTCGTGCGAGAAGTGATCGCGGATCCTACCCGGCTCGACGACATCCCGTCATCCGGGTCGATCGTGGTCATTCTCCCGCCAGATGATCCGGATCTGGCCGCAACGAATCTTGCGATCGCGGAACGCCTAGCCGCCGACGGCAAGACGGTCATTGTCAAGCAGGTCGGCGTGGCGCCGATCACCGACGAGGGGTGGGAACGGCTCAATGCCAAGCTCCCAGCCTGGGCGCCGGTCTGGGCGACCGACGTAGCGCCTGAGGCGGCAACGGTCGTCTACGACCAACAGCGCGATGCGTTGCTGGTCGATCTTGCCGGAGGCCGACGGCACGGTTGGGGCTGGCCGCTCAATGATCTCGTCTACCTCTTGCTGGATGACGAGACGGAAGAGGCGTTTGCCTACCTGATTCCACACTTCCTGTCAAACGTGGTCGCCCGCGTGCCGGAGCTCACCAAAATCATGGCGGTCGCGGACCTTCGCCCGCTTTCGGACGGCGAACGCGGCCACCTTCAGGTTCTTGAGATGCCATCGGCGAACGGCGCCGAAGGCACCCACTCGGCAACGGCGTTGCGGGAAGCTCGTGCTGACTTCTTGGCGGACATTCGCCAGCTGACCAACCTGTCTCAGGCAGGCTCGTAGCAACCAACCTCACGTCCCACCCAGCGACCAAGAAGACGATCCCTTGGTCGCGGTCGAAACGATGTGAGGAACCGGTGACGAGCTTCCGCGGGCCCGATGGCGGCCGCTGCCTCATCCCTGTTGGAAACAGTAGAGCCGTTGCATGGTATGACATTCCGGAAGCACGGCAAGAAAGAGCGACCAGCCGTTCGTCGTTCGATCCGTTGTCCCTACGACTCCCAATCCTGCCTCCCTACTCCAACTTGTACAGTGGAGATTTTGGGTGTCGGCAGGGGTCCCATCGTCCTTCGTGAACGTCCAGACAGTGCTCGCCTCAACGCGTCCATCACCTTCCGTCAGGTCGATCGATGCCGCGAGCGTCCCGTCGGTCAGGTCGCCAAAGCTTGAGGCGATCCGCGTACCATCCACCAGGACATAGGGACCGGTCGTCTCGGTGCTCGTGAACCGGGTTGACGGCGACTCAGTGGCGGTCGACAGCCACGCCTTGTACGTCCCCGGCAGGCGCACCGCCGGATCATCAGCCAGCTGCTGGCAGATCGTATCCGCTCCGGCCAGCCCGCCCAGGTTGCCGGTATGGGTCGAGCTGGTGACGAAGGCGCGGCAGGGACCACCGGCCCCACACCGGAGATGGCAGGTCCCGTCTTGGCAGTCCCGACCCTCACCACACCCGGTTCCGTTCGCGGCGACCCGGCACGTCCCCCGCTGGCATGCCTGGCACTCGCCACAGGCGGTGCCATTCGGCCTCGGCTGACACTTGCCTTTCTTGCACGTCTTGCCTCGCTTGGTCTTCTTGCACTTTCCCTTCTTGCAGCGCCGGCATGTGCCACACGTCGGCTTGCACTTGCCGCTCGCCGCCGCCCCATCGTCGGGATGGGCCAGGCCAAGGAGGGCGAGCGTCCCCCCGAGGAGAGCGGCGAGGGGACGGCGGCGGGTGGTTTCGGTGATGAGGACTTTGGCGATGGCGTCGAACCGCTTGGCATCCATGTGGTGCCTCCGAGCAACCTCAAACCGGACCAACCTCGAGCATACCGGAGGCAGAGGCCGGAGCCCATGAAGTTGACCCACGGTTTCACTCACAGTTTGGCGGGAGATGGCCAACCGGGGCATCGCCGCGGCCCAACGAGCCAAGGCGGTTATCGCCTATACTCACGCCCACATCGCGGCGCCCCGACCCGCCAGCTCTGGCGTCCGCCGAGTTTGAGATCGTCCAGTGAACATCCTCGACCGGGTTGAACAACGCATCGAACGGGTGATGGAAGGCGGCATTGGCCGGCTCTTTCGCAGCCCGGTGCAACCCGCCGAGATCGGCCAAAAGCTCGAGCGCGCAATGAGCGAGCGTCCGGTGGCCTCGGTCCGCGGCAAGCTCGTGCCCAACCAGTTCCAGGTCCGCCTGCACCCGGGGGATCTGGCCCCCTTCGCCGCGTACCAGGCCGCGCTCCAACACCAGCTCGAATCGTGGCTGGGCGAGGTCGCCCGTCGTCGGGGCTTCACCCTGGTTGATCGCATCCAGGTCGAGCTGATCGCCAGCGACAGCGTTGCTCGCCGCGCGATCGCGGTGAGCGCGATGATCACCGAAGGCGCGGCCGGGAAGCGCTTGGATCAGGTTTCCCCCGGCCGGGGCAGACGCGACCAGGCCGGCACGTCCCGCCCGCCGCGACTTCGGTTTCTCAATGGACCGCAACGGCGCCTCGAAACCATCGTCTCGCTCCCGGTCACCACGATCGGCCGCGACCCGAGCAACGACCTGGTGCTCGATGTCGGTGATGTCTCCCGGTATCACGCCCGGATCGAGCTGGCCGGGGGCGAATTGCGCGTCATCGATCTCGGCAGCACCAACGGCACGCGGGTCAACGGCCAGCCCGTGCGGACGGCCGCCCTCCACGGGGGCGATGAGCTGAGCTTCGGCACCATCCGCGCTCAGGTGCTCGACCCCGAATGACCACCACACCGGGCCCTTGCCACCAATCGCACCAGGTTGAGGCGCTCTTGCTCGCTCACGAGGGATTGGGGACCGGGGGGGCCGTCGCGAGCCACACGCATGGCTGAGGTACTGGAGTTCGACTGGTTCATCCTGCTGCTGCGGCTCGCCTTCGTCTTTCTGCTCTACTTCTTCCTGTACCAGATTGTCCGCGTCACCTCGCGCGAGCTGGTCGAGCTGGCCCGGCACTCCCCCCACGCCGGCCCGTCGACCACGCCGCCCCGCTTGATCGTGGTGGACGGCGCCGATTCGACGCTGGCCGCCGGAACCACATTCGTCCTTCGTCCGTTAACGACGATAGGGCGCAATGCGGAGAACGTGATCGCGCTGGACGAGCCATTTGTCTCCGGCCGGCACGCGGAGCTGAGCCTCGACCATGATCGCTGGTGGGTGCATGATCACGGCAGCACGAATGGTACATTTGTCAATGGCGACCGGGTCGAGGGCGCGACCGGCATTCGCGCCGGAGACATCGTACAATTCGGGCGGATCAAGCTTCGTGTTTCCGTTTAGGCACCATGCGGCCTAGGGTTGACCAAGACGAGGGGACGGGTTGAAACAGCAACACGCGGCAATCCTGACGGCACTGCCGCGCCCGCGCTTCCGGGGGCGGCCGGTTCCGTCGCGCGACGCGACCACGGCCAGCGACGCCACGGGCCGAACCATAGCGTCGCCACGGGCTTGGGCGCCGCGCCTGGCGTATCGCGCCGCGATCGGCCTGGCCGTCCTGGTCATGGTCGCGGTCGTGGCCCTGCTCCTGCTGCGGACCGCGCACGACGGCCGGGTCTATCCGGCCATCATCGTCGCCGATCTCCCCGTGGGTGGTCTGACGCGGGCCGACGCGAGTCATCAGCTCGCCCAACGCGCCGCCGCCATCGAGCAGATGCCCGCGATCTTTCGCTACGGCGACCGCGAGTGGCAGGCGTCGCTCGCCGAGATCGGGGTCACGGCCGACGCCGATACCGCCCTCACCCGCGCCTTTCACCTCGGCCGCGAGCAGACGGCCTGGCAACGCCTCTGGACCACCGCTTCCTTGCTCCGGAATGACCAGCGCATCGCGCTGCCGCTCGCCATCGATCACGCCCGGCTGGGTCAGTGGTTCGATCAGATGGACGGCGACCTGGCCATGGGGCCGCGGGATGCCGCGCTCGAGATCACGGACACCGGCGTCACGATCGTGCCGGAAGTGGACGGCACCGTGGTCAACCGCGAACAGGCAACCGCCGCCCTCGTCGACAGCCTCCGCGTCCTGCAACCGCTGGCGGCCGAGCTGCCGATCACGGCGCGGGCGCCGATTGTTCGCGTCGCCGACCTGGAGCCCGCCCGCGCGGCCTTGGCCCACGCCCTGACCGCGCCGGTCCAGGTCAGCTTCGAGAGCGGGATCTGGACCCTTCCCGCCCGCGAGCTGGCGGGGTTTGTCACCCAGTCGGTAGACCCCGCGCTCCGCGGCGCCCCGGCGTTCTCGGTTGCCCTCGACCAGGGCAAGCTGGCCACCTGGTTGGCGGACCGCCTGGCGCCGGAGATCAATCGCGAGCCGCGCAACGCCGAGGTCGGCTGGAACGGCGAGCGGGTGGTCTCGATCGAGTGGAGCGTCGATGGCGTCGAGCTGGACCCGGTGGCGCTGGCCGGGCAGGTGCAGCAGAGCTTCTTGAGCGATCACGCGGCGGTGGCGGCGCCGGTCGATGTCACCAGACCGACGATCGACAGCAACAACCTGGCGGCGCTGGGGATCGTCACCCAGATCGCCAAGGGGACCTCGAACTATTCCGGCTCCATTGACGGTCGCGCCAATAACATCATGGTCGGCGCCCAGCTCCTGAACGGAACGCTCATCCCGCCCCACGGCGAGTTTTCATTCAACCACGCGATCGGCTACATCACCGAGGAGCTGGGCTACGTCGAGGCCCAGGTGATCCAGGGTGAGACCATCGGCCAGGACATCGGCGGCGGCATCTGCCAGGTCTCGACCACGGTCTTCCGCGCCGCCTACCTGGCCGGGATGCCGATCACCGAGTGGTGGCCGCACACCTTCCGCATCCCCTTTTACGAGTATGACGGCTGGCCGCCGGGACTCGACGCCTCGATCCTGCAACCGACAGAGGACCCATCGTCCTGGGGCGATTTCCGGTTCGAGAACCCCACCGACTCCTGGCTCCTGATCGAGTCTTGGACCGATGGCGTGAACGTGGTGGTCGTCATCTACGGCGCCGATTTGGGCTGGCGGATTGACACCAATGGGCCGGTGGCCGGGGATCGCTTCCAGGTGCGACGCGATCAGGAGATCGTCGATCCCGAGCTAGATCCCGGCACCATCCAGCAAACCAGCATCCCGGTCATCGGCGAGGAGTTCGGCCACTTCCGCGCCGTCTACGACCGCAACGGGGATCTGCTCTGGGAGCGCAACTTCTACACCAAGTTCTCCCCCCAAGGGAACATCTGGAAGGTGAGCCCCGATATGCGGGGCAAATCGCCCTCCGACCCGAACCGGACGTTACCGCCGCTGCCGCCGCCGGCCAATGCGTCAGGCTGATGACGGCCACCAAACCGGCGCTCGCCGCGGCCACGAATGGCACCAAGGCGCTGGCCGCGCCCCCCGCGGTCCGGATTCCGGGCAGCCTTTCGCTCGTCTTACCGGCGCATAACGAGCAGGATAATATCGGCGAGGTGGTTCAGCGTGCCCTCGCCGTCCTCCCCGCCTTCGTGGACGATTTCGAGATCATCGTCGTCAACGACGGCAGCCGCGACCACACCGGCGCCATCGCTGATCGCCTGGCCGTCGCCGATCGCCGGGTTCGAGTCGTTCATCACCCGCGCAATCGTGGCTACGGCGGCGCCCTCATCTCGGGCTTTGCCGTCGCGACCGGCGACTTCGTGATGTTCATGGACGCCGACCGGCAGTTCGATAGTGCCGATATCCGCCTGCTGGCGCCGTTCGTCCGCGACTTTGATATCGTCGCCGGCTTTCGGATGGAGCGGCACGACCCGATCCACCGGCGCCTCTTCGCCGAGGTGTTCAACGTCACCGTACGCATCCTGTTCGGCGTCCACCTGCGTGATATCGACTGCGCCTTCAAGATCTTTCGCGGCGATCTCTTGCGCGACATGGAGCTATCTTCGCCAGGAGCGCTGATCAACACCGAGATCCAAGCCCTGGCGCGACGGCAGCGAGCCCGCCTGGCCCAGGTCGGCGTCCATCACTACCCCCGCCTCGCCGGCAGCGCCACCGGCGGCAGCCCCCGCGTCATCCTCCGCGCGATGCGGGACACGATCGGCCTCTGGTGGCGGCTGCGCCGCCCCTTCCAGCGGCGGTGACGGCGCCCTGATTCATGGGTGCGGCGAGCCGTCCTCGCGGGCCGTCCCCGTGCTAGACTTAAGCTCACTGGAACTTGGCTCGATCGGCGCGTCGGTGGTCCCATGCCCGACATCGGATATTTAGCTTCCCGGTTGGGCAATCCCCGGACGATCATTGACGTCTTGGTCGTCTCGATCATCATCTACTGGCTGCTCTGGGTGGCGCAGGGCACCCGCGCCACCCAGCTCATTCGCGGCATCGTCATCTTCCTCGTCTTGCTCCTCATCATCGGCAGCACCCTCGGCCTGACCACCCTCAACTGGCTGCTCGCCCAAACCTGGCCGGCCTTGATCGTGGCGATCCCGGTCATCTTCCAGCCGGAGATCCGGCGGGCCCTGGAGCAGCTTGGCCATTCCGTCGCCCTGGTGCCCCACTTCGCCCCGAACAAAGAGGACGAAGGGCAGGAACGGATGGTCGACGAGCTGGTGCGCGCCGCCGCCCAACTCGCCCGCCATCGCTACGGGGCCCTGATCGTGATCGAGCGGGAGACAGGATTGCAGGAGTACGTCGAGCGCGGCGTCCCGATCGACGCCTATCTGACCCGGCAACTGCTGATCAACATTTTCTACCCCAATTCGCCGCTGCATGACGCCGCGGTCATCATTCGCGGTGATCGGATCGTGGCCGCCAGCGTCGTCCTGCCGCTCACCGATAACATTTCCGCCACCGGCCAGCTCGGAACCCGGCACCGGGCCGCGATCGGCATCACCGAGCAATCGGACGCGCTCGCCGTCGTCGTCTCGGAAGAGACCGGTCAGATCGCGGTCGCCCACAACGGCCGGCTGATCCGCAATCTCGATCAGGACCGCCTGCGCCGGGTGCTGCGCTCCCTGCTCCGGCTGGATGGCTCCCCCACCGGCCCGGCCAATGGCCGCCTCCAATTCCCGCCCCGGACCTGGTCCGAACTGTTTCATCGCGAGCCGGCCGCTCGCCGTGAAACCGAGCCGACTAAGACGACATGAACGGCACCGGATTCCTGGCGTTGCTCCAACACTTGCGGATCCCGGGCGCGGTCGCCATCCGGATGGCCATCTCGGCGACGGTCGCGCTCGTGCTCTGGGGGTTCGTTACCACGCAGCAGGATCCCCTTGCCGCCCGACTCTTCAATGGGTTGGCGATTCAGAGCCCCGAACTGCCGGGGGAGCTAGTCATTCCGGTCGATTTGGGCACCGCCACGGTGCGGATCGAGGGGCCCACCTCGCTGGTGCAGGACGTCACCGCCGACAGCCTGGCCCCGCGCATCAATGTCAGCGGCATCACCGGGCCCGGCACCTACATCGTGCCGGTTGAGATCGACGCCCCGGGGGCGGTGGACCGCGAGATCACGCCGGCTCAGCTCTCCGTCATCGTCGATGATTCCGCCAGCCGCTCGTTCACGCTGGAATGGGTGGTGGAGGACGTCGAGGATCGCGCCCGCGCGGTCAGCGAGGTCATCCCCACCGTCACGGAGGTGACCGTCACCGGACCAGCCTCGATCGTCGAGCGCGTTGCCCGGGTCATCTTCACGGTTGATATTGCCAACCGCACCACATCGTATACGGACGAGTTTGAGCTAACCCCGGTTGATGCCAACGATGTCCCGATCCCGGAAGTCTCGGTGCGCCCGCGACGGGTCGAGGCGGCGGTGGAAATCGAAGCTCGCGGCCGCTTGGTGCCGGTGCTCGTCCCAACCTCCGGCAGCCCGGCGGAAGGCTACGACCTCGCGGACCGGGCCGTCAGCCCGCCCGCGGTGCTGCTCGATGGGCCGGACGACGTCCTCACCCAGCTCGTGTCCGTCTCCACCGAACCGGTCAATATTGAAGGCGCGTTCACCGCGCTGACCCGTCGGGTCAATGTGACCGATCTCCCGCCCGGGGTCGAGGTCGTCGATCCCGGTGACGGAACGGTACTCGTCGTCGTCCAGTTTCAACAGCGGGGGAATAACCAGACCTTGGCGGATCAGACCGTGATCATCGGGGACGTGCCCCCCGGCTTTGAGGCCGTCGCCGAGCCCGCCGCGATCAATGTCGTCGTCTTCGCCAGCGAGAACGCCCTCGGCGCCTTGCGATCCGGGGATGTGGCGCCGCGGGTCAGCGCCCGCGGCCTGGAGCCCGGCACCCACGAGCTCCGCCCGGCCGTCCTCGTCCCGCCCGATGTGCAATGGATCCGGACCGAGCCGGCGACCGTTCAGGTCACGATTCGCCCCATCCCGCCAACCGCCGCGGCGGCCACCAGCGGTCCCATCCCACCAGCGGCGTCACCCCAAGCCATGTCGCCGGAATAGGACCAAACGATGGCCGCGGACGAGCCCATCCCTCGCGATCGTCGTCGACGCAATGCCGGAAGCTAAAGGAATCCGGCTACCCCACGGAAGCATCCTGAAGGAAGCTGGTGAGGGTCCGCCGCCGGCAGACGAGAGGCGATGCGGCGTATTTCAGCTTCCTTCAGGATTGCTTTCGGAGCTCAGCCGGGTGTCTTTAGCGCCCGGCGCCGCCAAGACGGCGATCGTGACGCACACCCACGTCCAGGTATCACGGCGTCATTTCGAGAGCGACTGCCACGACGCTACGTCGCCTCCGACGCCACCCCACGCTCCAGCTCGTGCGTTAGCAAGACCGCTTCCGCTACCTCCCGCATCGACTTGCGGCTGTCCATGCTGGTCTTCCGAATCCGATGGAACGCTTCCGACTCGCGCAAGCCATGCACCTCCATCAGGACGCCCTTGGCCCGCTCGACCAGCTTGCGCGTCTCCAGCGCTTCTTTCAGGTCGCCGACTTCGCGCTCGAGGCTGCGGAACTCCTCGAACCGGGTGAGGGATAGCTCGATCACCGGCATCAGCTCGGTCTGCCGGAACGGCTTGACCACGTAGCCCACGACCCCGGCGTCCTTGGCCCGCTCGACCAGCCCTTGATCGGAGTAGGCGGTCAGCAACACGACGGGGGCGATCCGTTCCCGTGTCAGCTCTTCGGCCGCGCTGATGCCGTCGACCCCCGGCATCCGGATATCCATAATCACCAGGTCGGGCCGAAGCTGGCGCGCCAGCTCAAGGGCGCTCCGGCCATCGCCCGCCTCGCCGACCACATCGTACCCGAGCTCGACCAGCATCTCGCGCAGGTCGAGCCGGATCAACGATTCGTCGTCCGCGATCAGGATTCGGGTCACGGCGTCGGCCGCGGTCGGTTGGCTCATACTCGTCACCCTGTACGACGCCGGAACGCTCACCCCGGGTGACCATTGGGCGATCGGGCGACGCACTGTCCCCGGCCAGCCAGCACCAGACGCGAACACACCGGCAACTACAACACATCCGTGTGGCAAAGATGAAAAGAGGGTCGGGGCGAGAGGATTCGAACCTCCGACCACCGGTACCCCATACCGGTGCGCTACCGGGCTGCGCCACGCCCCGACTGCCGAAAGTATACCAGAGGTGACCGGACGCGTGAGCGCCGCCGGTGTCGCGGCGGACCGGAGACAGGTCGTCCCCATGGTCCCCCGCCACCGGCGGCGCTCGTGACAATTCGAGCCCATGCGGGCGGCTGGCCCGCTCGTCGGAACGTTACTTGACGTCGGCCGAGGCGCCGGCTTCTTCCAGCTTCGCCTTGGCGGCCGCCGCCTCATCCTTGGAGACGCCGCTCTTGACCGGCTTCGGCGCCCCGTCGACCACATCCTTGGCTTCCTTCAGACCCAGGCTGGTCAACTCGCGCACGGCTTTAATGACCTGGATCTTGTTGGCCCCAATGTCGGTCAGGATCACGTCGAACTCGGTCTGCTCCTCCTCGACGGCGGCGGGAGCGGCCCCGCCCCCGGCGGCGGCGGCCGCCGCGACCGGGGCGGCGGCGCTGACGCCCCACCGCTCCTCGAGTTCCTTCACCAACGCGTTCAGCTCGAGCACGGTCATGCCCTCAAGCCGGGTAATCAACTGCTCACTCGTCGATCGCTCACTCATCGATCATGTCCTTTCACGTCGTCGATCGTGTCGTCGGGGCGGTGTCGACGTTTGCCATCCGGCACCGGATTAATCGGCGGCGGCGTCAAGCGCCCCGCCGCCAAGCTGCTCCGAGCGCGCGTTCAGCAGGTAGGCGAGCGAGCGGCTGGGGCCGCTGAGCACGCCGACCGTCCTCGCCATCGGCGAGAGCAGCATTCCGAGCAGCTTCGCCTGCAACTCCTCGCGTGACGGCAGGGTGGCGATCGCCTCGACATCCTCCGGGCTCACCAGCCGGCCTTCCATCACCGCGCCGCGCACCGTCAGCACCCGCGAGGTGCGGACAAAGTCGGAGACGACCTTGGCCGTCTGCACCGGGTCGTCGAAGCCAAGTACGAGCGCGGTCGGCCCGGCCAGCAGCGGATCGAGCCCCTCGACCCCGGCCTTCCCCGCCGCGATCGCGGTCAGGGTGTTCTTCGCCACCCGCAGCTCGGCGCCGGCGGGCCGCAGGTTGCTTCGAAACCCCTGCAACGCGCTCACCGGGAGCCCGCGATAATCCGCGATCACGGTCAGCTTCGACCGTGTCAGTTGATCGGTCAGCTCATCGATGGTGGCCGCTTTTCTGGGCGTTGGCATCCTGTTTCACCTCCTTTCCCTGGTGTCGTTCGCAACGAAACGCCCCGGGTCGTGGGACGACCCGGGGCGTGGCGACGGCACCGTGGCACGGTGGTCGGACGCTGCCCACGGGCCTCGGTCGGAGATTAAGGAGCGCCCGGCTACGCCATGGCGCCCCGCCGACGGTCTACGGCCGGGGAGTTCGTTCAATTGGTCCGCGAGCCCGAGCGGCCGCCGCGGCTAGGCGCCGGCCGAGGTGGCGCTGGCCAGGGTGACCGGGACATCCAGCGAAATGCCAGGCCCCATCGTGCTCGCGATGTTGATTGTACGGCAATAGACGCCTTTGACGCCAGACGGCTTGGCCCGCTGCATGGCGTCGATCAGGGCATAGAGGTTGTCCCGCAAGGCGTCCGCCGAAAAGCTCTTCTTGCCGATCGCGACATGGACGATGCCGGTCCGGTCGTTCCGGAACTCAACCCGGCCGCCCTTCAGCTCACGCAGGACGTCAGGCAGGTCTTCGGCGTTGCGCACCACCGTGCCGGAGCGCGGGTTCGGCATCAGCCCGCGGCGCCCCAGGATGCGGCCGAGGCCGCCGACCTTGCCCATCTGGTCGGCCATCGCCACCGAGGCGTCGAACTCGAGCCAGCCGCCCTGGATTTGGGCCACCAACTCGTCACTGCCGGCATAGTCGGCCCCGGCCTCGAGCGCGATCCGCTCCGCCTCACCGGCGGCGAAGACGAGGACGCGCACTTGCTTGCCGGTGCCGTGCGGCAGCACCACCGTCGAGCGGACCGTCTGGTCGGCCTGGCGGGGGTCGATCCCCAGCCGCACATGCACTTCGACCGTCTCGTCGAAATTGGCCCAGCTCGCTTCCTTCAGCAGGGCCACCCCTTCTTCCGGCAGGTAGGCGCGATCCTCATCAACCTTCTTCAGCGCTTCCAGGTACTTCTTGCCGTGCTTTGCCATCCGGCATTACCTCCGGTGGTCCAACCGGGGCCAAGCTCGGCCCCTCCCACCTGATACCACGAGCCATGCTCGCCGCAATCTGAACGCTTAGGCGGTGACTTCGAGCCCCATGCTCCGGGCCGTGCCCTCGATCTGCTTGACCGCGCCGGCGAGGTCGACCGCGTTGAGGTCCTTCATCTTCAGCTCGGCGATCTCGCGCACTTGGTCCGTGCTGACCTTCCCGACATGGGTGGTGCGCGGGTTGCTGGACCCCTTGTCCACCCCGGCGGCGCGGCGCAGCAGGTCGGCGGCGGGCGGCGTCTTGGTGACGAAGGAGAAGGAACGGTCCTCGTAGACCGTGATCACCACCGGGATGATCTGGCCGGCCATCGCCGCGGTGCGCTCGTTGTACTCCTTGACGAAGTTCATGATCGCGACCCCGTGTTGACCAAGCGCGGGGCCGATCGGCGGCGCCGGCGTCGCCTTCCCGGCCGGGATCTGCAATTTGACGTAGGCTCGAATCCGTTTTGCCATTGAGCTCCCCTCGTATCATTCCCCACCCGGCGCGGCCGCCGGGCGCCATGGTGCGACGCTGGTTAGCCTTCTCGTTCCGCCTGCAGGAAATCGAGCTCGACCGGTGTCTCGCGGCCGAAGAAGGAGACGAGCACCTTCATCTTGCCCTTTTCCTGGTTGATCTCGTCGATCTCGCCCCGGAAATCGGCGAACGGCCCATCGTTGATGCGCACCGTGTCGCCGACCTGGAACGTGACTTTCACCTTTGGCGCCTCGGCCGTCATCCCCTTCAGGATCGCCTGCACCTCGATCTCGGCCAGCGGCACCGGTTTGTTGTTGATGTTGACGAACCCGGTCACGCCCGGCGTGTTGCGCAAGGCGTACCAGGTGTCGTCGTCCATTTCCATCCGGACCAGGACATAGCCAGGGAACACTTTGCGTTGCACCGTATGGCGTTGCCCCTGGCGGATCTCGATCTGGTCCTGGGTGGGGACAATAATCTCGTAGACCCGATCTCCCAAATCGAGGGCGTCGATCCGGTGCTCGATGGAGCGCTGAACCTTATTTTCGTATCCGGAGTAGGTATGCAGCACATACCAGTGGCCATCCAGCTGCTCCGCCGGCTCACCGGTCTCCGCCGCTCGCTTGGCAATCAAGCGTTCACGGAGCGAAAGACGACCCATAATGCGAACCTCCTCTAGTGGGGTCAGGTTGGGATCCGCCCAAACGCGAACAACGCGCGACCACTCCCTATGAAGGGAGCGATTCGAAGAGTCTCTGGAGGACGAAATCGATCCCACCCAACAGAATGCCCAACACGATAGAGATGCCAATAACGACAATGGTCAGATTCTTCGTGGTTTCCCGATCCGGCCAGACAATCTTTCTCGCTTCCGACATCGTGTCTTGATACCAGCGCTGCACCCCGTCAAACCGCTTGACGACGGGGTTTGCCGTTTCCGGCGTCGTTTTCGGCTTCTCCGGCATCGGCGGCCGCGACGGCTTGGGTTGCTCCGGCATCGGCGGCCGCGCCGATCGCCCCGGCATCGTCAGTCGCGACGGCTTCGCCGCCACCGGCGTGGGCGCGGGCACCGGCGGCGCGGGCACGGTTGCCATCGCGGCCGCTGGCGCCGCCTCGACCCGGGGCGCCCCATTCTTGTCATCCGCGACACCGCGGCGCGCGGACGCGCTGCCGCGTCGTTTGCTTCCCGCCCGGCGCTGTGCGCTCATACTCTCCCGGTCCTTCCCGCCCTTATCAGCCGGTCATTGCCGCCCCGTCCAGAATGCAACGAAGAGGGGCGTGCCCAATCGGGCGCCGCCCCACCATCACTCCCCTCCTCCGCGGCGGTGTTGGCGTCTGGCAGGGCCGACAGGACTCGAACCTGCAACCTGCGGTTTTGGAGACCGCTGCTCTACCAATTGAGCTACAGCCCTAAGCGACGCCGCCACCGGGAGTCGAGCCCATCTCCGGCCCTACCGCGTTTCCCGATGCAGGTGATGGGAGCGGCAGCGCGGACAAAACTTCTTCAGTTCCAGCCGGCTCGGGTCATTCCGCCGGTTCTTCTCAGACGTGTAGTTCCGCTCTCGACACTCGGTGCATTCGAGCGTAATCACCAACCGGTCAGCCTTCGACTTCTTAGCCATTGTACTACATCCTTCGTCTCGGCTTCCGCCGTCCCCCGCTCGCCCTCCGAGCGGGGGACGCGGTTGTTCCAGCGTAGATTATAGGGGCCGCGGGGCACCGCCGGCGACCCGGCTTAGGCGACGATGGAGGTGACCACCCCGGCGCCCACGGTGCGGCCCCCTTCCCGGATCGCGAACCGCAACCCTTCCTCGATCGCCACCGGCACGATCAGCTCCACCCCCATCTCGATGTTGTCCCCCGGCATCACCATCTCGGTCCCCTCCGGCAGCTCAATCGCTCCCGTCACGTCGGTGGTCCGGATGTAGAACTGCGGCCGGTACCCCGGAAAGAACGGCGTGTGCCGCCCCCCCTCTTCCTTCGCCAACACGTAGACCTCGGCCCGGAACTTGGTGTGCGGGTGAATGCTGCCCGGTTTCGAGAGCACCTGCCCCCGCTCCACGTCCTCCCGCTCCACCCCCCGCAACAAGCAGCCCACGTTGTCCCCGGCTTGGCCCTCGTCGAGCGTCTTCTGGAACATCTCCACCCCGGTCACGATCACCTTGCGCCGTTCCCCCATCCCCACGATCTCGATCTCTTCCCCCGTCTTCACCATCCCGCGCTCGACCCGCCCGGTCACCACCGTGCCCCGCCCCTTGATCCCGAACACGTCTTCAATCGGCATCAGAAACGGCCGGTCCACCGCCCGCACCGGGGTCGGGATGTAATCATCGACCGCCTGCATCAGCTCGAGGATCGGGGCGTAGGCCGGATCGGCGGGGTCGCTGCTGGCGCTCGCCAACGCCTGCAGGGCCGAGCCCCGGATCACCGGGATCTCATCGCCCGGAAAGTCGTAGGCCGACAGCAGCTCGCGCACCTCGAGCTCGACCAATTCGAGCAGCTCCTCGTCGTCCATCATGTCCACTTTGTTCAAAAAGACCACCATCGACGGCACTTCGACTTGGCGCGCCAGCAGGATGTGCTCCCGGGTTTGGGGCATCGGCCCGTCCGGGGCGCTCACCACCAGAATCGCCCCGTCCATCTGGGCGGCGCCGGTGATCATGTTCTTGATGTAGTCGGCATGGCCCGGACAATCGACGTGGGCGTAGTGCCGCGCCGTCGTCTCGTACTCGACATGGGCGATCGCGATCGTGATCCCCCGCTCCCGCTCTTCCGGCGCGTTGTCGATGCTGTCGAAGCTGCGCACCGCCGCCTGCCCCGACAGGGCCAAGGTTTTCGTGATCGCCGCCGTCAGGCTCGTCTTGCCATGATCGACATGCCCGATCGTCCCCACGTTGACGTGCGGCTTGGTCCGCTCAAAACGCTGCTTGGCCACCTGGCTCGCTCCT
>JALZJP010000055.1 GCA_030859715.1 Chloroflexota bacterium
GCGTTCGCGGCCTACTTCGCCGGCGAAGCGCCCCGCCACGTGCAGACCGCCGGCCAGACCAAGCAGCGACTGGCCGCATCGGCGTCCCTGGGGATCAACAACTCCGCTGGCGAGGACAGCGGCGAGGAGGCACCGGATCTCGCGGCCGCGGCCAGCGGCGAGGAGATCTTGCGCCATCGCGACATCGGCCAGCTCACGCCCGAGGAACGAGAGCAGTTGCAACGGCTCTTCGCGCTGCTCACCCCGAACCCGCCGCTGCGCCGCTCGCGGCGCCGTACCCCGGCCAACCGCGGCAACGTCCATGTCGCGAGGACCGTACGGCGGGCGCTGCAAAACGGCGGGGAAATCGTGTCCCTGTCCCGCCGTACGGCGCGCAACCGACCGCGGCGGGTCGTGGCGCTGCTGGACGTCAGCGGGTCGATGTCGCCGTACGCCGATGCCCTGCTGCGCTTCGCACACGCGCTCAGCCGGGCCCATCCCGGCACCACCGAGGTCTTCACGATCGGAACGCGGCTGACCCGGGTCACCCGCGAGATGGCGCTGCGTGATCCGGACAGGGCGTTGGCCGCCAGTGGCGCGGCGATCCCGGACTGGAGCGGCGGCACCCGGCTCGGCGAGGTGCTCAAGGCGTTTCTGGACCGGTGGGGACAGCGCGGCGTGGCCCGCGGCGCCGTGGTGATCTTGGCCAGCGACGGGTGGGAGCGCGGCGATCCGGACTCGCTGGCCGTGCAGATGTCGCGGCTGCACCGGCTCGCGCACCGGGTGATTTGGGTCAATCCACACAAGGGCCGTACGGGGTACGAGCCGCTGACCCGAGGAATGGCCGCAGCCCTTCCCTACGTTGACTCGTTCGTGTCCGGTCACAGCCTCGCTGCCTTCGAGGAACTCGCCAAGGAGATCGCCGATGCGTGAAGTGATGGACGACCTGCTCAGCTGGTGGAGTGCGGGAGAAACCGTTGGCGTCGGCACGGTGATCGCCACCTGGCGCTCCGCGCCCCGGCCGGCCGGGGCCTCGATGCTGGTCGGGCCGGACGGCACGGCGGTGGGCAGTGTCTCCGGCGGCTGCGTGGAGGGCGCGGTGTACGAGGAGGCCGTCGGCTCGGTGGAGTCCGGCGAGGTGCTGCTGCGCCGGTACGGCGTGAGCGACGACGACGCGTTCTCGGTGGGACTCACCTGTGGTGGAATCCTTGACGTCTTCGTGGAGCCGGTGTCGCGCAAGACTTTTCCGGAACTGGCCGATGTGGCTGCCTCGATCGCCTCGGGAGAGCCGGTGGCGGTGGTGACCTGTGTGGCCGGGCCCGAGGACCGAATCGGCAAGCGGCTGGTGCTCTGGCCGGATCGGGCCTCGGGCAGCCTGGGCCTGCAGCGCCTGGACGAGGCGGTCGCCGGAGACGTACGCGGATTGCTCGCCGCTGGCCGAACGGCGACTGTCCACTATGGACACGACGGGGAACGCCGAGGAGATGATCTGACGCTGTTCGTCGCCTCGTACGCACCGCCGGCTCGCATGGTGGTCTTCGGCGCGATCGACTTCGCCGCCGCAGTGGCCAGGATTGGCGCTTTTCTCGGATACTGCGTCACGGTTTGCGACGCCCGGCCAATCTTCGCAACCCCCAAGCGCTTTCCCGATGCCGACGAGGTGATCGTGGACTGGCCGCACCGCTATCTGAAGGCGGAGGTCGACGCCGGCCGGATCGACGAACGAACGGTGCTGTGCGTACTCACACACGACCCGAAGTTCGACGTACCGGTGCTCGAGCTCGCCCTACAGTTGCCGGTGGCCTACGTCGGCGCGATGGGATCCCGGCTCACCCACGAGGACCGACTCGAGCGGCTCAAGGAGGCCGGGGTCGGCGAGAAGGAACTCGAGCGGCTCGCCTCGCCGATCGGCCTGGACCTCGGTGCCCGTACCCCCGAGGAGACCGCGATCTCGATCGCCGCGGAGATCATCGCCGGGCGCTGGGGCGGCTCCGGCGAGCGCCTGGCCCAGAGCGCCGGCCCGATCCATGACACCGCGCCTCGCTAGCTCAATCTCAGGGCCGGAACCCCGTCCGGACGACTGCTGGTGAGCGCTGGATTTTCGGCGCGCAGTTTCCACGTCTGTGACTCAGCGACTTCGCCATGATCGGCAAGCAGCGCCGCGAGTTCTCGCATGCCTGTCAACAGGTCTGGCGCGCCGCCAATGCGGTCGCCTAGCGGGCCCCTCCAAAGAGCAGGCGGTCCAGCAGTATCTGGAGCGCGGCCTGACCGGCTGCCAGTTCGGCAGCGGGATCCTCGGCGCGGGCGATCAGCAGAGCCGTCTTCCCAACCGCTGCCAGGATCAGGTGAGCCAGGGT
>JALZJP010000162.1 GCA_030859715.1 Chloroflexota bacterium
GGGCACGAGCGGCCCGCGGCGGCGACGGCCGCAGCTTTCGGATCAGGTCGAGCGTGGTGTCAGTCCAGGGAAGCACGGGATGAGTGGAGCCCCAACGGTTGACTGCGTCCTGATGGGCGCCGGGTCCGTCCGCCTGCCAGAAGAGGCGTTCGGCAATATCCGCTTGGCTGGGCGGCGGCAGCGGCGTCGGCCGCAACTCGGAGGCCGTGCCGAGGAGCCAGGTGCGGGACGCGGCGGGTTGATGGCCAGCCCGGATGTGGGTGAAGCCGGCGCGGGTGGTGAGGGGCCAAAGGAGGGCCGCGCCCAGTCCGGCCTGAAGCAGCGCGCGCCGGGATCGAAGCGCGGGCCCGGCCGGGGCTGTATCTCGCATGGACATCATGTTCCGTCCTCTCTGAATTTGATGCGCTGCTAGAGCATGAGGGAATGGACTTCCGTCCCCGGACCGGTCCACGCCCGGCGAGCCCGGCGGCCGGGGATCATCCCCTCCGCCAGACTCGTTCGTGTCCGCCGCGCGTTCTCGAGTTGGTGGTGCGAGCGGATTACGAGCTGGGCAGCTCGTACTCGATCTCGTATTGCAGGTTGACGCCCTCGGTGGCGTTGAGGCCGAGCAAGGTCTGGGTGGCGACGCCCGTCGCCCCGGCGAAGGGGCCGGTGCCGCCGGTGATGGCCCGCTCGATCTCGACCCCGACATCGACCAGCTCCAGGCCGTCGCTGGTCAGCGTGGCGGCCCCGTGGACATCGCCGAAGTCGTAGATTTGGGACGTGGCGACCATGGCGCCGGACAGGGTCCGCATGCCGTCACCGACGAACCAGCCCCGGCAGATCCAGATGCCGAGCACCTGGTCCGGGAATTCGGGCGAGCCGTCGGCGTTGACGCCGTTGGTGCCGTCGAGGGTGCCGGCCGGGTAGATGTAGGCCCGGGTGATGAACGTGTTGCCGTGGGCCGGCATGCCGTCCTCATGCACGAGGTCGGGATCGAAGATGAAGTGGGTGGCGTCCTCGGCGATCTCGAAGCGGAGCACCCCCTCGTCGTCGGAGACGGCGGCGACCGCGTCGGCGGCGGCCATCGTCGAGTTGATCGGGCCGGCGGCCGGGGTGGCAGCCGGGTCCTGGGCGTAGGCGGGCGTCCCGAGGGAGAGCGCCGCGATCGTGGCGCCGCCAACCAGCGCCATCAACGTCCGTCGTGAGCGTGGAACCATGTCGTCCTCCTAGAGAGCAATGGGGCCGTGGGTCGCCGTCCGCCGGGGAATGCCGGGCTTGAGGACGAGCGGCGTGGCCCGCCAGATCGTGTGCCCCCGGCCGCCGCGGTCCGGCGCAACCAGTCGTCGAGGCACAGTCTTAGCATCCGCCCTGACAGGCGGCGGGACATCCGTACTTGGTACCGAGGTTTGTACTTAATTCGTGGATTCGGCCAGCGTGTGCCGCGCCGCCAGGGCCACCGCGTCGCGGCGGTTGGTGACATCGAGTTTGGCGAAGATGCGGGCGACGTGGGACTCGACCGTGCGGGGACTGAGGAAGAGCCGGGCGGCGATCTCGGGATCGGTCAGCCGCTGGCAGAGCAAGGCGAGGACTTCGCGTTCGCGGCGGGTGAGGCCGAAGCGGGCGGCTGGAGCCGCGGCAGCGGCGGGTGAGGAGAGCGGTACGGCGGGCGGTGGCGGTGCTTGCAGGGTGCCGGCCAGGGCGAGCGCGGCCGCGATCGCGTCGGGGACTGGCTGGAGACGTCCAGCGGCGACGTGGGAAGCATAGGATTCCGCTCCGAGGATCTGCCGGGCCCGGCCCTCGATCCGCTCGCGGCGGTCCCGGCTCTGACGGACAAGGACGGACCCGGTGCGCTCCCGAATGCCATCGACCGTCCCCAGCAATGCCGCCGCCGCCTCGGCTTGGCCATAATCGATGGCTAGCCAGGCGAGGTTGACCAGGATCGGCGCAACCTGCGGCAGGGTTCCGCCTTGGAGCAGGAACTGGAGGCTTTCCGCGTATTTGGCGGCCGCTCGCGCATGCTCGCCAGCCTCGTGGTCCAAGGTGCCGAGCTCGGCCAGCACTTCGCCCGCTTCCATGAAGCGGCCGGTCGCGCGTTGCACCGTCAGGGACTCCTCGAGCAGCGCCACGCCGCGGGCGCGGTCGCCCTGGTGCAGCCAGACTAGGCCCGACACTCGTAGGACAAAGCTCAGAACCTCGGTGGGTGCGGCGAGGCCGCTCGCCAGCGCTCGCGCTTCTTCCAGCAGGGCAATGGCCTCCGTCCACCGCCCGGCGCCGTGCCCCACGGCCAGGGCCCGGATATAGAGCGTTTGCGCCAAGCGGTACGGGTTGCCGGACTCCCGCGCCGGGGGCAGGCTGGCGGCGCTGTATTCCAGGGCGTGGCCGTTGTCGCCCGCGGCGTAGCAGAGGATGGCGAGCTCGGACAGGGCGCGGGCGAGGGTGCCGGGCGGCGCGTTGTCATTACGCGACAGGGCAAGAGTCAGGGCGGCGATGCCCTCGGGCAGGTGTCCACGGTAGAGCCAATACTCCGACATCATCGCCGCCAGCCGCAGCTCGCCCAGCGCATCATCCGAGTAGGCGAGCGCCGCCTGCAGGTTGGGCCAGGCCTTCCCCATCTGATCGAGCCAGTAGCTCATCTCCGGGCCGTAGATGACCGTTTCCACCCGTTCGGCGAAGTCGAGGAAGTAGCGGGCGTGGGCACGGCGGGCCGCATCTTCCTCGCCCGCCTCCCGCAGTCGCTCCAGGGCGTACTCGCGGATCGTCTCCAGCAGGCCAAACCGCATCTCCCCGGCCGGCGACACTTCGCGCTGGACCAGGCATTGATCGACCAGGGCCGCCAGACCCCCCAGCACGGCGGCCTCGTCATCACCGGCGACGGCCGCCGCGGCGTCCAGATCGAAGCCGCCAGCGAACACGGCGAGGTGCCGGAAGAGGCGTTGCGCCGGGGGGGAGAGCAGGTCGTAGCTCCAGGCGATCGCATCCCGCAATGTGCGCTGCCGGGCCGGTAGGTCGCGGGCGCCGTCGGTGAGCAGGGTCAGGCGGCGCGTCAGCAGCGCCAGCAGGGCGGAGGGCGAGAGCAGGCGGAGCCGGGCCGCCGCCAACTCGAGCGCCAGCGGCAGGCCGTCGAGCCGGATGCAGATCTCGGCGATGGCCGCCGCGTTGCCCTCGGTCAAGGCGAACGCCGGATCGATGGCGCGGCCCCGCTCCAGGAAGAGCTCGACCGCGGCAATGGTCGCCGACTCCGTGGCCGAGGCCGGCCGCTTTGGATCGGGGAGAGCCAGGGGCGGCACCGGCAGGAGGTGCTCGTCGCGCAAGCGCCACGGGGCCCGGCTGGTCGCCACGATTTGGAGGGCCGGGCAGGTAGCCAGCAAGCCGGCCAAGATGGGAGCGGCGGCAAGCACCTGCTCGCAATTGTCCAGGATCAGCAGCAGTTGCATTGGCTTGAGGAATGCCGCTACCTGGTCCGCCAGCGGACGATCGCCGGCGTCGCGGACGCCGAGGGCGAGAGCGATCGTGGACAGCACCAAATCGGGATCGACGATCGGCGCCAGATTGACGAAGATTGACCCGCCGATGAAGACGGGCGCGACCTCGTGCGCGACCGCCAGCGCCAGCCGGGTTTTCCCCACGCCGCCGGGGCCGGTCAGGGTCAGCAGCGGCACCGCCCGCTCAAGCAACAGGGCGCGGATGGCGGCAACTTCGCGCTCCCGGCCGATCAACCCGGACCGGGGCCAGGGGAGGGCGCCGCGGCGCGGTTCGGTTGAGGAGCCCGGTGCCTGGCCGGCTCGTGTCTGGTTGTCCGCCGCCGCTTCCACCTTGACGGGCGTGTCCGTGGTCGCTTGGGATTCCACACGGTTGCCTGACTGGGCGCGGGTTTCGCCGCCGGCGTCACCGCGGCCGCCGATCTTGTCTGTCGCGCCTGATCCTATTTTAGCAATGCCCTGATCCCGAACGATGGTGGGCGCGGCGCACCGCTCCCACTACCGGGCCGGGATCGCACTGGTGCAAAAGTTGCGTTTGCCAGGGTGGCACGTGGCAGCGGACAGCAAGGAGTAAACAGCGGTGACCGACCAAGCTAAAAAACCCGATCAGCAGACCCCAAACCCGCGTCAGCCCTTCCAAGAGGATGCCGCGGGCGAGTTTCTCACCACGAACCAGGGCGTCCGCATCAGCCACACCGACGACTCGCTGAAGGCGGGCGAGCGTGGCCCGACCCTGATGGAGGATTTTCATTTTCGCGAGAAGATGACCCACTTCGACCACGAACGGATCCCGGAGCGGGTGGTCCATGCCCGCGGCTCGGGGGCGCACGGCTATTTCCAGGTCTACGAGTCGCTGGCCGACCTGACCCGGGCCGGCTTCCTCCAGGACCCGGCGGTCCGGACCCCGGTCTTCGTCCGCTTCTCGACCGTGGTCGGCTTCCGCGGCTCGGCCGACACGGTGCGCGATGTGCGCGGGTTTGCTACCAAGTTCTACACTGACGAGGGGAACTTCGACCTCGTCGGCAACAACATGCCCGTCTTCTTCATCCAAGATGGGATCAAGTTCCCGGACCTGGTCCACGCGATCAAGCCGGAGCCGCACGACGAGATGCCGCAAGCCTCGGCCGCGCACGACACCTTCTGGGATTTCGTCTCGCTGGTGCCGGAGACGCTGCACGTCATCATGTGGGTGCTGTCGGACCGGGCGCTGCCCCGCAGCTACCGGATGATGGAGGGCTTCGGCGTTCACACCTTCCGCTTCGTCAACGAGGCGGGCAAAGCCCGGTTCGTCAAGTTCCACTGGAAGCCGGTGCTGGGCGTTCACAGCTTGGTCTGGGACGAGTCGCAGAAGATGGCCGGCAAGGAGCCGGACTTCAACCGGCGCGACCTCTGGGAAGCGATTGAGGCCGGTCACTACCCGGAGTATGAGCTCGGCATCCAGGTCGTCGAGGAAGAAGACGAGCATACATTCGACTTCGATCTGCTCGACGCGACGAAGCTGATCCCGGAGGAAGAGGTGCCGGTCCGCATCGTCGGCAAGATGGTGCTCAACCAGAACCCGGATAACTTCTTCGCCGAGACCGAGCAGGTCGCCTTCCATCCCGGTCACGTCGTCTCCGGCATCGACTTCACCAACGATCCGCTATTGCAGGGCCGGCTCTTCTCCTACATCGACACCCAACTGATCCGGCTGGGCGGGCCGAACTTCGCCGAGCTGCCGATCAACCGGCCGGTGGCGCCGGTCCACAACAACCAGCGCGATGGCTACGGCCGGCAGACGATCAACCGCGGCCGGGCGGCCTATTTCCCCAACACGATCGGCGGCGGTTGCCCGGCGATGGCGAGCTGGGCCGACGGCGGCTATGTCCACTACGCCGAGAAGGTCGAGGGGCGGAAGGTCCGCGAGCGGAGCGAGAGCTTCAAGGACTTTTACAGCCAGGCGACGCTCTTTTGGAACAGCATGAGCGAAGCGGAGCGGGAGCACATTGTCGCGGCCGCCCAATTCGAGCTGGGCAAGGTCGAGATTGTCGCGATCCGGGAGCGGATGGTCGAGCAGTTCAACCAGATCGACCACGACTTCGCGGTGCGGGTGGCCGAGGGCATCGGCGTCGCGCCGCCGGCGGCCGGGACGCCGAACCACGGCAAAAGCTCGCCGGCGCTGAGCATGGAAAACACGAAGAAGGACTCGATCGCGTCGCGCAAGGTCGCGGCGCTGGTCGCCGATGGCTTTGATGGGTCGCAGCTCGCCGCGGTCAAGCAAGCCTTGACCGCGGCCGGGGCCGAGCTGCTGACCGTCGCCAAACTTGGCGGCATGGTGCGGAGCGCCGGCGGGGAGGAGATCAAGGTCGACAAGACGTTCCTCACCTCGGCCTCGGTCATCTTCGACGCGTTGTACGTGCCGGGCGGAGCAGCGAGTGTCGAGGCGCTGAAAGGCCAGGGCGATCCCCGGCACTTCCTCAACGAGGCATTCCGCCACGGCAAAACAATCGCGGCCAGCGGCGACGGGGTCGACGTATTGGCCGCCGCCGACCTGGCGGGCGTTCAACTCCCCGATGGACCACCGGCGGCGGAAGTCTTCGCCGACCAGGGCGTGGTCGTGGCCGGGCAGGCCGGAACCGGCGCGGACGACGTTGCCATGACCGCGTTCACGGATCAGCTCATCGCGGCGATGAAACAGCATCGTCATTGGACGCGGACTGAGAAGGACGCGGTCCCGGCGTAGTCGAGAAGGCGCCACGACGATCGCGGCGGTAGGCGATGAAGCGCGGGGCTGAAACCCCCGCGCTAAAATCACAAGGCCCAGAGGGTACCCCGGCTGAAGCTGGCTGAGGCGGGCGACGTCCGATATCGGAGGCAGATTCGGCGCGGCCGGAACGTCCCTCACTTCGCTGCTTCGATGCATGGACCGTCCGGTCAGCCAGCTTCAGCCGCGTTTGCGGATTCAGGGCGGGGGTTTCCGCCCCGCCCTCCTCGGCTGGGCGCACGCTTCGCGGAAGGCACGCGCTACGTCGTGGGCGTCGCTTCGGGCGGCGTCGCCTCGGGCAGGCCGCCGAGTTGGCGGAGCAGGCTGAGGTGATTGGCCTCGCCCCAACTTTCCGCGATCTTGCCGCACTCGAGGCGGAACACGTTCATGCCGGTGTATTCGACACTGGTGCCGGTTGGCTCAATGCCAAGCCAGGTGCCCTGGTGCGTGCCCGTCGCCGTGTAGCGGGTGACGACCATGTCGCCGTCGGCGAACGCGTCGTCGACCTGAATCGCAAAGTCCGGGAAGGCGGTGAGAAAGAGCACGAGCCGCTCCGCGAAGGCGTCGGGGCCGACGGTGGGGCCACCGACGCCCCAATGGTGAAGCTCGTCCGCGGTAAACACATCGGCGACCGCCGCCTCGCCGCCGGCGGTCCAGACTTCATCCCAGTATCGCTGAACAAGGGCGATGTTCTCCGCCTCCGTCGTCTCGGGGCAGGTCGCGGCGTCAGCCGCGGGCGTGGCTTCCTGGGCCGCTGCCGGCCGGGAGACAATCTGAGCCAGCCCCGCCGCGCCGAGCAGCGCGCCAGCGGCCGTCCTCGTCACCTCGCGGCGCGAAGCAGCGCCGCCAAACAGACGTCCTAAGACCTCGATCTTCGCGTTTTTCGCCATGAACACACCCTCCTCCGTCGCAATCGCGATCCGCCGCTTGCCCAGTCTACCGGCGCGCTACCGTACCAGCATGATCGAAGCCATCGGATCGCGACACGATGTCGGTACGTCGGGCTGTATGTCGTGGAATCGACCATGACCCGCGTTCAGGCTCAGGCGACGCGATCGAGGCCGTTCGCCGTCACGTTGATGTAAGCTGGGAAGGCGGCGGAACGATCGTAAACCATCGTTTCAGCGGGCGGGATGACTTGGTGAAGCATTCGGCAACGGTTGGAGCGGGGGCGGCTCCCGAAGTTTCGGGAGCGGTTATCGTGGTCTGGCGGCGGCAGGGCGCCGGAATGGAATTCCTCGTTCTGCATCGCGCCGCGAACGGTCCGTCGTTTGCCGGCGATTGGGCCTGGGGGCCCCCGTCCGGAGTGCTGGAACCAGGGGAATCGATCGCGCAATGCGCCGCCCGCGAGTTGTTCGAAGAGACCGGGCTCACCTTGGCTCCGCGTCAGATTCAGGCGCTGCCTATCGGGTGGCCGGTATTTCTGGCAGAAGCGCCGGCCAATGCCCTCGTTCAGCTATCACGCGAACACGATCTGTTCGCCTGGGTCAGCCTCGACCGGGCAGCAGAACGAACGATGCCGGAACTGGTGCGCAATCAACTTCTCACCGCGGCGCGCGAAATTCCTGAGCTGCTGAGTGCGCGGCCACAGCGAGTCCATCGGCAGGCTTCGACCTCGGACGCTGAGTACGGAGATTGGAACAGCAATTATGGCCGAAATAACTGGGGTGGCGGCACCACGGTCCGTCCCGACCAGAGATCAGGGGGTTCGGGTCTACGAGCTGGCAGGGATTCGCTTTCCCGAAGGCGACGTCGATCCGCGCCAGGTCGTGCTCTCATATGATCGCCCGAGTGATACGGTCCTGATCTTTCTGTTTGGCCGCGAGCGGCGCTCGGTTGTGGTCGGACACACGGACTATACGTTTCTCCTCGTGGACCCTGGCACGAATGAATTCGTTGGCCTCCAGATCGAAGACTTCTTAGCATGTGCAGTTAAGGATGATCCGCGTCTGGCCCGGCTTCTCGAGTATGCGGAGCTACGCGGAACGACCCGTGCCGAGGTGCGGCAGGAGTGCCGCATCGCGTTGGATGATGGCCATGGGCCGTATCAGCAGCGAAACAGGAGCATAGGACGATCGCGACAGCCCGGAGCAATGTCGCGAAAGGACGAGATCGTGCAAGACGTCCTCAACGACCCTCGGTTGGGTTTGCCCATGCATGTTTCACTGGGTCAGAGCCAATCCTGATATCGAGTGATCAACGGCGATCCACGGCCAGCAAGGACTCGCCGATGGTCCCTTGATCAGCCAACTACCCGCACGACTCGACATAATCGACGCGCTCCCAGCCGCGGAGGGCGAAGAGGAGGGCGGGCTCGGCGTGGGGATCGAGGCGAAGATGCTGGTGCGGGCCGGTCCAGAGGTGGGTCTCGCCGGTGAGCAGGTCGTGCGCCCGGTAGGGCTCGGCGGGGTCGATGCCGAGGTCGGCGAGGGGGAGGTGGACCGTCGCCTCGTGGGCGCCGAAGGGGTCGAGGTTGACGACGACGACGACGATGTCGGTGTGGTCCGGGGTCGCTTTGCCGTAGGCCAGGATGTTCTCGTCGTCGGTGTCGAAGAAGCGGAGGTTGGTGTACTCCTGGAGGGCGGGGTGCTGGCGGCGGATCTGGTTCAGCCTCGTGACGTGGTCGATGATGTTTCCCGGCCGGTCCCAGTCCCAAACCTTGTACTCGTACTTCTCGGAGTTGAGGTACTCCTCCTTGCCAGCCACCGGCGTCGCCTCGCATAACTCGTAGCCGCTGTAGATGCCGTACACCGACGAGAGCGTTGTCGCCAGCGCCAGCCGCAGCTTGAACGCGGGACGGCCGCCCTCTTGCAGGATGTAGGGCAGGATGTCGTGGGTGTTGGGGAAGAGGTTGCCCCGCATGTACTCGCTGACCTCGGGTTGGGTCAGCTCGGTGAAGTAGTCGATCAGCTCCCGCTTGAAGTTGCGCCAGGTGAAGTAGGTGTAGGACTGGGCGAAACCCGCCTTCGCCAGCGATTTCATCACCTTCGGCCGGGTGAAGGCCTCGGAGAGGAAGATCACCTCCGGGTGGACCTTTTGGATGTCACGGATCAGCCATTCCCAGAAGATCGTCGGCTTGGTGTGTGGGTTATCGACGCGAAACGTCTTTACTCCTTGCTCGATCCAAAACATCACCACCCGCCGCAGCTCCCGCCAGAGATTTTGCCAATCTGCCGTGGCGAAGTTGATCGGGTAGATGTCCTGATATTTCTTGGGCGGGTTCTCGGCGTACTGGATCGAGCCGTCGGGCCGGATCGTGAACCACTCCGGATGCTCTTTGACCCAAGGATGCTCGGGCGAGGCGTTGATGGCGAGATCGAGCGCGACCTCCATGCCGTGTCCAGCGGCGGCGTCGACGAAGGCGCGAAAGTCGGCAACCGTCCCCAAGTCCGGGTGGACCGCGTCGTGCCCTCCCGCTTCGCTGCCGATCGCGTAGGGCACGCCGGGGTCGTCCGGCCCGGACACTACCGAGTTGTTCGGCCCTTTCCGGAACGACGTGCCGATCGGGTGGATGGGCGTCAGGTAGACGACGTCAAAGCCCATCGCCGCGATTGCCGGCAGGCGCTCGACGGCTTCGATGAAGGTAGCGCTCCGGCCCGGCTCGGTGCCGGCGGAGCGCGGGAAAAATTCGTACCAGGAGGCGTAGCGGGCGGCCAGGCGATCGACCGTGACCTCCAGCTCGTGCCGGTAGGTCGCCGCTCCCTGGCGCGAGCGATGGCGACGCATCGCCGCCGCGACCTCGTCCGTCAGCGCCCGGTGGACGGCCGCGGCTTGTCGCTCGGTGTCAATGGCGACGATCGCCGCATCCAGCACATCCCGGTCGTCAGCGTCGGCTCGGGTTATGGCATCGGCGAGGATCGTCCGGCCTTCTCGCAGCTCAAGGGCCACGTCTTGCCCGGCCGCGACCTTCTTCTCCAGGGCATCGCGCCAGGTGGCGAAGGTGTCGGGGAAGGCTTGGATCGTGTAGCAATAGCGGGTGTTGGCGGAGAGGAGAATGGAAGCCGACCAGCGGTCGTTATCGAGGTGGGTCATCTCGGCTTCGAGCCAGTCGCCGGCGTCCCACCGCCGGTAGCGGAGGACGGCGGCGATCTTGTCGTGACCCTCCTTGAAGATATCGGCCCAGACTTCCAGCACATCGCCGACTTCGCGCTTGACAGGGTAGCGGCCACCATCCAGCTCCGGCCAGACCGCTTCGATAATGATGCCGCTCGGCGGGCTTTGGGTGGTGAAATCAACCGGGGTTAGGTGGTGCGTCACACCATCTCCTTTGGATCGACGCGGCAAAACCAATTGGGCGGCGCGGACGCGAGCCGCGGCCCAAGCAATGGCCGGATCACGACGTTCTTGCCGCTGGCGACGGCAAGGCTGATGCCACGGTCGCGGCACGCGTGGGCTGGCCGGATGACGCCAGGCGGGCAACTCGTTGGCACTGGTGGCTCCTGGGTTGGGCATGCCCGCCGCATGTGCGGAGCGTCTCCCCGCGCGGTCGCCGCCGGCGGGGTACGGTGATCGCGGCTCGAACCCAGGTTCGGACTCAGATGTGCTCACTCGCATCCGCTGGGAGACCGTCGTGACTCGATCCCGCCTGACCATAGCTATTCTAGCCCTGCTCCTGCTCGGCCTGGCCGGCACCGCCGCGCTCAACGCCGGCATCCCGCCGCCGGTGCGGCCGGCGCCGGCGGTGATCGCGTCGCCTGCCGCCCTCAGCCCCGCGGAGCTACGATACTACCAAGAAGTGGCGCCCATCCTGCGCGCCGCCGCTGGCGAAGCGGGGGCGCTGGCCCAGTTGGGGGCGGAGCGCAGTCGCAACCTGCTCGCGATCCGCGCCGGGCAGGCTCGCCTCGAAGCCCACTTGCAAACGCTTGACGGCCTGCTTGAAGCGTCTGCCGGACCCGAACGCTTCTCCAGCGCGGCGGCCGCCTACCAGCCGGCGGCGGCGGCCGTGCGGAAGGCGATGGCCGCCGCCGAAGCCGCCTTCCTCCGCTTCGACTGGGAGCGCGTCGGCGTTGCCACCGAGCGGATGGCCGATGGGGCCGGCCAACTTGAAACCGCCGCCGCGGCGCTCGATCGGGCAACCACGGAAGAGCCCGCGGCGAACGTGTCTCCAGCGGCAACGCCCAACGGCCACGCGCGGGGTCGGCGGCGATTGGCTGGCGACCCTGGGGCCGGATTTGGCGTCTTCCTGAGCGAGGTGGCCCTGGTCAGGTGCCGGGTGTGCCCGGTCCCCCGACCGGCTTGTTTCCGATGCGGACGAGATGTATCTGGAACTCTACTGAAATTTATCTCTGCCTCATCTATACTCCATTTCCGCTAGAGCAGAAGCGCGCGCCTTTCGCTCAAGACAACCGGAGGCTCCCCATGGACTCGACCCGCTTCGACGTCCTGGCCCGGCTGCTGGCCGCCAATCCGTCGCGGCGGGCCGTCCTTGGCGCCGCCGGCGGCCTGCTCGCCGGCCGCGTCCGTGGCGCCCTGGCGCAGACGCCCGAGGCCCGGACGACCCCGGCTGCCACGCCAGTCGTCCAGGCGACCGTCTGTACCAACCCAGATCGCACCGGCCTGCAGGACCGTTCCCCCGGTGATCTGGTCGCCTACGAGGAGCTGCTTGCCGCCGACGATCCTAACTTCCCGCCCGGCGCCCGCGCCTGGCGGGTGCTCTACGTCTCGACCGGGCGCGACAACACCGAGCGCACCCTGATCTGCGGCGTGGTGATCGCGCCGGCTGAAGGGCCGGTTGCCGTCGCCGGACCCGACGGGCAGCGGCGGGGCCGGGCCGTTTCCTGGGCGCACGGCACGAGGGGCCTGGTGCCGCGCTGCCTGGCGGCGGCCGACCCGGCGGCCGACATCTTCGGCCCGACCCCGACCGGGCTCAATCTGGTGGCCTGGAGCACCAACGAGAACGGCAGCGGCCCGCAAGGCACCGCCGCTGACGGCATCCTGGCCGGAATGGTCGGGGCCGGCTGGATCGTGACCGCCACCGACTACTATGCCGACCTCTGGGGCGGCAACACGTTGATGCCCTTCATCATCGGCAAGATCGAGGCCGCAAACGGCATCGATATCGTCCGCGCCGCTCACCACCTGATGACCGAGGTGGGCACCCCGAGCGGCGTCGATGCCTATGATGTCGTGACCTGGGGCCACTCGCAGGGCGGCCACGCGGCGATGTGGATGGGGCAGTTGCTGGAGCCCTACGCCAGCGCCACGGCCACCGCCGGCAGCCCGACCCTGGCCCTCTCCGGCGTGGCTCTGGAAGCCCCGGCCAGCGTCCTGGTGGCGCAACCGGATGATCCCGGCACCAGCCTGGGCGCCGGCCTCTTCGACTGGACCCTCCCGGCCGAGGCGCCTGAGATCGGCGATCAGGAAGCGATCGCGCTGATCTTCTCCTATGTCTTCGCCGCCTGGGCGAGTTACGCCGAGGGTGACGCGCCCAACGCGGACGCGATGCCCGCCTTCCCGCCAACGAGCGCTGGGCTCGACTTGGCCGCGGTGGTCACACCCGAGGCGGCGGAGGTCGTCGGGCCGATCGCCGAGTTGTGCTGGGCCGACACCAACCTGGTGACGCCACTCGTGACCACGCCCTTCCTTGCGCCGGAGGTGGCGAATGGACCGACCATCGACGGGTTGGTCCACGGCAACTTCGACCATATTTGCGCCGGTGATCCGTCGCCGGCGATGGCCGCCTGGTGTAACTGGGCCCGCTACCAGACGCCCGGTCCACGTGGGACCAGTCCGCTGCCGAAGCTGCCGCGGCGGGGCGACGATCTGGCGCCGGTGTTAATTGCCGCCGGCAACAACGACGTGGTCGTTCACTGCGTCGCCCCGGCGTCGGCGCCGGATGCCGTCCCTGCCGGCAGCGACTGCGTCCCGGCCGCCCTCTATGCGGCACTGGCGGCCGACTATTGTCCGGAGGACGACGCCGCGGGCCACCTGACGCTGAGCATCTGGCGGGCAGAGCCGGGGATCACCGAGGCCGGTCACGAGGACATTGCTGGGATGCTCGCCGCCGCCGACCTCGAGACGCCGCGGTTCGAAGGGTCGCCCTTGCAGCGTTTCATTGCCGCCGCCTTCGACGGCACGCTAGAACCAGGCTGTACGGCGACGGTCGTGAACAGCGGTGGGGCGAGCTAGTCGATGAGACCGCCGCCATCACATTTGCCGCCAAGCCGTAGTCGCGTTTGAACCGATTCGGGTCGCGGAGAGATGCCACGATGAACGACGGCGAGCAGGACCGGAGCGTCAGATTCACTAGACTTCGACGCCTTTCCCGGCGGGCCGCGCTCCGGGGAGCGGGCGGTGGCCTCGCGGCCATCGCCGGCCCTGCCCTGGGCCGGCTCACCGCCTCCGCTCAGGAGGCCACGCCCACCGACGGCGCCCCGATGCCCAGTGGGGCCGAGATCCTGTGGGCCACCTGGGGGGTGCCGCATATCTTCGCGCCGGACGACGACGGCCTCTTCTACGCCTACGGCTGGGCCCAGGCCCATAATCACGGTGACGCGATCCTCCGCCTCTACGGTGCCGCGCGTGGTCGCGCCGCCGAGTACTGGGGTGAAGCGGAGCTGGCCGCCGATCAGTTGATCCACACCATGGACGTGCCGGAGCGGACGCAGAAGTGGTACGCGGCGCAGTCGGCCTCCATGCGTGGGTTCCTCGACGCCTTCGCCGCCGGCATCAACGACTACGTGGCGGCGCACCCGGACGCCATCGCGGACGATGCCAAGCTCGTGCTGCCGGTGACCGCGACCGACCCTTTGGCGCTGGTCCAATTCAACCTCGGCCTCTTCGGCTTCATCGGCGAGCGGACGTCGGTGGTCGCGAGCTGGAACCCGAGCACCACCGTGGTCCCGGGCGCCGCACCGACTGCCGGGTCCAACGGCTGGGTGATCGGACCCACGAAGTCGGCGACCGGCAACGCCATGCTGCTGGCGAATCCGCACCTGAACTGGGTCCAACCGAATCAGTTGCTGTTCGAGGCGCAATTGGTCAGCCCGAGCGTCGACTTCTACGGGGCGACCCTGATCGGCTGTGCCACCCCGTTCCTGGGCTTCAACGATTTCGGCGGCTGGACCGACACGGTCAACGTCTACAACAGCGCCGACCTCTACGAGCTGACGCTCGATGGCGATGGCTACCGGTTCGATGGCGCGGTCAACCCGTTCGAGACCATCACCCGCCCGATCAAGGTCCGCCAATCGGATGGCAGCCTGCGCGACGAGCCGTTCGAGGTCCGGAGCTCCGTCCATGGCCCGGTGATTGCCACGCGGGACGACGGTAAAGCGCTCGCCGTGCGCGTCGCTGGTCTTGACCGTCCGGGGATCTATGAGCAATACCTGGCGATGGCGGCGGCGCGGAGTCTCGGCGAGTTCGAGGATGCTTTGCGACGGGTGCAGCAGCCGATGTTTCACACGATCTACGCCAACCGCGACGGCGACATCCTGCTCTTCTTCAACAGCTTCACGCCGAAGCGCCCCTTCGGCGATTGGGATTACTGGTGGGGCGTGGTTCCGGGCGACACCTCCAAGACCATGTGGGCCGGCATACTCGACTACGACGAGCTGCCCAAGCTGATCAATCCGCCGAGCGGCTGGCTGCAAAACACCAACGACCCGCCTTGGCAGGCGACGCTGCCGCGGGCGATCGACCGCGCTGATT
Organism: Chloroflexota bacterium; assembly: GCA_030859715.1. Taxonomy (GTDB): domain Bacteria; phylum Chloroflexota; class Chloroflexia; order Thermomicrobiales; family UBA6265; genus JACCYK01. The sequence goes on from JALZJP010000162.1 coordinate 14,854, forward strand.
ACGCGCCCTACGTGTCGACCCAGTTCATGCACCAGCGGGCCCAACGTTCGACCAAGATGCTGATGGAGAAGTCGCGCCTCTCGCTGGAAGATGTGATCGCCGCAAAGTACTCGAACCGGGTCGAGCTGGCGGACCGCATCCTCGACGACCTCGTGGCGGCGGCCGAGACCCAGGGCGGCGAGCTGGCCAAGCGGGCGGCTGCGGTGCTGCGGGACTGGGATCGGGAGACGAATGCCGACAGCCGGGGTGCCCTGCTCTTCCTCTACTGGGCGGCGGCGATGAACATTTCCGAGCTCCCACTTCGGCCCGGCGTCCCGTTCAGCGCCGAGAGTCAGGCCGTGCAGGCAAACGCCGAGGTCATGGCAAGCGGGCTCTTCGCCACCCCGTGGCTGGAGGAGGCTCCGCTAGCGACGCCGCTCGGGCTGGCGGACCCGGCAGCCTGCGTGGCCGCCCTGGAAGCCGCTGCCACGAAGCTGGAAGGGGAGACGGGCAGCCTCGACACTCGGTATGGGGAGGTCGCCAAGCTCACGGTCGGCGAGTACGAGGTGGAAGCCAGCGGCGGTCCCAACGATCCGGTCGGCATCTTCAACGCGCTGCCGCTGCCCTTCGGCCTGACCTACATGGCCGATGCAGACAACCCCGGCGATAGCTGGATCGCCGCCGTCGAGTTTGGCGAGACCGCAACCGCGCACGTCCTGCTGAGCTACGGCAACGCCTCGCAGCCGGGATCACCCCACCATGGCGACCAACTGCCGTTGCTGGCGCGGGGCGAGCTGCGACCGTGCTGGCGCACCCGGGCCGAGATCGAGGCCAACCTGGAGGCGCGCGAAGTGGTCGGACCGGCCATGAACTAGCTTTGGAGAACGCTCACGCTTTGCATTCGGTCATCCAGTGGCATGACCGCGTTTTGGGTCGAGTAGGCGGAATCGATGGTGGTGAGGAGAACGGCTATGGCTCGTCGTCCGCGAAGGGCTCTCGCATTTTTGGTCGTGTTCGCGGTCCTATGCTCGTTCGGTCTGCCATATCAGCTGCTGGCCCAAGACGCGACGCCGGTTGCCAGCCCCGTGGCCGAGGGCGTCACCCTCGCCGCCGACGGCATCCCGAACCCGCGCGGTTTCCTCTGGGAGGAGGACCGCTCCATGATTGTCGCCTCAGGCGGCATTGGAGGAACAGCCGAGTTGCCGGCGGATGAATCGGGCAGCATTTTCCGAATCGAGAACGGTTGCCCGGTCACGCTCGCCAGCGGGTTTCCCTCGGCCAGCGCCTTCGGCGGCCGCTACGGCATTTCCGACGTGGCGCTGCTCAATGGCACGCTCTACGCCCTCGGTGACGGTGGCTTCGATGTCACTCCGCCAACGCCGGCCCCGGACGGTCTCTACCGGATCAACGCCGACGGTAGCTGGGAGGCAATTGTCAATATCGGCGCCTGGGTCGAGGCGAACCCCACCAGACTCGTACCTGGTGATGCCGACCCGGGCGGCGAGCCGTTCGCGATGGTCAGCGACGGCGAAGCGTTCTGGATTTCCGAGAGCAACCACGGGCAGATCTTGCGCGTCACCCCCGAGGGCGCGATCACCCGCATCGCCGACCTCTCGGAGACGCACCCGGTGCCCACCGGACTCGCGCTCGCGCCCGACGGCGGCATCTACGTCGGCTTCCTCACCGCGGCGCCCTTCACCGACGGGTCGTCAAAGGTGGTCAAGGTCACCGCGGACGGAACAGTGACCGACGTCTGGACCGGCTTGACCGCGGTCACCGCGGTTGCGGTGGCTCCCGACGGCACCCTCTACGCCGTCGAAATGTCAACCGGGAACGCGACGGAGCCACCCTTCTACAGGGTGGGCACCGGCCGGGTGGTGCGCCAGACCGGTCCGTCATCGCTCGAACCAGTCATGACCAGTCTGCCGCAGCCGCTCCGGATGCGCTTCGGTCCGGACGGAGGACTCTTCGTCGCCTTTCCCGCGCACGACGCGAGTCTCCGGCCCGGCTCCATCATCCGCCTTGACCCGACGGCGACCGGCCTCACGTTTCCCGCCGAGGTGTGGGGGTCCGGGCACTGTGCCGCACCGGTGGCAACCGCTCCCGCCGCCACGCCCGTCATGGCGTTGCCCACCGCCGGTCCCGGTACGACAGGGGTCAATCTCGCGCCAGCGGCGACGGTCACGACCACGACGACCACCGGCCCGACTGGGACGGGACCGATCACGGTCGACATCACGATCCGGATCAGCGTCGATCAGACGGGTGACGCGGTGACCGTACCGGTGACCGTGCCGGTCACCGCGACAACGCCGGAAGCGCCGGCCGCGCCCACACCCACCGTGGCGAGCCCTGGCGCGGCCGCTGGGTCCACACCGGATCCCGTGCCGACAGAGGTTTCGGGACCGCTGACGATCGACATCAGGAACTTCGCGTTCAATCCGAGCACGGTGACGGTTCCCGTCGGCACGACGGTCACCTGGACGAATGCCGACACGGTCGCCCACACCGCGAGCGCCAACGGTGGCGCCTTCAACTCGGGCAACCTGAACCCGGGGCAGAGCTACTCGCATACGTTCGCCGCAGCGGGCACGTTTGACTACGCCTGCCTCTACCACCCGTACATGACGGGGACGATTATCGTCAGATAGCGGGGAGGGAACGAGGACGGGTGCTGCCATGAAGTCTCCGATGGACGGACAAATCGTCTTGCGCCGCCGGCGCACACTGACACGGCGCGCGGCGCTGGCTGCCGCGGGCACTGGTCTCGCCCTCGTTGGCCTATCGACGCGACGCCTCGTCGCGTGGGAGCCGGGAGCGGCCCGTGCCGCCCAGGGAGACGCGCTGAGCGAACCGCCGGTCCGGCTCGCTGTGGACGGCCTGCTGGAGACCACGTTGGAGGCGCAGAGCGATCCGGACGCGACCGTCGGGGGCATGACCTACGAGGGGGTGCTGCCCGGTCCAGTGCTGCGGCTGCGCCCCGGGGACCGGCTCAGGGTCAACCTGATCAATAACTTGGGCGGGGCGATCACCAACCTCCATGTCCACGGTCTCCATGTGTCCCCCCAAGGGAACGGCGACAACGTCTTTGTCCACGTCGAGAACGGCCAGACGTTTGCGTACGACTACCTGCTGCCGGAGGATCACCAGGCCGGCCTGTACTGGTATCACCCACACCATCACGGCAACACGATGCAGCAGACGGGGGCCGGACTGGCGGGGGCAATCATCGTCGAGGGCGCCTTCGATGACCTGCCAGGAATTAGGGACTTGCCGGAACGCCTGCTCTGCCTGCAAGGTCCGTTTGTCGGACCCACCGGCCTGCAGTACTTGGTGAATGGGCAGGAGCATCCGACGATCGCGCTGCGGCCGGGTGAGACCCAACGTTGGCGATTGCTCAACGCCAGTGCCAACGCGTTTTTCAACCTCCAAGTGGACGGCATCGAACTGCATCAGATCGCCCTCGACGGCAACCCCTTGCCCTCCATCTGGACTGTAGACACGCTCGTGCTCGGCCCGGGTGAGCGGGCTGAGGTGCTGGTCCAGGGCGGACTCGCCGGCGAATACCGATTCCGGTCGCTCGCCTGGGGGGAGCGGGGACAGGCGCAGCCCGAATTCCTGCTGGCAACCGTCGTCACCGCTGGCGACGCGGTGTCCCCGGCCGCGCTGCCGGCCTCGATCATGCCGCTCGCCCCACCTCTGGTCGACCTCAGCCATGCCAGGATCGACCGCCGGCGGGTGCTCACCTTTACCGAAGCAACCCATGTTCCCTACTTCGGGTTCGATAACAGGGGATTCGATCCGAATCGGGTCGACCAGATCGTCAGGCTGGGGGCGACCGAGGAGTGGGTGGTGCGCAACGCCAGCGACGACTGGCATCCGTTCCACATCCACGTCAACGATTTCCAGGTGATGACGATCAATGGTCAGCCGCAGGCGCCCCACTACAAGGACACCATCCCGGTGCCCCCCAATGGCTCAGTGGTGCTCCGGATTCGCTTCCTCGACTTTCCCGGCAAGTTCGTCTACCACTGCCACATCCTGGCCCACGAGGACGCGGGCATGATGGGCGTGGTCGAGGTGGTGGCCGAGGAGCCGGCCGCGACCCCGGTTCCCTAGCGGGCCGGCGCCGGTTGAGCAGACCAGCGGCTGACGTCCAACGGGACTATGTTGGCGCCTGTGGCCACCAGGTCGGTGGCTACTCCGGACCTCAGGAGGTGTGCTGTGCGTCGGTTCGCCGCGCTGCTGTCAGTGGCTGTTTTCGTGCTCATTGGGGTCAGCGCGCACGGGGCAGATCCGACCGCCGTGGCCCAGGAGGCGTCACCAGCCGCTTCCCCGACTGCCCTCCCCCCACTGCTGCAGCGGTGGCTGGCCGCGCTGAGCACTGGTGACGGTGAAGCCGTGGCCGCGCTGTTCGCGGCGGACGGGGTCTACGAGGACGTGCCCTCCGGCTCCGTGGCGCGTGGCCACGACCAGATCGCCGCCCTCATCGACCGGCTCGTGGCCCAGGAGCGGGATTTCCAGCTCCGGCTGCGGGCGGTCCACCTCACGGACGATGGCGCGGTGCTGGTGTACACCGCGACCGCCACCGACGTCGAGAGTGGGCAAACGCTGTCCATGCGGGGCGTCACCATTCTCGAGGTCGATGGCGATCACATCCAGCGCAGTGCCGACTACTACAACGTCTTGGGCGAGGACACGGCGGCCGCGACCCCGGCTCCTTAGCGGGCCGACACCGTTCGTCGTGGAGACGGTCAGCAGCAGGGTGTGGTGAATGGAGACGGTCGCGAGCCAGCCGCTCTGGCGGCAAGGTGACTTCGTGAAGCTCTGGGGAGCGCAAACCTTCGCCCAGATTGGTGCCCAGATTACGTTCGTTGCCTTGCCGTTGACCGCTATCCTCGTCCTCGGCGCCACGCCGATGCAGATGGGTCTCCTCACCGCGTTGGAGGCGCTGCCATCGTTGCTGGTCGGCTTGCATGCCGGGGCGGTCGTTGACCGCCGCCGGCGACGCCCGGTGCTGCTCTGGACGGCCCTCGGCCGTGCCCTCATCCTGGCCGCTGTACCGCTGGCTTGGCTCGCCGGGATACTCTCGATCGAGCTGCTTTATGCAGCGGTCTTCTTCGTCGGCCTCCTGACGCTCTTCTTCGATGTCGCCTACCAGGCGTTCCTGCCGGTCGTCGTGCCGCCCTCGCGGATCGTCGAGGCCAACAGCAAGCTGGAGCTGAGCCGCACCGCGGCCGAGGTCGCGGGGCCGGGCCTCGCGGGATGGTTGGTGCAGGTAGTGACGGCTCCGTTGTCAATCCTGGGCACCGCGTTGACGTTCCTGGCGTCGGCCCTGCTTCTCGCGCGTCTTCGTGTCGCGGAAGCGGTGTCGACCGGGCCGGTTGCGGGCGGCAGGCTGCTTGGTGAGATCGGAGATGGGTTGCTGGTCGTTTTCCACGACCCGCGGTTGCGCGCCATCGCCGGCAGCCGGGGCGTGCTCGGCTTGTTCAACGCGATGCTGGAGGCGGTCTTCGTCCTCCACATCGCGCGTTCCCTTGGCTTGAGCCCGGCGCTGATCGGGCTCGTGTTCGCGGTCGGAAGCATCGGTTTCGTCATCGGCTCGCTCCTCCCAAGCCGCTTGTCCGTCCGGTTTGGGTTGGGGCCGGCCACCATCGCGGCCGTTGCCCTGGTGGGGATCAGCGATCTGCTGGTATCGGCTGCCGCCGGTTCGCTGCTCGTTGTGGTGCCGTTGTTGATCGTAGCCCAGTTCTGTTTCGGCGTTGGCTTCACGGTCTTCAATGTGAACCAGGCCAGCTTGCGGCAGGACGTGGTGCCGGTTCGGTTACAAGGGCGGGCTAGCGCGACGATTCGATTTCTCGCCGTTGGTCTGGCTCCGATTGGCGCCTTGATTGGCGGGGCGCTGGCCGAGGAGATCGGGTTGCGGCCCACGTTGGCGGTAGCCGCTGTCGGCGAGCTCGGAGCGGCGGTCTGGCTGTGGTTCTCGCCGATCAGGTCGTTAATGATCATGCCAGAAATGGTGGGCGACGAGACTGTTCGGGACGCCGGGGATCTTGATGCCGGGGACACAGCATCGGGCGATCCCGGACGCTCCTAGCTTGGCGGGGTCATGGTCTCGCGGAAATGGTGACGCATCGAGACACGGCGCGACGATC
>JALZJP010000110.1 GCA_030859715.1 Chloroflexota bacterium
GGCCAGGGCCGGGGCGTCATTGATCCCGTCGCCAACCATGGCCACGGTCTTCCCCTCGGCCTGGAGCGCCTTGACCTTATCGGCCTTCTGCTCTGGCAGCACCTCGGCCAGAACGTGGTCGATGCCAACCTCCCGCGCGATCGCGTCGGCCGTGGCGCGGTTGTCGCCGGTCAGCATCCAGACATCGAGGCTGAGGGCCTTCAACTGCTCGACCGCTTCGCGCGACTCCGGCTTCAGGGTGTCGGCGACGGCGATTAGGCCGGCACCTTCGCCGCCGATCGCGACGTACATCGGGGTGGCGCCACCGCGGGCCAGCTCCTGGCCCCGCGCCTCGAGGCCGTTGAGGTGGATGCCCGCCTCGGTCATCAGGGCGCGATTGCCGAGCACGACCTCGCGGCCGTCAACCCGGCCCCGCACCCCCTTGCCGGTGATCGACCCGAACCCCTCGGCCTTGGGCAGATCAAGCCCCAGCTCCCGGGCGCGGGCGACGATCGCCTCACCCAGGGGATGCTCGGAGCCGACCTCGACTGCCGCCGCGAGCCGGAGCAGCTCGTTCTCCGACAGCCCGTTGGCGGGAATGATGCCCGTCACCGCCGGCTTGCCGCGGGTCAGGGTGCCGGTCTTATCGAGCACGATGGTGTCGACCTTGCGGGTCTGTTCCAGCGCCTCGCCGCCCCGGACCAGGATGCCGTTCTCGGCCGCCTTGCCGGTGCCGACCATGATCGCGGTCGGCGCCGCCAGGCCGAGGGCGCAGGGGCAGGCGATCACCAGCACCGCCACCAGAGCCTGGACCGCCATCGCCAGCCTCGGCTCCGGCCCCAGCACCATCCAGGCGGCAAAGGTCAACCCGGCCAAGATCAAGACCGCCGGCACGAAGTAGGACGAAATGGTATCCGCCAGACGTTGAATCGGCGCCTTCGAGCCCTGCGCCTCCTCGACGATGCGGACGATCTGGGCCAGCGTCGTGTCCTTGCCGACCTTGGTCGCCCGGAAGACGAAGCTGCCGGTGGAATTGAGGGTGGCGCCGAAGACGGTGTCGCCCGGCCCCTTGCCGACGGGCAGGCTTTCCCCGGTCAGCATGCTCTCGTCGATCGTCGACCGACCATCGTCGATGATGCCATCGACCGGCACCTTCTCGCCCGGCCGGACCCGGACCAGGTCGCCAACGACGACCGTCTCGACCGCAATATCGCGCTCGACCCCGTCGCGGAGGACGCGGGCGGTCTTGGCCTGCAAGCCGACCAGCGCCGTGATCGCCTCCCCGGTCTGCTTCTTGGCCCGCGCCTCCAGCCAGCGTCCGAGCAGGACGAGGGCAATCACGATCACCGCGGTCTCGTAGTAGAGATGGTGGGCAAAGCCCCAGCTCGTCGCCAGCCCCGGCCAGAGGGTAACGAAGGCGCTGTAGCCAAAGGCGACGCTGGTGCCGACCGCGACCAGGGTGTTCATGTTGGTCGTGCCATGCCGCGCCGCCGCCAGGGCGCTCTGGTAAAAGACGCCGCCGGCCCAGAACTGGACGACCGTCGCCGCGATCAGCAGCATCGGCGCCAAATTGGTCATCGCGATCGGCGACGGGAAGAACATCAGCGCCATCATCACCAGGCCGACCGCCAGGCTGATCAGCGCCTTCCGCTTCAGCCCCGCGGTCTCGTGGTCTTTCGTCGACTCCCGAGTCGCCCGCTCGCGCTCGCCGACGCCGGCAGACGGGATGTCCGCCGTGGTCTCGACGGGAATGGCACCGACCCCGTAGCCGGCCTTCTCGACCGCCGCCGAAAGCTGGTCGAGCGTGGTCTGGCCGGGATCGAAGGTGACGGCGGCGCGCTCGGTCGCCAGGTTGACACTGACGGAGGACACGCCGGGCACCTTCTCCAGCGCCCGCTCGACATGCCGGACACAGGAGGCGCAAGTCATCCCCTCAATCGGGATGCCGATCTCTTCCTCGGGCGCCGCCAGGGCGTCTCTTGCTTCGGTCGCTCGCTCATCGCGGAGCGGTGTCCGCGTTGCCATGGTGTGTACTCTCCATCGGATCAGATCGGCTTCACTTCACACATTATACCCCCTATGGGTATACCACGCAAGAGCCGGCGGTGTTGCCTCGGCTTGGATTGACCGAATCCTGGATGCACAACCCGTCTGGCAAATGCATGGGCATCTCTGGTAATCTATGCGCACCTACGATCGATATGGAAGAGCGAGGACCACGCCGTGGATGCCGGGAGACGATTGCTTGCAAACGGTCTGTCGCGCTGTGACCGCGCCAGCGATCCAGATTTTGGCGATCCTGAGAGTGACTCAAACGATTTCGATCTTGGTGAACTTGCTTCGCTCATCGAGCACTCTCCGGATCGACCCGTTGATCGTCGTTTGACCGAGAAGGAAGTGGAGCGGGCGCTGGCGGCACTCCAACGAGCCCACGACAATAACCACAAGCTCTCAGCCCGATACGGCGGGAAGCCATTTCCGTGCTCGGTAGCGATCATCCATGAGATGCGCGAAGAGCGAATTCGTCAATTGATGGGAGACGCCGATCCAATAGAAACGGCGACGGCACGGGACGAGTCTAGTGAACCGTTGTGATCGTGTGCAACCTGCATCGGAGTGATGGCGATGAGCGTAACGACAAACGACTACCTAACGATTGAAGAAGCAGCCGAGCTGCTGCGGGTATCGACCTCGACGGTCCGTCGCTGGATTCGAGAAGGCGACATTGTTGCCCATCGTGCTGGGAAGCGTCGCATTCTCTTGCGGCGGACCGACATTGCGCGATCAGTATCCGAAGTAGGGTTCCAGCCTAAACGGCCCGCTCGCGGCTTGAGCCCAATGGGATTCCAATGGCGAGATCGGCCGGTCGAGCGCCGGCTGACCTCGGAAGAATTCGAGAACCGGCTCGCCGCCCTAGAGCGGGCGCGGGAAGCCAGCGCAAAAATCCAGGAACGAACCGGGGTCAAAGAGTTTCCACCTTCGTGGCCGCTCATTCGCGAAATGCGGGATGAACGAATGCGGCGCCTCCTGGGCGAGGAGGAATCAGCGCCAGGATCGCCGGCGTGATCTGCATCGATTCTTCGGTCGTCGTCAAATTGGTGGTGAATGAGAAATTCTCGATCCAGGCTCAGGCTTTGTACGAGGCGATATTGCACGCTGGACAATCGATTGTGGCTCCGCCGTTGCTCATGATGGAAGTAACCAACGTGCTTCTGAAGAAAACGCGACGGTCAGATCCGCTTACGCGCGAGGAGGCCGCGCACCTGCTGGAAATCGTTCTAAGTATGGGCATTGCATTGCATAGTCCCCCGATGCTTCATCAGGTCGCGTTCGCGATTGCCGCTGACTATCAAATGAAAGCGGCGTACGATGCGTACTATCTCGCACTGTCCGACTATTTCGAATGTCCATTCTGGACCGCGGACGAAAAGCTGATCAAGAACCTGCGCGGTCGCCTCCCCTTCGTGCGCTGGATCGGTGATTTTCCGATCTGACCCTATCCTGGGCATCCGTACCCGCCAGGGGTATACTTTGCGCATGAACACTGATACTAAGACCATCATCATCGAAACACCAGACGCGGTTTCAGCTGAACCCATCACGCCGGTCCGTCACTCCCTCTCCTATTCGCACGATAAGGCGAAGATCCTCAACCGGTTGCGGCGGATCGAGGGGCAGGTCCGCGGCGTGCAGCGGATGGTGGAGGAAGACCAGTACTGTCTCGATGTGCTGACCCAGCTCTCGGCGATCATCGCCGGCTCGAAGGCGACCGGGCTGCTCCTGTTGGAAGACCACATCCGGGGCTGTGTCATTGGCGCCGATCCCAACGACCAGGATGCGGTATTGACCGAGCTGACGGACGCCATCGAGCGATTCACCCGCTCCGTGGGGTAGTGAGCATTTCGGAAGATCGTGGTCGCGGGCGGGAGTGCCCCCTGGGCCAACAAATTCCGCGCTCAGCCTTCCAGAGGGTACCCGAAAGTCCATTCAGGACTGAGAACGCGGTCGTCCTTCTCATCACCGCCTTTGCGACTCGACGTGTGAGCGAAACTCCTGGGCGCGGCTTACAATACGGGATTCTGCCAGGGTGTATGGTTGGCGATGTAGGAGCGGCGGGTGAGTAGCGACGATTATCCAAGCCTGGATCAGGACGAGGGGCTCGATTACCGGCGCCGCTACCAGGGACTGATCGGCGTCCATTCGAAGGTGCCGATCCGGGACCGGGCGGTGCTCTCCCTCGTCTACACGCCGGGCGTGGCCGAGCCCTGCTTGGAGATCAGCCAGAACCCACTTTCCTCCTACGATCTGACCTGTCGCGGCAATACGGTGGCGATCCTGACCGACGGCTCCGATATCTTCGGCCGCGCCGGCGGTCCGCCCGAGGCGGCGATCCCGATCGCCGAGGCCAAGAGCGTCATCTTCAAGACCTTCGCCGGGGTCGATGCCTTTCCGCTCTGTTTGGCGTCGCCGAGCCCGGCCGATTTCGTCGAGACCGGGCTGGCCATCACGCCGACCTTCGGCGCCATCTGTCTCGACGACATCTCGGCTCCGCGCGCCTTTACCATTGCCGACCACCTGGAGAAAGCGGCCGAGATCCCGGTCTTCTCCAATCAGCATCACGGGACGGCGATCCTGGTCCTGGCCGGGCTGCTCAACGCGGCCAAGGTCGTCAACAAGCAACTCGATGAGCTGAGCGTCGTCATCAGCGGGGCCGGGGTGGCCGGGATCGGCGTCGCCCGCCTCCTCCACCGGGCCGGGGTGCGCGATCTGGTCGTCTGTGATCGGGCGGGCGCGATCTACCGCTATCGGCCGGAGCGGATGAACTGGGCAAAGGCATACCTGGCCAAGGAAACCAACCTCCAAGGCCGGCGCGGCTCGCTGGCCGAGATGCTGCGCGGGGCGGACGCCTTCGTCGGGGTCTCCACCGGCAACATCGTCGATGGCGACATGATCCGGGCGATGGCGCCCGATGCGATCGTTTTTTCGCTGGCGGTGCCCGATCCCGAGATCAGCCCCGCCGCCGCCCGCGAGGCGGGGGCGAAGGTCGTCGCCACCGGCCGTTCCGACTATCCGAACACGATGGACATCTCGCTCGTCTTCCCCGGCGTCTTTCGCGGCCTGCTCGATTGCCGGGCCCGCAACATCCGGTTGCGGACCCTCGTCTACGCGGCCCAAGCGCTGGCCGGCGTCATCCCGCCCGACGAGCTGCATCCCGACCACATCATCCCCCGGATCTTCGACTTCCGGGTGGCGCCGGCGATCGCCGCCGCCGTGGTCCGCGGGGCGCTCGAAGCGGGCGAGGCGGGTCGTGAGATCGATCCTGAGCTGGTGGCCGAGAACACCCGCCGCTATGTCTATGAGGGTCGCCTGTTACCGCCCAAGCCGCGCCGGCTCGACGAGAACAAGACGTTCAAGGAAGAGGCGATCGAGCTCCGCCAGCGGCACGGCGGCGTGCTCGAGATCCGGTCCAAGATCCCGATTCGCGATCATCACATCCTCAACGTGCTCTACGTGCCGCCCGCCGCCCTGGTCCCGGCCCGCGTGATCCGGGACGACCCGTCGCAAGTGACCGAGCTGACCGCCAAGGGCAACCTGGTGGCGATCGTCACCGACGGCTCCGCCGTCCTTGGCCTGGGCGATATCGGCCCCCAGGCGGCGCTGCCGGTGATGGAAGGAAAAGCCGTCCTTTTTCATACCCTGGCCGGGGTCGAGGCGTTTCCAATCTGCCTGGCGGCGCGGGAGCCGGACGACATCGTCCGCATCGTGACCGACATCGCGCCCGCCTTCGGCGGCATCAACCTGGAAGACATCAGCGCCCCGCGCTGCTTCGAGATCGAGGCCCGCCTGCGAGAGGCGCTCGATCTGCCGGTCTTTCACGACGATCAGCACGGCACCGCCATCGTCGTCATGGCGGCGATGCTCAATGGCTGCCGGCTGCGAGGTTGCGCCCTCGGCGACCTCAAGGTGACGATCAATGGCGCCGGCGCGGCCGGCATCGCCGTGACCAAGCTGCTGCTGGCCCTAGGGGTGGGCGACGTCATCCTCTGCGACCGCGCCGGCGCCATTTACGAGGGCCGGACCGAGCACATGGACGTCTCCAAGTTCGAGATCTCCTCGCTCACCAACCGGGAGCGCCGCTCCGGCTCGCTGGCCGACGTGATCGCGGGGGCGGACGTATTCATCGGCCTCTCCGCCCCTGGCACCCTGACCCCGCGCATGGTCCGCACGATGGCGCCGAACCCGCTTGTCTTTGCCCTGGCCAACCCGGTGCCGGAGATCACGCCGGACCTGGCGAAGGAGGCGGGGGCGCTGGCGGTGGCGACCGGCCGCAGCGACTACCCGAACCAGGTCAACAACTCGCTGGCCTTCCCCGGCGTCTTCCGCGGCGCCCTCGACATCAAGGCCCGCCAGATCGACGACGCGATGAAGATCGCCGCCGCCCACGCCATCGCCGACCTGATCGACCCCGCCGACCTCACCCCTGACTACCTGATCCCCGACAGCCTCGACTATCGGGTCTCGCCCCGCGTCGCCGCCGCCGTGGCGACCTCCGCCCTGGCCGCCGGCCTGGCCCAACGGCCGCGCGACCCCCGCGAGGTCGAGGCCAATTGCCGGGACCGGGTCTACGAGGATGCCGTCGCGTTGTAGCCCCGGCTTCAAGGCCAACGGATGTCGGTGGTTCACTTGAGGTGCCGAATGGCCCTCGCCCAAGGCTGGGCGAGGGGAGCCGCGGGATCGGCCATGCCAGTCACCCGAAGCGCCATGACCCCGCGGGCCAGCCATGCCGATGATGTTTGTGCCATGGTCGTAGGAAGTCCGGATTAGACGAATGAGAGCAGTCCGGCACCCGCGCCCGCCAGAGCCCGGGCGGGATCGGGCGCCGCCGATTGGAGCGTGGCGATGGCCGCGCTCCCCTGGCCGGCACGATCGTCCGCGCGAAGCGAGGATGGCTAACGGATGGACCGGGCGGCACTGAGCGGATGCCGCGGCTACGATAGGATATGCTTGGTTGCAATCTATTCGGCCTGTCGTGCCCCCGCCCGCCAGGAGTCCCCGCCATGGCCCGAGCCACGATCGCCGCCCCGCCCGCATCCAAGAGTGAGCAACAACCACCCGGCACGCTCGCCCCGCTGACCGCGAACGACATCCAGGCCCAAACCGACCCGCAAAGCTTCAGCCGCGGCCGCGGCTATGCCCGGGGCGGCCGGATTTTCAACCCCGTTCGGCGTGACAACGTGTTGCAGGCGCAATGCCATGGCTCCAGCGGCGGGCCGTACCGGGTGACGGCCACCCTGGCGGCCGCCGATCAGGCCAAGCGTGGGGCGCTGCTGGCCGTCTCCTGCGATTGCCCCCGCGGCGGTTTTTGCAAGCACATCGTCGCCCTGCTCTTGACCTGGACCGCGTCGCCCGCCACGTTCGAGGTCCGTCCTCCTATCAGCGAGCTGGTGGCCGCCAAGAGCCGGGAGGAGCTGGTCACCCTGATCGAGCTGATCCTCGGCGAGGACCCCGGCCTGGAAGATCGGGTGCTGACCCTCCTGGCGCTGCCGCTGCCGGGCACCGGCGCTCCCAGCGGTCAGTTGCTGGACGAGGCCGCGATCCGGCGGCAAATCGCGAACGCCATGCCCGACCACGAGCAATACGGTTGGGACGGCTATCACCATGGCTATCACGACAACTACCACGGCGGCGGCGTGTCTGCCGATCTCGAGCGCTTGGTCGCTCTCGGCGACGCCTATATCCAGGCCGGTGACTGGCGAAACGCCCTCCGCATCTTCGCCACCTTCGTCGAGGAAGTCGCGGACGGGTTCGAGGAGATGATTTCGTACGATGAAGAGGGTGAGCTGCTTGGCCTGGTCGCCGCCTGCGACCGCGGGCTGGCGGCCACGCTCGATGCCCAGCGTGACCTGGCCGAGGGCGAACGGCTGACGGCCAAGGAGCGGCAACGGCTGCTCGACACGATCATGCTCGTGTGGGAGACCGACACCGAGGCCGGCGGCTATGATGTGGCGAACGAGGGACCGGAAGCGATCGGCCGCGGCGCCACCCCGGATGAGCAACGCGAGATCGGCCTCCAGGTGCGCCAGATGATCGCCCCGGCGACCGGTGATGCCTTTACCCAACTGTCGCGGAACCGGGCCGCGATCCGCTTCCTCTCTCTGCTCGGCCCCGTGGGCGGCCTCTCCGATGAGGAATTGCTCACCGAGTATCGCAATGCCGAGCTGTGGCAGGAAGCGGCCGATACCCTGCTCCGCCTGGATCGGGTGGAGGAGGCGATCGGCCTGGCCGCGCGGCGGCTGACCGCCGCCGTCGTCCTCACCCGCTTTGCCGATCAATTGATCGCCACCGGCGACCCGATCCGGATCGACCAGGCGCTAACCCTGGTCGACGGCTGTCTGTGGGAGCGTGAAGGACGCGAGCCCCACCAAGACCACGCCCTCAGCGCCTGGCTCGAGCGGCAGCACGCTGCCCACGGGCGGCCGGACCGGGCGTTGGAGCTGGCTCGACGCCGCTTCCAGAACGCCCCGTCGAAGCCAACGTACGAGGCGGTCCAAATGGCCGCCTGCCTTCCCGATCAGCCCGGCGCCCCGTGGCCCGAGCTGCGGCCGGCCTTGCTGGCGACGCTCAAGAAACGGGGCGATTGGTTCGGTCTGATCGACATCCACCTGAACGAAGGCGAGGTCGCCCCCGCTCTCGCCGCCCTCAAGCAGACCGAACGGAGCGGTCACGGCGCACCGGCCTCCCCATGGGCATACGTTGGCGGCAGCCACGACGAGCGGGTGGCCGCGGCGGCCGAGCGGGACTTCCCGGACGAGGCAATCCGGATCTATCGGCGGCTGGCCGACCGCCAGATCGAAGCCCGGCAGCGCGGCCACTACCAGATCGCGGCCACGTACCTGGCCCGGGTCAAGCAGGTGCTGGCAGCGGCCGGGCGAGACGACGAGTGGACGGCGCTTATCGCCGAGTTGCGGCAGCGCCACAAGACGTTGCGCGCCTTACAAGATGAGCTGAATCAGGCCGGGCTCTGATGCGTGTGGGTCAGGAACCGTGCGTCGAGCGCGAGCCGGCCGACCGGACTCAGCCCGTACGGACCTCATCCGGCGCCAGGAGTTTGCCCAACACCGGGCTCACGAACTCGGTCGCCAGACAGTCCATGTAGATCTCGTCCCACCAGCGGCCGGCCAACCAGCGGCATTGGCGGCGACGGCCGATCTCCTTGAACCCGGCCTTCTCATAGGCTCGCCGCCCGGCGGGGTTGAACTCGAACACCGTCAGCATGACGTTGTGCAGGCTCAACCCGGTGAAGGCGACATCAAGCATCAACCGGACCGTCTCGGTGCCGTACCCCTTGCCGCGGTAGGATGCCTCGCCGATGACGATGCCGAACGCGGCCGACCGGTTGCGGTGATCGATCTGACGCAAGTCGGCGTTGCCGATCGGCCGCCAGGTACGCCGCTCGTAGACGGTAAAGATGACAACATCACTCGCGGCGCCGCCGACCGCTCGCTCAAACCAGGCGGTTTCGGCCTCGAGCGTCATCGGCGCCGGCGCCGCCCCCAGGTTTTGAGTCGTCGTGAAATCGTTCATCCAGCGTTGATAGCGCGGCACCAAGTCGCGCCGGATCGGACCGAGGGCGACGAGATCGCCCTCGACGTTGATGATCTCCGGGCGAGGCAGCGCTGGTTGTTCAGCCGAGTCAGCCGCCATGCCCGCTCCCTTCCCGCCGCTCGCGAATCTCGATCAGGCGCTCGATCATGGCGGGCTCATGGAGGTAGACCCCGAGCGAGCGCTGGAGACCGCCGGCGACCAGGGCATTAATATGAAATGCCTGATTCTCGACCCCGACCTTCTCCGGGTGCGGCAACGTGTGCAGCCGCATATCGGTCGCCAGCCCGATCACGCCGTAGTAGCGGTCGGGATCGACCCGTGTCGCCAGGCAATCCATGTAGCCCGCCTCCCAATTCGCCCCGGAATCCTCGCTGACATGGTAGACGACGACGTGGCACGATTCGAGCGCGGCAATATCGACGTCGTAGATCAGGCGGGGTGTGATGTCGGTCCGGGTCTTGTCGTTCGTCGGTTCGCTCTCGTTCGGGCAGAAGACGTCGAAACCGTGGCCGCGCAAGCGGGCGGCCAGCGCCAGATTGTAGGCGGCGTCCGCCGCGGTGAACATGGGCCCGGCCAGGTAGAGCTTCATCCTACTCCTACGTTCGGTCGTCGCCGGCGCCCGGCCGGCGCCGGCCAGCCTCCGCCGCCGCGATCGCCCCAGTATCGCCGATCGCACCGTCCTCCTCGATCGGCAACGTTGGCCGCTCGATCTCCATCTCTCGCTCCGCTTCATCCGTCATCCCCGCTGGCGGTGGCGAGCCCGGCACCCGCTGCTTGGCGACGTCGATCTTCTGGGTCAGCCAAAGCGAGATGAAGATGAAGACGGTGCCGAAGAGGAAGGGGAACTGGTAGCCAAGCTGCACCCAGAGGGCGGCGCCAATGATCGGCACCACCACGGCGGTCAGGTGGGCGAGGGAGATCCCCATTGCCAAGCTCGGCGCCAGATCCTCCCGCCGGGCGATCTTGCGCAGGTAGGTCGTGGTCCCGATCGAAAACAGGAAGAGGAAGTTGTAGCCAAGATAGGTCAGATAGAGCAGCCAGATGTTCCGCGAGAAGGCAAAGCCGAGGAAGACCAGCAGATGCAGCGAGTACCCGATCGTCAGCATCCGCTTCTCGCCGAAGCGATCGACCATCCTGCCGATGAAGGCCCCGGCCCGCCAGTTGATGAGCGACGAGACCAGCAACAGGGTGGTCAAGGCCCGCGCGTTGACCCCGAACTGCTCGACCAGCACGAACGGGGCGAAGGCAAAGTAGATCTGCATCCGGGAGCCGTCGAGGAAGCTCAGCCAATAGTAGAGCCCGTACTCCTTGCGAAAGGTGATCGCCGGTGCCGCCCGCGCCGCCGCCCTGGAATTGTCCGAGACCGGGAAGCGGAAGATGACCACCGCGCCAATGACGGCGGCAACCCCGGACATGACGAGCAGACCACGCAGCCACGGTCCTTGATTCGCTAAGAGATTGCCGGTCTGCCACTCCACCCCCGAGACCACCGCCAAGACGACGATGAGGGCGACCAGACTGCCGGCGAAGCCGATGCCGCGAAACCGGCCGAGGACGCTCCCCTCTTCGCCCGGCTTGGCCAGGGAGAGGCCCAGCGCGTCATGCAACTGCAACCAGGAATGGAAGCCGACGCTGCCGATCAACGTCGGAATGATGAGGGACGAAAACGAGGTGGCGGAGGCAAACAGGGCGTAGCCGATCCCCATGATGAGGAGCGAGAGCGCCGTCGCCCGCGCCATGCCCAGGCGCAGCAGGACGGCGGCGACGAAGATCAGGAGGAAGCCCGGCGCCTCGCGGATGGCGATTAGATACCCATTCTGGGCGCCGTCCATGCCGATTTCGTCGCGGAAGAAGTTGGGCGAGAGGGCTTGCGTGGCGTTCAGGGCCAAGGTCGCGGCAAAGGTCGTGATCGCCAGCAACAAGAACCCGAGGCGAAGCTGCTCGGCGGTCAGTCCCCGATCATCAGTTGGGTCACTGGTTGGTGCGTCGGTCGTCACTTGGGCCGGGGCAGAAACCACGCGCATTCCCACGTCCATCCGGAGTGGCCGGGCTCTCGGCCGCTCCCCGATCCAGATATCCGCAGTCTACGCCAGCCTGGTCGCGGTTGTCTTGATGGGCCTTGGTGCTCAGCTACGCTGCCGCCGACATGGCGCCCGGGACCGCGTCACGAAAAAGTTCCTCCGACGAGCCTCCGATACGCGATCGCCGTCTTCATCCCGCCGGGCGCTAAAGGCACCCGGCTGACTCGACGAAAGCATCCTAAAGGAAGCTGATATTGACTTGTCACCAGCGAATCGCGGCTGGATACGACGTATCTCAGCCTTCTTCAGGATGCTTTCCGGACCTCGGACGGATGCCTTTAGCTTCCGGCGACAGCGAGACGGCGATCGCATTGCTGTTTCCGTTCGGCCGACGCTACGCCGTCGGCGTCGCCTCGCCGCCGACTCCGGCCTCGGCCGCTCGCTCGGCTTCGCCCAGGTTGTCGGCGGTGATCAGTCCCGGCTCCAGGTAGAGGTCGTGCTCGGCCGGTACGGTGCCGTCCCGCATGAAGGCGACCAGGATGTCGAGCGCGGTCGTCGCCTGCTCGCCGGGGAACTGTTCGATGGTCGCCGCCATCTGGCCGTCGCGGATCGCCACCAGCGCTTCCGGCAGGGCATCGAAGCCGACCACCGCCAGCTCGAGCCCCTGCTCGCTCGCCACCTGGGCGACGCCGAACGCCATGTCGTCGTTGGCGCAGACCACCGCTTCCGGGGCCGGGTTCGCCGCCAGCGCGGCTTCGAAGACCGCTACCGCCCGGTCGCGCGAAAACTCCGCCGTCTCACTGACGACCACTTCGATCTGCTCGTTCTCGCTCAACACCGCGTCGAGCCCGGCGTGGCGGTCGATCGCGGCCGAGGCCCCCGGCTGCCCTTGCAGCTCGAAAATTTGGCCGCCATCCGCCAGCAGCTCGACGATGTACTCGCCCTGGATCTCGCCGCCACGCACATTGTCGGCCCCGACGTGGGCCAGGGTGTCGGCCCCGGTCACGTTGCGATCGACCGTGACCACCGGAATCTCGGCTTCAATCAGGGCCTGAATCGACGGTTGCAAGGCGTTGGCGTCATTCGGGCTGATGACGACGCCCTGGATGCCTTGGGCCACCGCCGCTTCGAGGTCGCTCGACTGCTTGGTTGAGCTGGGCGAGCCGCCCTGTTGCCCGTCCAAGATCGTCAGCTCAATGCCGCCCAGCTCTTCCGCGTGCTGCCGGGCCAGCTCGACCATGTGGTTGAAGAAGGGAAAGCCGAGGCTCGGCACCGAGAAGGCGATCCGCAGGGTCTCCTGCGCCCCAACCGGGCGTACGCTCCATGGCAGCGCCGCCAGGGCTCCGGCGGCGGCGGCGGCTTGGGTCAGTCGGCGACGGCTCAGGCTGTTTTCCGTCAGGTTCTGCTCGACCATTGTGGTACTCCTTTACTCGTTGGTTCGTTGCTCATCAATGCGCGAGAGACGGCGACTCGTCCGGGCCAAACTCCTCCTTTCCCGCTATCGACGTCGCTTCTTCGCGACCTGATCGACAAAGACGCTGAGCACGATGATGCCGCCGATCACGATCGGCTGGTAGTAGGACGGCACCCCGAGCACGACGAGACCGTTGTTGAGAACGCCGATCAACATGGCGCCGATCAACGTGCCGACGATACCGCCCTGGCCCCCAAACAGACTGGTGCCGCCGATGACCACCGCCGCGATCGCCTCTAGCTCATATCCCTGACCGGCGATCTGCTCGGCCGAGTTGAGCCGGGAGGTGAGGAGAAAGGCGGACACCCCGGCGCAGAAGCCGCTGATGACGTAGACACTGATCGTCAGCATCGTGGTATTCAGCCCGGACAGCCGAGACGCTTCCGGATTGCCGCCCAGGGCATAGATCCAGCGGCCATATTTGGTGTACTTGAGGACGATGTGCCCGATCACGACGAAGAGGAGAAAGATCACCACCGGCACCGGCACCGGGCCCAGGAACCCCTGACCCCAGAACGTGAAATCGGACGAGAAGGAGCTGATCGGCTGGCCGTTTGACCAGACCAAGGTCGCCCCCCGCCAGGCGCCGAGGCCGCCGAGGGTAACGATGAAGGCGGGGATGCCGAGCCGGCCGATCAGGCTGCCTTGGAGCAAGCCGATCGCCATCCCCACCCCGATCGCCGCCAGCACCGCGTAGAGGACATGGATGCCGCCGGGGTCGGTGACGCCGCCCTGCAGCAGGTCGCGCGTCCCTTTCGCGGCCGAGGCGCAGACGATGCCGGCAAAGGCGACCAGCGAGCCGACCGAGAGGTCGATCCCGGCGGTCAGGATGACGAAGGTCATCCCCACCGCCAGGATGCCGATGAACGAGAT
This sequence comes from Chloroflexota bacterium, assembly GCA_030859715.1. Taxonomy (GTDB): domain Bacteria; phylum Chloroflexota; class Chloroflexia; order Thermomicrobiales; family UBA6265; genus JACCYK01. The sequence goes on from JALZJP010000110.1 coordinate 13,954, forward strand.
CTGGCGCATCACGTTGAAGAGGTTGAACGGCGTCCGAAAGCCCGGCTCCAGGATCGACAGCAACGCCACCAGCAGGAAGAGGAAGAGCAACGGCGCGAACCGGCTGAGCAGGTTCACCGGATCGACCCGTCGCCGTTCTGGGTCCGGGCCCAGGGTGGTTGACGCCGCCGAGTGCAAGCTCATCTCGATCGCAACCTCCCGCTTAGGCAGCCTCGCCGGCGACCCCGGTCGCCAGGGCCATAATCCGTTCTTGCGTCGCCTCGGCCCGCGACAGCTCGCCGCTGATCCGGCCCTGCCGCATCACCAGCACCCGGTCGCTCATGCCGAGCACCTCGGGCAGCTCGGAGGAGATCATCAGGATCGCTACCCCCTCGCTCGCCAGCTCGCTCATCAGATGGTGGACCTCGGCCTTCGCCCCAATGTCGATGCCGCGGGTCGGCTCGTCCATAATCAGCACTCGCGGCCGCAACGCCAGCCATTTGGCAATGACGACTTTCTGCTGATTGCCGCCGGAGAGATTGACCACCCGTTGTTCCAGGCTCGGCGTCCGGATCCGGAGCGCCTCGACGAACTCCCGCGCCCGGGCCCGCTCCCGGCGGAAGCGGACAAAGCCGGACCGGACCACGTCGCCCAGGCTGGCCAGGGTGATGTTTTCCCGCACGGTCAGGTCGAGCACCAGCGCCTGCGTCTTCCGATCCTCCGGCACCAGGCCGATCCCCTGCCGGATCGCGTCCCGCGGCGACCGGACCAGGACCGGTCTGCCGTCGATCAAGATCTCGCCCCGGTCAAAGGGATCAGCCCCGAACAGGGCGCGCACCACCTCGGTCCGGCCGGAACCGACCAGGCCGGCCAGGCCGACGATCTCGCCCGCCCGCACCGTCAGATGGACATCTTCGAGCACGATCGCCGAGGCGTCACGCCTGGTGCCGGTCCGGCTCAGGCCGCGCACCTCGAGCGCCGGCGCCGCGTCGACCGCCACGGCCGCCGCCTCCTTCTGAAACAGCTCGCCCAGCTCGCGGCCGACCATCGTCCGCACGATCCAGTCCGGGTTGACCTCGGCCATGGGCGCCGACCCCACGTTCTGCCCATCCCGCAGGACCGTGATCCGGTCACAAATCTGAAACACCTCGTCCAGCCGGTGGGTGATGAAGATAACCCCTAGGCCGCGGGCCTTCAGCTGCCGGATGAGCTGCATCAGCGCCGTCACCTCGGTCTCGCTCAGGGCCGAGGTCGGCTCATCCATGATGACGAGGCGGGCATTCGTCGAGAGCGCTTTCGCGATCTCGACCATCTGCTGATCGGCCACGGAAAGATCGCGCACCACGGCATCCGGCCGCAGCCGGACCCCAAGCTGGCCGAGAAGATCGCGCGTTTGGCGTTCCATCGTCCGGCGGCGGACGAAACCGGCCCGGTTTGGCTCCCGGCCGACGAAGACGTTCTCCATCACCGTCAGGTTCGGCATCAGGTTGAACTCTTGGTAAATGATCGAGATGCCGAGCTCCTGGGCTTGGCGGGGGCTGCTCAGAATGACCGGCGCGCCGTCGAACGCCAATCGTCCTTCGTCCGGCAGGTAGACGCCGGAGAGGATCTTCATCAATGTGCTCTTGCCGGCCCCATTCTCACCAACCAGCGCCAAGCACTCGCCAGGGAACACCGCCAGGTCGACCCCTTGCAGCGCCTGCACGCCGGGAAAGAATTTGCTTATTCCCTCCATCCGCAGCAGCGGCGCCCGCTCCGGTCCCGGCCCCGCCGCCTGATTGACACCAACATCCACCACGGTCGCTCCGTTGCCCGGCCATCATTCCTCGCATCGAGTGGCGCATTATTGCAAGGAACCCGGCCGCCGGCAACCCAAAGGGATTTGCGCCCATAATGGGAACAGGGTGCTCTGCGGCGTGCGCGTGATCGCTCGCCGCACGCCTCGCGTATTCGTGGCTCGGCAGGCCGGGGTGAAGGATCAACGCGCGCTCGAGAAGGCGCTCGAAGCCTGGTTTCGCGAAGTCAAAGCGGCTCAGTGGACGAGTACCACCGATGTAAAGAGGAGATACGGAACCGCGAGCGTCACTTCGGCTGATCGAATTGTGTTCAATATCAAAGGTAATGACTACCGATTAGTTGTTGCAGTGGATTTTTTCAAGGGCCTGGTTTGGATCAAGTGGATCGGCTCGCACGCCGATTACGATCGCATCAATGCGAAGGAAGTGCAGTATGACATTTGAACTAAAGCCAATCCGGACAGGTGACGACTACGAGAACGCCCTAGCCGAAGTGGAACGGCTCTGGGGTGCAGATAACGGCACGCCCGAAGGCGACCGGCTCGACATCCTGGCGACGCTGATCGACGACTATGAGTCAGTTCAGTTCCCGTTCAACCCGCCGGATCCAATCGATGCCATTCTCTTTCGAATGGAACAGCAAGGATTGACCCGCAAGGATTTGGAGCCAATGATCGGCTCACGAACCCGGGTCGCGGAAGTACTTAATCGCAAACGGGGTCTGTCGATCGCCATGATCCGACGGTTGCACGAAGCGCTCGGCATCCCGGCCGAGATACTGATCCGCCCGTCGCGCTGAGCAATTCGGAGCGTGCGGGCAACCGCCGTTTCTCATCACCTCGATCGCCAGGACACATCATCCGAACCCTGGTAGCAAGCTGAGCAGCGCCAGAAGGCCGAGCCCGACCAACGCCGCGCCGGAGATCCGGTTGACCCAGCCCAACCGGGCCGGGGTGAGCGCCAGGCGGAGGAAGCCGACGGCCCCGCTCAACAGGAACCACCATGCCGCGGAGCCGGTAAAGACGCCCAGGACCAGCAGCGCCGCCGACCAGGGATCGCCGGCCGGCCCGGCGAGGCCGAGCCCGGCGAAGATAGCGACGAATGACAGGATCGTGGTCGGGTTGGTCAAGGTCAACGCCAGGGTCGACAGATACGCCTGGAGCAAGCCGCGAGCCGAAGCGGCGGCGGCTTCGGCGCCAGGGCGGCTGCCGGCAATCCGGAACCCGAGATAGCAGAGGTAGAGCCCGCCCACGAGGCGAATCCAGGGCTGGTACGACACGAGGGCGGAGGAAACGGCGGTCAGCCCGAGCGCCGCCACCGCCCCATAGGCGGCATCGGCGGTGGCGGCGCCCAACCCGGAGACGAAGCCCACCTGGCGGCCCTCCGCCAGCGTCCGCCGGATGCAGAGCAGCCCGATCGCGCCCACCGGCGCCGCGATCGCGAGCCCGATGACGAATCCACGGCCGAGAAACTCAAGCTCCATCGTGCGGCTATTCGATCAGCTTCGTGGTCGCGTCGACCTCGTTGGTGATGAGGCGGGCGCCGCGCTGGAAGGTGAGGTAGCCCCAGACCCACTGAAAGGCGACCAGGACCCGGTTGTGGAAACCGATCAGGTTGAAGATATGCACCACCGCCCACGCCAGCCAGGCGACAAAGCCGGTCAGCTTGATACCGCGAATGTCGGCCACGGCGGAGTTCCGGCCGATCGTCGCCATGTTCCCCCGGTCGCGGTAGACGAACGGCAACGGCGGCAACCCCGCGATCGCGCGGATCACGTTTCGCGCCGCCCAACGCCCTTCTTGGATCGCCACTGGGGCGGTGCCGGGGAGCGGCTGCCCGCGCCGGGTGGGCAAGCTCGCCAGGTCGCCGGCAACGTAGACCTCGGGCTGGCCGGGGACGCTCAGGGTCCGCTCGACGACGACCCGGCCCGCCCGGTCCAGTTCCACCCCCATCGTCGTTGACAAGGGCGAGGCCGCGACTCCCGCCGCCCACAGCACCGTCTCGGCCGCGATCGCATCGGTCCCGATGTGGACGATGCCGGGCTCGATGCCGGTCACCGGCGCGCTGAGCCGGGTCTCGACCGACAGCCGGCGCAGATCATCCAGAGCGGCCTGGCTCAGCTTCTCCGGGAACGTCACGAGTAAGCGGGGGCCGGCCTCGACCAGGATGACGCGGGCCGTGGTTGGATCAATCCGATCGAAGTCTTTGGCCAGGGAATGGTGCGCGATCTCCGCGATCGCCCCGGCCAGCTCCACCCCGGTCGGGCCGCCGCCGACGACGACGAAGGTCATCAAGGCCTGGCGCCGCGCCGGGTCGGCCTCCCGTTCGGCCCGCTCGAAGGCGAGCAGGATCCGGCGCCGGATGTCGAGCGCATCTTCGAGGCTTTTCAGACCAGGCGCCAGCTCCCGCCACTCGTCATGGCCGAAGTAGGCGTGGCTGACGCCGGCGGCGAGGATCAGGTAATCGTAGGCAATCTGCCCGTCCGCCAGCACCACCCGCCGATTGGCAAGGTCGATCGCGGTGACGTCGGCCAGCTCGACCTCGAGGTTCGGTTGGCCGCGCAGCAACGACCGGATTGGCTGGGCGATATCAGCCGGGGAGAGCACGGCGGTGGCGACCTGGTAGAGCAACGGCTGGAACAAGTGGTGGTTGCGGCGGTCGACGACCGTCACCCGCGCCGGCGCCCCGGCCAGCGCCCGCGCCGCGTACAACCCGGCAAAGCCGCCGCCAATGATGACGACATGGGGCCGTGGCATGCGTCCTCCTTCCTCACCGTCATCGCGCCGGCGCATCGGCCATCGGGTGGTATGCTCCGCCACGATCCCGGACCGGTTCTGGCCGCCCCGCGATCAGCCGCCGAGCGGTCATTCTATCGCCTCCCGAGCAGGGTGGAGACAGCACCGCTCATTCTCATCCGGAACCAGCCAGGGGTGAGCCAGATGTTCCCGACCACGGCCCCCGACATCGTGCTGACCGGACATGTCGAGCCGGACCAAGCACGGATCTACGCCCACCTCCCGTTCCAGGTGCCGCCGGGGATCGGACAACTCCACCTGAGGTACGGCTACGGCGACCGGATCGATTCGGATCCAATGCTCGCCGGCGGCAACACGCTCGATCTCGGCCTCTTCGACGAACGCGGCATCGAAGCCGGCGGCCCGGGCTTTCGGGGGTGGAGCGGCAGCGCCAAGGACGAGCTGACCATCGCCGCCAATTGGGCGACGCCGCCGTACCGGGCCGACGCCATCGGACCCGGCACCTGGCACGTCCTGCTCGGGCCGTACAAAGTCGGCCCCCGCGGTCTTGATTACCGGGTGGAGATCTGGCTCGATCAGGAGTCCGCTTCCCCGCTCCCGACTGCCTCTCCGCCCCCAATTCGGCGGGAGCACGGTCCTTCTCCTCAACCTGGTCCCATGCATCCCACTGAACCGGCGGCGCGGGCGCTGCCGCCGCCGGCGGAACCGGGGTGGCGCCGGTGCGATCTGCACTGCCATACCCGATACTCCGATGGCGACTCCTGGCCGGCCGAGATGCGGGCCGCCGCCGCCGCGGCCGGGCTCGACGTGCTGGGCATCACCGACCACAACAGCTCCCACGTCGGGCCCTTTGCGCCGGATGGACAGCGGCCATTCCTCGTCCACGGGGTCGAGGTGACGGCTTATGGCGGCCACTGGAACGTCTGGGGCACCGGCCATTGGCACGAATTTCGGCAGCCGGACCGGGCCGCCGTGGCGGCGGCGATGGGCGCGGCGGTGGCCGCCGGCGGCGTGGTCAGCATCAATCACCCGAAGCCGTTCGGCCCGCCCTGGACCTTTGGCCACGATCTGGATAACCACGCGGTCGAGGTCTGGAACGGTCCCTGGGACCAGCTCAACTGGATATCGCTCGCCGCCTGGGAAACCCAACTCTTGGCCGGGCGGCGCCTGATCGCGATCGGCGGCAGCGATACCCACCGCCTCGGCCCCGAGGATCCGGCGGCCTTCCCCGCCCTGCCCCGCCCGCGGCTGGGCGAGCCGACGACGTGGCTCCATGTCCCCGGCGAGATATCGGTCGCGGCCATCCTCGACGCCCTGCGCCAGGGCCGCTGCTTCATCTCCCGATCGCCGGTGGGACCAGAACTTTATGTCACATTGAATGACGGTGTGCTCTCGGCGCGAATCGTCGGCGCCGCCGGCGCCGTGATGATGGTGATCGCGGGTGGCACACCGATCGCCGCCGCCCCGATTCCGACCGCTGACTGGTCAACAGTTGCGCCATTGCCGGCGTCGTGGCGCTACGCTCGGGTGCAAGTCATGGATCAGTACGGCAACATGCTGGCACTCTCCAACGCGGTGTGGTCAACCATGCCCGCGGTCCTGGGGGACTAATTACGGACGACACGGCGGCCGAATGGCCACCGTGTCCATCGCATCCGTCAGATCATCAGTCGTTTGATCACGGTTTCGAGCTTGGATCTCAAGCGGATCGAACGTAGCGGCTAAAAATCGCCGCCGCCACCGAAGTCGCCGCCGAAATCACCACCAAAGTCGCCGCCAAAGTCCCCGAATCCGCCCTCGCCCCCGGCGTCTCCTCCGGCATCGGCCCCAGCGTCTCCGCCGTCACCACCATCGGCCGCCATCTCGTCGCCGCCCGAGGCATCACCAGTACTGTCGTTATAGCCGGAATCATTGAAGAAGGCGTTGGCGATCGCGCTGCCGACCATGACGCCGGCGATGGTGCTGAGGAAGCTGCCGGCCATCATGCCGCCCATGCCCATCCCGCCTTGTGCGCCCATGCCGCCGAAGCGCCGTTCCAGGGTGCCCGGATGGCGCATCTCGGTCCGCGTGGCGACGCGGGCCAGGGCGCGGGGGTCGTCCTGGGCACTGGCCGCCGCCCTCTCCGACTCCGGCAGGTCGGCGGTCAACTGTTCCAGCGCCATCCGGCGCTGCTCCGGCGTCAACTGGGCAAAGGCCTCGGCATGCGCTTGTTCGAGCGTTTCCGGCGGCGCCGTGCGCAGCAGGTAGCGATAGCGTTCGAGGGCGCGCTCATCGTCCGACAACTCGGATCGATTCTGGCGCGGCGCCATCTGCCGCCGCGGTTGTGGCTCGGGATCGATCGCCCCGCCAAACAGGCGTCGCAAGGTGTCCATGGGGTGTCTTGCCTCCATCGCGTTGTCCGCGGCACCGTCTCTGGGAGATCCAGAATCTTGCCTCAACAGGCGCCGCACCAAGAACTATGCCAGAAAGGTGCCACATGTGTCGCCCGACGAGGCATCGCGTCATCATCAATTCACTCAGTAGCGGGCAATTGGGCACGCCATCTGAACGGCAATCTCAGCCCGAGATCGCGCCGTTCACGGTCGAATGACGCCACGAGTGTCGCACCCTACGCCACGCCGCGATCGCCGATCAGGCCGTCGACGATCACCGACGCCAGCATCCGTCCCGCCGCCGCGGTTGGGTCAAGGCTCGGGTGGTAGATCGTGACCTCCAGCCCGACGGCGCGCCCCGTCCGCAAGAGGAGGCGCAAGACCTCGCGCACCTCGGCCGGGCTCAGCCCGCCCGGCTGGCGATAGTCGACCGCGGGCATCACGCCGTCGTCGAGCACGTCGGCATCGAGGTGAATCCAAAAGCCGGCGACACCGTCGGCCAGCGGGCCCTGCCGGTGCAGACCGAGGTCCGGTTGCACTGCCATCGCCGCCGCCGTCGTCACACCCAACTCCCGCGCCCGCTCAGCGTCGAAGACGCGCATCCGCGAGGCGCGGACGTCCCGGCTGCCGGCGGCGGTGGCTTCCGCCGCGTCGCGGCAGCCGAACACCACGGTGTCTTCATCCCGAACGTAGGGTCTCCGGCCCTCGATATCGGCCACGACCGCCGGTCCGCGTCCGGTGACGATCCCCAGCTCCATATCGGCCAACTCGCCAGTCGCGGAGGCGTCCGCCTGGTAGAAGTCGGCATGGCCATCGAGGAAGAAGAGCCCGTGGCGACCAAGCCGGTTCAAGCCGAGAGTGGCGCCAAGCAAAATGCTGCAATCGCCGCCAAGCACGACCGGGAAGACGCCGTCCGCGACCAAGCCGGCGACCACGTCGGCGAGGCGGCGAGCATGATCCGCGATCGCCGCCGGGTTGAGCATCATCGTCTCGGGATCACGCCGCGAATCGTATCCGGCCGGCTCAACCCGGGCCACGACCCCGGCTCCCAGCCGGTCGGCCAGGCCGTTCGCCAGCAGCGCCTCCCCCAGCCGCTCCACGCCGCCGGGGCGCAACCCGAGGTTGGTCGGGGCGTCGACGATCGCGTAGCGAGGCATCACTCCTCCGTTCGGCGACGACGACGGCTTCACCCCTACCCATCTCGCCGGCACGACGATTCGGACAGGAATGGACACTGACGCCGGGACGATCTGTTCCCGGCGTCAGTGTCTCAGATTCGTCGCGACCTACTTGCAGACCCACTCGCTGCGGCGGCCCTGCGACCACATCCAGGCGGCGGCGTTCGAGTTTGCCTTCGGATCGAAGACGTTTTGGTCGCCGTAGGGGGTCGATTTCCAGGTCGTGCGGATGAACTGGTACAGCCCGTACGAGCCGGACGGATGCACCGCGTAGGGATCGAGGGCCGATTCGCACTCCGCCACCCGCAGCATGTCGGAGCGAGACTGGCCGTAGCGATCGGCGGCGGCGTGGATGATGGACACGATCTCGTTGCGACTGTAGGTCCGCTGATAGCGGCTGCCATCGAAGCCATCCCCGGTCGCGGCCTCGGTCGGGCTGGGGGTGGCGGTCGGATTCGGCGGCGTGCTGAGATAGTCGCTGCCCACCCAGCCGAGGGTGCCCTGGTAATCGACCCGATGGAACCCATTCTCCATGACGCCGGTCATCACCACCCGCTCCCCGGCCGGCACCACATCAAGCGCCGCCTGATTGGCGCTGGGGCCGGCCCGCAAGGTCAGCTCCACGCTGGCGAAGGCGACGCCGGAGCCGGGCCGTGGCGTGCGCAGGTTCTCGGCCGCCGGCGCCGACTCGGGGACGATCTCGGCCGCGACCGCGACCGGCGCCGCGAGCAGGTCGGCCGCGATCCAGCCGATCATTGCCATGTAGTCGGCCTTGGCGAACCCATTGCTCGTCTCCCCCAGCCGCCAGACGGTGCTGCCGGCCGGCACCCAGAAGACGACGCCGCTGGAGGCATCCGGGGCATAGAAGAGATTGCCGCCGGCGGGGACCGAGGCCTGGCCGGCTGTCGCCGGGGCAGGGGTTGCCGCCGGCGCCGGTTCCGGTGTGGTCTCCGGAACGACGGTGACCGCCGGCTCGGCCGGCTGTTCCGCCGCCAGCGGCGGAGCGGGAACCACGGTCGCGGTGTCGGGAGCGGCAGCCGCCGGCGAGGCCGCCGGTACGGTGGTATCGGCGGGCGGTGCGCTGGAATCGGCAGGCGGCGCGGCTGCGGCGTCAGCCGGAGGCGCGGCGGTCGTTTCACCACCCGGGGCCACGGTTGCCTCAGCCGCGGGCGCGGCGGTGGTGTCCGCGGCGGGACTGGTCGAGGGATCGACCGGTGGATCGGCGGCGGGCACCGCCGTTGCCGCCGGATCGGCCGGCACCGGGGCATCGGTTCCCGCTTGCTCGTCGAGCGGCGCCTCCTGGGCCACTTGCACGGTATCCCAGCCTGATACCGGCGCCATAGATTCTGTCGTCGCGGCGCCGACGCCTTCCGCCAGCGGCGCCGTCGTCTCCTTCAGAATGTTGAGGACCGATCCTGCGATCCACCCCATTTGTCCATTAACCGTCACCGGGTAAAACTCGGCCTCGGGCGGCCCGTCAATCGTCAGCGAGACCCCGGCCAGCACCGTGCTCAGCACTGAATGATCGTACCCGGGACCGCTCCGCAACTCGGCGTTGCTCGTCGTTGTCACCGATTGGGCGGCGGCCGGTCTGGCGACGACGATCTGTCCCACGAACGTGCTGACGAGGATGAGCACGCTCAACCCCACGCCGAATAGCCGCGGCATCGGCATTGTTCCTTCCCTCCGGCACCCACGCTGATTGTTGACGTCCTTTACCCCCGCCAACATCCTAGTGGGCGACCACGGCCGGCGCAACTCGCGACATTGTCCGCCGAATGCCGACTTGAAGCGTCGGAGGCGCGGGCGCGATCGCCGAATACCTCACTATCTCAGCGAATAGTGAATCATTCCTCATTATCGTAGGGTTAGTACGCGGGGTTCACGCTCTACACTTCGATACCGGAATACTTATCTGATCTCGTTTGACAATTTGGCATCATTAAGTTCGCTGGCGCGTTTTCCCATGCTCGGCCCTGGCTCGGTTCTGTTGTCGATGGCGAGGCGGCGGCATTACGGCTGGACGCTTCCCGTCGCGAGCAACCGCTCGACCTCGGCCAGGGTCGGCAGGCCGCTCTGCGCCCCGAGCGCCCGCACCGCCAACCCGCCGGCGGCATTGGCAAAGCGGCCGATTCGGTCCCATTCCCAGCGCAATGCCATGCCGTAGGCGACGCCCGCCACGAAAGCGTCGCCGGCGCCGGTGGGATCAACCACCGGCACCACGTAGGCCGGCAGCCGGAGCCGGAGGTCCTCGGTGACGATTCGGCAGCCGGCCGGGCCCGAGGTGACAATCGCGACGCGCAGGTTCGCGCCCCGCATCCGGGACTGGATCGCGCTTTCGGCATCGCTCAGGGTCCAGGTGCCGGTGATGGCGAGGAAGTCGGCCTCGTTGCCGACGACGGCGTCATGTCGGAGGACGAGATCGAGGGCGTCGGGCAGGTCCGGGTCCGCCAGGTACGAGAGCGTGCCCAGTAACCGGGCCCGGGGCTGGGTGTGGGCCGGCAGATCGAGCAACCAGCGCCGTAGTTGCACGTCACCGACATCGAGCACCAGTACGTCCTGGTCGAATAGGCCGGGAATATCAAGCCGGTCACCATGACGCAGCTCCGCTCCTTCGTGCCAGAGGATCGTGCGCTCCAGCGGCTCGTCGCTGACGATGATCGTCGCCCGGCTGCTGCGGCCGCCGGCCCGTGCGATCAGCCAGCTCGTATCAACCCCGGCGGCGGTCAGCACCCGGCGGATCGTGGCCCCCTCCTCGTCGTCGCCGATGGCGGCGGCGATCGCCGCCCGCGCCCCAAACCGCGCCACCGCCACCGCCGTATTGGTGCTGGTGCCGCCGGCGGCGGTGACCTCCTCGAGGACGACCTCCTGCACCCCGGGCGACGGGAACCGTTGCACTTTCAGCAAACGATCGCGGCTGGCAAACCCGATCGTCGCGATCCGCGGCCGCTTAGCGGCAAGCGGTGGGGCGGTGTCGTTGCTCACGGGCAGAACCTTACGTCGATCCGGCACCGAACCATTCGGTCGCGCGCCGATGGTCGCACGGTCGGCCACTCGCCACAACCCGCCCGGGCATCCCATGCGCCCGTACCCCGACCCGCCACCGGTGTACCATAGTGGGAAACACCGCGAGGCGGCTCGCGGCATGGCCACCGGCGGTGGCGCACGGGACGGAAAGAACCATGCGGCAGGTAACGGTCCAGGTTGAAGCAGAGGCGGCCCGCACGCTCCAGCAGGGTGAGACATCGGGCACATCGGAGCGGCTGCGGGAAGTTACGCGGGAGCTGGGGGTGACGCTGACGCCGATGCACCCGGACATCGACGACCCCGAGCTGGCCGCCTACTACACCGTGGAAACCCCCGACGCCGAAACGGCGGAGCTGGTAGCGATCCGGTTGCAGAGCCTCGATGCGATCGCGTCCGCCTACGTGAAGCCGGCGGACGCGCTGCCATAGCGCGTCCGCCATCCGGCGTCACGGACGCCGAGCTCCCGACCCGATACCCTGATTCGGGCCACGGGTGGACACGTGGGTTGGCGAACGGCACCCATCCCGAACCCCTCTCCCACGGTTTCGGAAAGGGGCTGGGGTGCATATGCCGCACCATTCACGCGAAGTCCGTATTACATCGCTCGATTGGCGGCAGTTCCCTCGACAAGCCAGGCGGGCGGCCCGCCAGCGTCGATCGTTCCCGGTGGGAGGGCGCCCCCGGCGGAGTCCGTGGTTGACCCCGTAGAATCCCCGGTCAGCCACGCCGGGGCGGGGCCGCCATCAAGGTCCGGCTCGGACCTCCCCGCGGCGCGGGCATCCCCGCCCGCGGGAATGCGGTCGTCGAGCTCGATGGTGACGCGCATGCCTTGCTCCTTCAATCTAATTGAGCACGGTGAAGCGGCCCTCGACATCGACGGCGGCCGCGCCGAGGTTGGTGACGACGATCCAGTAGGTGAGGCGGTCGTCAGCCGCGCGCTCGACCTGGACCTCCCACCGGATTTGCGGTTCACCCGCTCGCGGCGTGACCGGTACCACATTCCAGACGACATGCCGCTCCGGCGGCCACCCATGGGTGAACCAACGGCGGCTCTGGCCGGCCGCGACCGATCCCTGGAACTGGACGCCTGACCGCGGGGTGGCGGCGCCCTGGCCCCCGACCGGGGGCGTCGTCCCCGTTGCCGCCGCGACGAGCTGCCGCAGGTCGGGTCGGCGGCCGATCCGTTGCCCGACCGGTCGCCCTGGGGCATCTTGTTGTGGCGTGCCGGTCGCGCGCAGCAACTCCCGCGCCCGGGCCGGCGTCAGCGATTGAGCACCGCGGGCTCGCAACATGCCTTGCAGGCAGCCCAAGGCGCCAACCACGACCGGGGAGGCGCTGGAGGTGCCGCTAAACTCGTCCGTGTACCAGAGGTCTTCGCTGTCACCCCCCTGGAGGTCGCCGTAGCCGGTCGTCGTCACTTCCCGGCCCCAGCCTTGGGCATCGACGAGCGCCCCCCAGTTCGAAAAATCGAGGCGCGAGCGGTCGGGGCCATGGCCTCGGTTGTGGGTGCCGGGGGGCGGCGCCCCGGCGCCGACCACGATCGCCCCCGAATCGACATCCAGCCGGCGATAGGGGTTCCGCCACGAGGCGGGAAAGCGGTTGGTGAGCGCGTCCGGGCGCACGTCGTAGAGCGCGTCGTCGAGGTCCTCCCGGCCATTCCCGGCCGCTTCGACGACAATCACGCCACGGCCGATCGCGTACCGGATGGCCGCCAGATCGTCCGGCCACCACTCGATGGCGACGTAGCCACGCTGGTCGTTGGGCCGGAGTTGGAAGTTGTGCCGCGGGCCCGGGCGGTGAAGCTCGATGAGCAGGATGTCCCCCGCGCCCAGGAGATCCGCCGCCTGGACGATGGCGCGGGCGGACCCGCCCTGACCGAGAGCGGAAATAGCGCGCACGTTGGCATCGGGACAAATCCCGGTGACGCCGAACTCGTTGTCATCGCCACCAAAGACGCCGACGACCGCCGTCCCGTGGTTGCGCCAGTCCACGTCGCCAACCAGGCCGTCGCCGACGACTCCCCCCTGGTTGCCGGCCAAATCCTCGTGCGTGAACCGCCAGGCGCCTTCGACGTCGATAATCCGGACCCCGGCGCCCGGGGCAGCGCGAGCGGAGGTTTCACATACGCCGCTTCGACGAGGTCTTGCTCGTTGAGCCGGGCCGCGACCTCGTCCAGGCGATCGCCGGCGGCATAGGCCCGGAAGAATCGGGCAAGGTGAGTCACCCCGGTCCAGGTGGCGGCCGGCAGGGCGGCGGTGGCAACGATGAGCCGTTCCGTCCCGGCGTCGATCAGCGGCTCCAGTTCCACCCCCTCATCGGCCAGCATGCTCGCCAGGGGCGAGACATCCACCCCGGTCGCCGAGGCGACAGCCGCGAAGGGGGCGTCCGCGGTCCGCTCCACGCGCAGCCCGACGCCGGCGGCGGGCACCACGATCAGCTCCCGCGGCGCTGGGTCATTTGGCGGCGTGGCGTCCGGAACGTCCTCCCGCGCCCGCGGCCGGCTCGTTCGCCGTGCTCGTGCCATCACCGTCCTCCCCTCACCGCACCGAGATGGTCACGCGCTCGATACTGGCCCACGGTCCCGGCGGCGCCGCCGCGAACGCATCACCGGCCACGGGCGTGGCACCAGGAGGGGCGTCCTCGGCGGCCGCCGGAATGAGGCCGCGGGGGACGAAGGTGACGTCGATCTCGTCCTCCAACTCACCGGACTCCCGCCCCGCCCGCACGTTGTCCGTGATGTTGAAGCTCTTGGTCATGGCGAGATGCTCCTGGGACATGACCGCCATATCCCGCGGGTGCAAGCCGAACAGGTTCAAGCTGCCCACGTAGTGCTCTCCCTGAACATCGGGCTCCTCCCCCTCGGCGAGGTTCAGGTAGACCTCATAGACGACGCCGGGGCCGTCCTCGGCTCGGACGTTCTCCAGGTTCAGCGCCACGAGCCGCTCGGGGGCATCGGGCGTGGGCGGCGCGTCGAAGATGGCCGGCGCCTCGTCTCCTAGCTCGACGGGCACCACCACCGGATCCGCGCCCAGCTCGATCGTTTCCGCCGGGGCGCTGGCGGCCACCACGGTGGCGGGCTCGTCGATGATCGGAATTGGCGTGGCGACGGCCGGAGGGCCATCGACATCGCCAGGATCAGACGCCGGGTCGTCATCGTAGCGGTAGCCCAACTGGCCGACCGTGTCGATGATCTCCTTGCCGGTCATGATGACCGGCTGGCCGTTCTCATCGAAGAAGGTGTAGGGCGTCTCCATCCACACCAGATCGGAGGCCGGCGGGTTCGTGCCCCCGACCGCCGGGTCGAGCCATCGCTGCCACAGACGGTCGAGGTTCGCGTGATGCAACCAGAAAATCGGGTCGCGCCCGGCCGTTTCGAAGAACCGCATCAAGCCCGTATCCCCGCCGACCAAGACGTGGACGCCCCCGTGCGGCGTGCCCTCGAGCTCACCGGAGAAGCTGAGGCTCAGGTCCGGGGCGGAGAAGTTGGTGAAGGCGAAGGCGTCGGTAAAGGCGACGGCGGCGGCCGGCAGCTGGGCGCCGTCGTTGATGCCGGTGCCGGGCCCGTTGACAGGGTTGCGTTCCGCCGCGAAGAGTGCATTGCCGGCGTCGGCCGGCTGCCGGAACACGATCGGCAACGCCCGTTGCGCCGGGTCCGAGTAGTTCCAATACGGCAACGCCAGCAACGGGTCGCCGCTGGCCGCCCGCAGGATGCGCTCGAACCAGTAGAGGTACATCCGATGCCAGGACAGGAAGAAGTAGTTGAAATGCTGGCAGGTAGACCACTCCGGGAGCGCCGGGGTGTCCGTGGTCCCATGCATGTTGGCCTGGTAGATCCAGCTCGTGGGATCGGTGGCGGGGCGGGCCCGCATCGCCGCTACCCCGGCCCGGAGAGAGGCCACTTCAAGCCCGGCCGGGGGCAGGCCGCCGATGCCGCGACGGATGTGAATGGTCGGTTCGCAGGCCTCGGTTGGAGTGGCGGTCGGGGTCTCCTGCGCCCGCGCCCCGCTGGCGCCGGCCAGATAGGCGCCGAGCCCGCCGGCCGCGCCCTTGGCAGCCGCGCCGAGCACCTGCCGCCGGGATCGAGCGGCGGTAAATCGCCGTGCGGTCGAGTTGAACTGATGATCGTCCACGGGTGTCCCCTTTCAGTGTCAAGATGTCGTGGTATGAGCCGGGGTGGCGGACGGATTGATCGTTTGCTTCAGCACCTCCTTCCCGCGGCTGGCCCGTGGCCAACCTATACCGGCGTCGCCATCGCCGCGTCTCCCGCCGCGCGGCCGACCGCCTCGTACCAATTGAACAGCGGAAGCGCGAACGATGCGGTCTCCGCTAGGTGGGCCCGCCGGCAGAGGTCGCGGAATCGCCGGTATGGCTCACCCCGCCAGGCGGCGGCATGCCCGGCCAGCGGCGTTTCCCGTAGATTGCCGAGGGCGAACGACCGGGCGAGCCCGTACTGGAGCGGCACCACGGTGCCGTCGGACTCGATTACCAAAGGAGAGATCAGTTCGGCGAGTGGGCGAGTCGTCGCCCGGTCGGCGACACGGAAGCGCGAGACCGCGAGGTGGGCAGACGGGCCTTTGGTCTCGTCGGGCCAGGCACCGGCCAGACGGGACTGGGTGCATCCGACCTCCGTGAGTGGGTGGTCCATGGCTCTGCCTCTCCATATCGCGCGATGCATGTCAAGAAGATGGAGATTCATTTCGCCAGCCTGTAGCGTATAGTACACCCGCCGATAAGCCGCGTCAATCGTTTTCGCGCTGGTTTCGCGGGAGGACTTTTGGACACCGCCGCCGCATCCTTCACCGCCGGTCGGTCGGCCCCTGGTGACAAAACCAATAGCCAATCCCGGCAATGACCACGATCAACGCCGCGATCAACAAGCTGCGGTTGACCGTGTCCCCGACCACCCGGACGCCGAACCAGAGCAGGCTGAGATACAGGGCGACCCCGCCGCTGACCACCAGCACGTAGTGAAACGGGTCCCGCGGTTTTGGGTCGCGAGGCCGCTGCTCCTGGCCGCTGGTGAACCGGCGACGGCGACGAGGCGACATGGAAGGCTCCGATTCGCGCGGCCCGCGGCCGGCGAGAACGACGGCCACCCATTCTCACACAGCCATGCCACGGGCCGTCGCCCGTTGACCGCGGTTCGGACCGCCCGTATGCTCCGCGGCAGCGGTCAAGGGGTCGCGGTCAGTGATGAGGAACCCTGATGTCGGACCGAAGTGACGTTGTGATCGTTGGCGGCGGCATCATTGGCTGCGGCATCGCCTACGAGCTAGCCAAGCGCGGGGTCGCCGTCACGGTGGTCGAGCGCGGGCCGATCGGCGGCGAGGCATCTTGGGCCTCGGCTGGCATCATCGGCATCCCTAGCCGACCGGAGTGGACCACGGCGCGGGTCGATCTGCACCGGATCAGCCTGGCCCGCTACCCGACGCTGCGGGCCGAGCTGCGGGAACGGAGCGCGATTAATTTCGATTACGTGCAGCCGGGAGACCTTGCCATCGCGGTTGATGCCCAAGCCGCCGCCCGGCGACGGACGGTCGCGGATTGGCAACGGGTCGAGGGGTTCGCGATCGAGGAGCTGACGATCGCCGACGCCCGCCGGCGCGAGCCAGCCCTGCCGGCCGACCTTCAAGCCGTCTGGCTCGCGCCCACCGCGGGATCGCTCTCGGCCCACCGCTTCACCCTGGCCCTGGCGACGGCGGCGGCCAGCCTAGGCGCCACGATCCTGCCGGACACCCCGGCCGGGGAGCTGCTGCTGGAACGGAACAAGGTCCGCGGGGTCCGGCTGTTGGACCGTGATCTCACGGCGGAGACGGTGATCCTGGCGACCGGGGCGTGGACCCGATTCTTCGGCCAGCGGCTCAACGCCGACCTGCCAACCAGGCCGGTCAAGGGGCAGTTGATCGCCTTCGCCAGGGCGCCGCTACAGCCGCGCCACATCCTGAGCGGTCACGGCGGCTATGTGCGGCCGCGGGGCGACGGCACCACGCTCGTCGCCGCTACCGAAGAGCATGACGCCGGCTTCGACCGCCGGGTGACCGGGGAGGGCGTCGCCTGGCTGCTGGACCTGACTCGCGCCCTCTGCCCGGTCTTGCTCCAAGGCGAGGTGGTCCAAACCTGGACCGGTCTACGACCGGGGACCGACACCGTCAATCCGATGATCGGCCCCGTCCCCGGCCACGACGGGCTCTGGGTCGCCGCCGGCCATTTTCGCTCCGGCGCGGTCGAAGCGCCGGGCACCGCTGAGCTGGTCGCCACCGCCATTGCCACCGGCACCCACGACCCGCTGTTGGCCGCGTTCGCGCCGCCAACGGTCGCTGGGATCGCGCGGTGAAGCTGAATACGATCCTGACCAGGACTCCGGCCACCAAGCTCGGGGCTAAAGCCGCCGAGCTTGGCCACGAAGTCATCGACGCCACGCCATGATTGACCGGCCTGAGCGCAGTGCCTTGACCACCCCGGGGTCGAATTGGCGCATGATCGAGAAGGCGCTGGCCTCCCCGGCCGATGTGGTCATCATCGACCTGGAGGACGCGGTGGCGCCGGAGCAGAAGGTTGCCGCCCGCGGCCAGGTGATCCGGGCCCTACGCGAGTTGGATTGGGGTCGCAAGCCGCGCCTGTTCCGGATCAACGCGCTCGACACCCCCTGGTTCTACCGGGATCTAATCGAGATCGTCGAACAGGCCGGGGACGCGCTCGATCTGATCGTGATCCCGAAAGTGAACCGGCCGGAGGATGTTTACGTGCTCGATACCCTGCTGGCTCAACTGGAGCTGGCCGGCGATCTGCCGCGGCGGATCGGGCTCGAGGTCCAGATCGAGACCGCGCCCGGCCTGGTGAGCTGCGAGGCGATCGCCGCCGCCTCGCCCCGGATCGAAGCGGTCGTGTTCGGCCCCGGCGACTATGCCGCCGCCGCCGGTATCCCGCTGACGGCAATCGGGGCGCCGGATAGTTGGGACCAGGTCTACGCCGGGCATCGCTTCCACTACCCGATGCACCGCCTGCTGGTCGCCGGCCGGGCGGCCGGGATCCGGGTCATCGATGGCCCGTTCGCCGGCATCCGCGACGAGGCGGGGTTGCGCCGGGCCTGCCTTGTCGCGCGGGCGCTTGGCTACGATGGCAAATGGGCCATCCACCCCTCCCAAATCCCGATCATCAACGAGGTCTTTTCGCCCACCGTCGAGGAGGTGCTCTGGGCCAACAAGGTCATCGCGACGTATGAATCCGCGACCGGCAGCGGCCGGGGAGCGATCGCGCTCGACGGCGTGATGCTCGACGCGGCCAGCATCCGGATGGCGCGTTCGACCCTGGCCCGGACCGCGGCGAACGCCCCGGAGCGGCAACGGTGATCACCGCGCCGCCAGTCCATGCCGGCACCGTCGAGGTCACCGGGTTGAGCTATTCGTATCCCCCCACCCATACCGGCGGCGAGCCGGTGGCGGCGCTCAACGACATCTCGTTCCGGGCCGAGCCGGGCCAGATCGTCGGCATCACCGGCACCAGCGGCGCCGGCAAATCGACGCTCTGTTTGGCCCTGAACGGGATTGTGCCGCGTCGCACCGGCGGCGCCTTTCGCGGCCGGGTCGCCATCGGCGGTTGGGATACGCGCCGGTATGAGATCGCGGCGATGGCGACCCGGGTGGCGATGGTGTTCCAGCAGCCGGAGAGTAACTTCGTCGGCCTCTCGGTCGCGGCCGACGTCGCGTTCGGGCCGGAGAACCTGGGCGTGTCGCCAAGCGAGATCGCCGCCAGGGTAGCTTGGGCCTTGGAGCGGGTCGGCATGGCCAACTATCGTGACGCCGCCCCGGCGCGTCTCTCCGGCGGCCAGCAGCAGCGGGTGGCGATTGCCGCCGCCCTGGCGATGCGGCCCGCCGTCATCGTCCTGGACGAGCCGACCGCGGCCCTCGACCCACTTGGCGCCGAGGAGGTGCTGACCGTCCTGGGCGGCCTCGCCGCCAGCCGCGAGGCCACGATCATTTTTGCCTCGCAAGACGCCGATGCCCTGGCCGGCCACGCCGATTGGCTGATCGTGCTCGACGGCGGCCAGATCATCGCCAGCGGGACGCCGCCTGACCTTTATGCCGGCAACACCCTCATCCAGCTCCAGTCCCGCGGCATCGCGGTCCCGGCCATGGCCGAACTGTCGGCCACGCTCAACGCTCGCGTCAATCAGTCCTTCGCGTTCCAGACCGTCGAGGCCGCTCATCGCGACCTCACCGCGGCTCTCTCTCAGGCATGAGCGTTCCCTCCCCCCTCCACACTGAGCCGATGCTTCGCCTGGAGACGGTCTCCTACACGTATGACCATCCGGCGGGCGCGGTCCCCGATTTCGCGCTGCGCGAGATCAGCCTGACGCTGTACCCGGGCGAGATGGTCGCGGTCATCGGCCAAAACGGGTCCGGCAAGACGACCCTGGCCCGGCTCTGCAACGGCCTGCTGCGGCCAACCAGTGGCCGCGTCTTGATTGGCGGTGAGGAGACCCGAACCCGGTCCGTCGCCGAGCTGGCGCCGCGCGTGGGGTACGTGTTCCAGAACCCCGATCACCAGCTCTTCGCGCCGACGGTGGCCGAGGATGTCGCGTTTGGGCCACGAAACTTGGGGCTGCCGGCGGCCGAGGTCGAGCAACGGGTGCAAACGGTGCTGACCGAGCTGGCTCTCATGTCATTGACAGATCAGCATCCGTTGCTGCTGGGCCATGGCGGGCGCCGGCTGGTGGCGCTGGCCGGCGTCCTCGCCCTCGGCTCTCCCGTGCTCATCCTCGACGAGCCAACATCGGGTTTGGATCAAGCGAGCGGCGACCGATTGTTCCGGGTCCTGCACCGGCGACGAGAGCGAGGCGACGCCGCCCTGCTCATCAGCCATCACTTCGCCCTGGTCGCGGCCCACGCCAGCCGTGTGATCGTCCTCGCCGGCGGCCGTCTCGTGGCCGAGGGCGAGCCGCGCCGAATCCTGACCGACCCGGCCCTCCTCGCCAGAGCCGGCCTGGCTCCGACCGGGTTGACCCGGCTCGCTCACCGCCTGGCGCCGCTCGGCGTGCCATCGGACGTGCTCACCGTGGACGAGTTGGCGGATGCGTACGAGCGGGTCTATCGGCGGCGAACGCGGCCAACGAGCGCACGGGAGCCGACTTGATCGCCCTCGTCGCCAAGCTCGGGGTTAAAGCCGCCGAGCTGAATACACAAACCACCATAAATGGTGCTGACGCCGTGACGCGGAGAGTTTTTCTCAGCCTAGGGGCCAAAATCCAGTCCTCAGCCGGCTTCAGCCGGGTACCCTCTGGGTGTCGTGCTCTCAGCCTGATCGCTTTAGCGTCAGGCTTGGCGACATGGACATCGGTGCAGAGCAGAACCAACACCTGGTCTCGTTCCGTGAGCCATCGCCGGGGCGGCATTCCATGAACGTCGCCTTTGCCGTCTACGAGCCGGGTGAGAGCTGGCTGCACCGGCTTGATCCTCGGGTCAAGCTTTTCGGCGTCGGCTTGGGCATGCTAACCGCGATCCTGGTGAACAGCCTTTGGCCGCTGCTGGCGGGATTGGCGGCGGCCCATGCGCTGATCCTCGCGGCCAGGATTCCGCCCCGCCGGATCGGTCGCCTGTGGCGGGCGATCGCGCCATTTCTGATCCTTATTCTCATCCTGTGGCCGGTGTTTGATCGAGCCGGAACGCGGGTCGTGCTCGATCTCGGTTGGTTCCGCCTGACGGTTGAGGCGATCGGGCGGGGGCTCGTGGCGGCCTGCCGGCTGGCGACGATCAGCTTTCTGGTCGCCGCCTGGCTGATGACCACGAGCGAGCGGCAGCTTATCCAGTCGTTCGTGCGCTTGGGACTCCCCTACCGCTGGGGTGTGGCGCTGGCGATCGGTCTGCGCTCGATTCCCGCCCTGGCAGGGCTGTACGTGGGCGTGGCCGAGGCACAGCAAGCTCGCGGCCTCCGGCTCGATGGCCCGGTCCGGCACCGGCTCCGGGCCCAAATTCCGATCCTGGTGGCCACCCTCGTCACCGTGATCCGGATGGCGGACCAGACGGCGCGGGCGCTCGATGCCCGAGGCTTCGGCGGCCCGGCCCGACCGACGACGCTGCACGATCTCCGCTTCCGGCCCGCCGACTGGCTCGCCCTCGCCCTGCTGCTGGGGATGACCATCGTTGGCGGCATCGCCTGGTTTCGCTAAGGGACGCTTGCTATGATCGGCCGGTGCTTGGAACGTGTCACCGGGGCGGCGGAGGATCGAGGGCATGCGGGCGCTGCTGAGCGTGTATGACAAGACCAACATCGTGGCGCTCGGGCACGGCCTGACGGCGCTGGGCTACGAGATCGTTTCGACCGGAGGCACGCTTCGGGCGCTGCGCGCGGCGGGGCTCCCGGCCCTGGCCGTGGCGGAGGTCACCGGGTCGCCCGAAATCCTCGATGGCCGGGTGAAAACACTGCATCCCGCCATTCATGGCGGTCTGCTGGCCCGCCGCGATGACCCCGCCCAGATGGCGACGCTGGACGCGCAAGGGATCGTTGCCATCGACCTCGTCGCGGTCAATCTCTACCCATTCGCGGCGACGGTGGCCGACCCGCGGGTCGCGGAAACAGACGCGATCGAGCAGATCGACGTCGGCGGCCCGGCGGTCATCCGGGCGGCGGCCAAGAATTTCCCGGGGGTCATCGTCCTTACCAGCCCGGGCGACTACGAACCAGCGCTCGACGCCCTGCAAACCGGCCCCGTACCGTTGGCGGAGCGGCGGCGGCTGGCGGCAAGAGCCTTTGCCCACGTCGCTGCCTACGATACGGTGATCGTCGACTTCCTCCGGGATGATAGCTTCCCGGCCGAGATCTCGATCGCCGGCGACAAGGCGCGGGAGCTTCGCTACGGCGAGAATCCACACCAACGCGCCGCCGCCTACCGCCGCCGGCTGCCGGGTCCGGCGCGGCCCGGCGTGCTCGATGCCGTCCAACTCGCGGGCAAGGAGCTGTCGTTCAACAACTTGATCGATGCCGATGCCGCCTGGACCGCGGCAACCGCGTTCAGCGACCCGACGGTCGTCATCATCAAGCACGCGATCCCCTGCGGCCTGGCTTGCCGGGACAACATCGAGGACGCCTTCGCCGCCGCCCTGGCGGGCGATCCGGTCTCGGCCTTCGGCGGCATCGTCGGGCTCAACCGGCCGCTGGATGGCGGTACCGCGCGGCGACTCGGCGACAATTTCTTCGAGGTCGTCATCGCTCCCGGCTTTGACGACGAGGCGCGCCATGCGTTGCGGCCCAAGCGGAACCTGCGGTTGCTCGAGATGCCGGCATCATCTCCAGCCGCCGCCCGCGCCGTATGGGACGTGCGTTTCATCAGCGGCGGCATGCTGGTCCAGGACGCCGATGACGGCCCGGACGATCCGGCCGCCCGCGCCGTGGTCAGCCGGCGGGAGCCGAGCGCGGCCGAATGGGACGATCTTCGCTTTGCCTGGCGGGCGGTGCGCTTCGTCAAGTCCAACGCGATCGTGATTGCTCGCGACCGCGCCCTGGTCGGCGTCGGCAGCGGCCAGCCCAACCGGCTGGTCAGCGTCCACCTGGCGGCCATGACCGCCGGCCCGCGGGCGACGGGCGCCGTGCTCGCCAGTGATGCCTTTTTCCCGTTTGCCGATGGCGTGGCCGCCGCCGCCGGGGCCGGCGTCACCGCGATCGTCCAACCCGGCGGCTCGATCCGGGATGCCGAGGTGATCGCCGCCGCTGACGCCGCCGGCCTCGTCATGGTCCTCACCAGCATTCGCCACTTTCGCCATTAGGACCACTCCGCCACCTGATGCCGATGGGAGGCGCGGCCAAAATATGGTAAGAGTTCCGGCGCAAACCGACCGTGGCAATCGCGGCATCGTTCAGCGACCGATCCGCGCGCGTCGAGCCTGAGGGGCGTCAGTCGTGGTCCATCCGGATCCAGCGTCGAGCAATCCGCTCCCCACCGGATCGGTCCTCTCGCCCCCCGTGATCCCGGGCCAGGTCGAGCGCAGCTTCTGGTGGTACGCCGGGGCCGGGGTCGCGGCGCTGCTGCTTCTTTGCGTCGCCACGCTCGTCGTCGTCTCCATTCCCGACCCCGTGGGGCTGGCCGTGAGCATACTCGCCGCCGCGGTGCCGGCCGCGGTCTATGTCTGGCTGGTGCTCCGGCTCGATCCGTTCGAGGTCGAGCCGCGAAATCTGCTGATCGGCGCCTTCGGTTGGGGCGCCGTCGGCGCGGTGGTCTTCGCCATCATTTTCAGCGTCATCTTCGCCGTCTCGTTCGCCAACACCGGCGACGCCGCCCTGAACAACCTGATCACGACCGCGATCGGAGCGCCGGTGGTCGAAGAGTCGTGCAAGGGCCTGGCCTTGCTGGCGATCCTGCTCTTCCACCGGCACGAGCTGGACAATGTCTTGGACGGCATCGTCTATGGCGCCGTGGTCGGCATCGGCTTCGCGATGACGGAGAACTTCCTCTACTTCGGCGGCGCCTACCTGGAAGGCGGCTTCGGCGACCTGGGCGAGCTGTTCCTGGCCCGGGCCGTCATCTTCGGCTTCGGCCACGCGATCTATAGCGCCACCCTGGGCGCCGCCCTTGGCTGGTCGCGGGAGCAGTATGCCCGCGGCCCCGGCCGGCTCCTTGTGCCGGTCCTGGGCTGGACGCTGGCGGTGCTGCAGCATCTGCTCTGGAACGGCGGCGTCATCCTCACCTCCGGCCTGCTCGGCGAGGACGCCGGCATCCTCCAAGTCGTCCTCATCGGCGGTGTCCTCTTCATCTTGCCGGCCCTCGTCGTCCTCCTGGTGATTGCCAGGATCGCGCACCGGCGCGAGCTGCGCATCATGCGGACCGAGCTCGAGCAAGAGGTCGAGCGCCAGACGATGACCGCCGCCGAATACGAGACTCTGTTCAACGACGATTTGCGGCGCCAAGCCCTGCGGCAGGCGGAGGCGCGGGGCGGCGGCGAGCTGCGCCAACTGCAACAGCGCTTTTTCCAGGTCGCCGCCGAGCTGGCGTTCCGCGAATACCATCTCCAACAGGGGGAAGCCCTCAAACCGGGTCAGCGGCAATCGGATGATTCCTACCGGCTGGAGCTGACCCGGCTCCGGTCCGCCCTGACCGCCGGCGGGATCCCGGTACCGGCCGCCGGCGTTGCCTAGCGCGATGCCGCCCCCGGCACCGATACTGTCCGCCATGAACCAGGTGACACGTCCCGAGCCCGGACATTCAGTAACCCTGCTGCCGGCCCCCACCCCGCGCCAGCGCCTGACGGGGCAGGTGAAGCGGCTGGCGGCCGAGCATGGCCTGTCGGTCAGCGCCGTCACCAGCGCGGAGGCGTTCCCGGAATTGGAGCCGATCCTGCTGCGGCATATCGCCGCCGGCCACGTCCGCGGGCTCGATTGGTTCACGCCGGAGCGGGCCCGGTTTTCAACCAATCCGCGCAACCTGCATCCGGCCGCGCTCTCGATCCTGGCGATCGGGGTGGCCTACTGGTCGCTCGACCCCGGCAAGCCGGACGACGGCGTGGCGCGGGGCCGGATCGCGCGGTACGCCTGGGGTTTGGACTACCACGACCTCCTGAAGCGGCGGATGCGGGCGTTAGTCGCGGCCATCGCCGACCTGATCGGACGCCCCGTGGAGGCCCGGACCCTAGTTGATACCGCTCGGATCGTCGACCGGGCGGTAGCGGCCCGGGCCGGTCTCGGCTGGTATGGCAAACACTCCTGCCTGATCGTGCCCGGGCATGGTTCCTGGGTTTTGCTGGGGGAGCTGTTGCTCGACCTCGATCTGGAACCGGATGCGCCGCTCGACAACAATTGCGGCCGCTGCCGGATCTGCCTTGATCGTTGCCCGACCAACGCGATCGTGGCTCCCAATACGGTCAATGCGCCGCGCTGCCTCTCCTTTCAAACGATCGAGCAGCGGGGCGCCATTCCGCCCGAAATCCGCCCGCTGTTGGGAGATTGGGTGTTTGGCTGCGATATCTGCCAGGAGGTCTGCCCGTACACCAAAGCGGCGCGGCCGGACCCGGACCCCGCCTTCCTGCCGCGGACCGTCGAGAACGCCTACCCCTCGTTGCCCGGGTTGCTGACCATGACCGAGGCCGCGTTCCGTCAAACCTACGGCGGCACCCCGGTAACGCGGGCCAAACGCCGGGGCCTGGCCCGCAACGCGGCGGTCGTCCTCGGCAACACCGGCGATCGGCGGCATGCCGCCACCTTGGCGGACGCGCTCACCGGCCACGACGAGCCCCTGGTCCGGAGCCACGCCGCCTGGGCGCTCGGTCATCTCGGCGGGGCCGGCGCCCGATTTCGGCTTGACCAAGCCCGGCGGTCGGAGGCGGACCAATCGGTCCGGGACGAGATCGAGGCGGCGCTCGATGGCGACGCCGGCAGCGACGGACGGCGCTCATGATGGACCGCGTGATACGGAGGATTCCCCGACCACCGATCGCCCCTCCCCGGCTGACGCGGCGGGCGGCGCTCGGCGTCGCCCTCGCGGCCGTGGTGCCCGCCCTCGCCGGCTGCACCGCCCCCTTCACCTCGATGGGCCGCGGCATCTTTGTCGTCGGCGGCGATGGCCAACAGCTTCGCCGCGTCGCCGACGGCTCACCCTGGCTGGCCTGGTCCCATGACAGCCAAAACCTGGGCCTGCGGTATCCCGATGGCGCGATCGTGGTCGCCAGCGCCAATGGCGACGGGACGCGGCCCTATGGCGGCGAATCGTTCACCGGCCCCGGCTGGTCGCCGGACGGAACCAGGATCGCCGTTGTCGATCCGGAGCAAGACGTGATCCGGGTTGAGGCCGCCGACGGCGCGATCATCAGCCAGGCGCCGCTCCGTGAAACACGGCCGCCGCTCTGGATGGTGGCCACCGTGACGGACAACATCCCGGTCTGGTCCCCCACGGGCGACCGGATCGCCTTTCTGGCCTGGGACGGCAACGGCGATGCCCTGTACACGATCAACCCGGACGGGACGGGCCGGCGGAAGCGGAGCCTGGTCTTGCTCAGCCGGAACCGGGCAGACCGCTATCTTTGGCTCGATCAGCGGGTGGCGGCCGGGGACGCGGGCAACCCGGCCTGGTCGCCGGATGGTCAATTCCTCTCCTACGCGGTCTTTCCCGAGGTCCGGGGCGCCACGGGTGGCATCTTCGTCGTGCCCACGAGCGGCGGCGAACGGACCGAGGTGACGGGCCGGCCCCCGGTCAGTGGCCCGGCCTGGTCGCCAACCGGCCAGGAGATTGCCTTTACGGCACGTCAAGATACGTCGATCTCGCTCTTCGTGACGAGCGCCGACGGCTTGCGCCAACGCACCCTAACCGGCCTGCTCGGGGTGAACGCTCGCTATCCCGCCTGGTCGCCGGATGGCCTATGGATTGCGTTCGCCGGCGGCAGGGATCTGTTCGTGACGGATACCGGCGGCAACAGCCGGCAACTCGCCAGCACCGGATTGGTGACGTTCGACCCGCTGTGGTCGCCCGATGGCACGAAGATCGCCTTTCTCGGCGTGCCGCCGCAACCGGGCCGATAATCGGCCCGAATCCGGTAGGACGGGGGCGCCGCCGGAGTGGCGTTGGTTGACAAGCCAACAGCGCCGCCTGGTAGCATGCCGGGGTCGAGCGCGAACCTCGCGGCTCGGCGGGTCAACGGAAGGAGTAGAAATGCGCCGGTATTCGATACTCTCCGCCATTCCGGCAATGGCGTTGCTCTTCGTCGGCACCGTCAGCGCGCGGGCGCAGGAAGACGACGAGAGCATCCGCCAGCTTTCGCCGGAGCTGTGCCAGGTCGAGCCCCGCGCCGCGGACGAGCTCATCGCCGCCTTCGGCCTCGACGCGGCTTCCATCGACGAGGCCCCGGCGATCGAGCCGGCCGCGATCTCGATCCCCCTCGGCGTGCCAGCCGGTCCGGAAGTGGTCGCGGGGATCACCGAGACGACCCGCGAGTTCTTTGCCTGCAACAACGCGGGCGACACGCCGCGGCTGACCGCGCTGCTGTCTGAAGCCGGCATCCTCCGGTTCTACGGGTTCGGCCCGCGAGAGCCTGAGGTCGACCAGGTCTTGCGGGAACGCGCCGCCGGCACCCCGGAGCCGCGCGAAGAGAACACCTACATCCGGTTGATCTCGGTGACCGATGTCTCGGTCTTGCCGGATGGCCGGGTGGCCGCCTTCATCGTCAACAATGAGCCGCTGCTGCCGCCCCGTGGCGCGGAGACGCTGCTGTTCATCTTCAGCGAGGGCGAGGATGGCTGGCTGATCGACAACTACTTCGACTTCACGATCATCCCGCTCGACGAGGGTGACGACGGCACGCCGGTGGCCGACGGCACGCCCGAGGCCGACGGCACTCCTGCCACCGACTAGGCAGCGCCGATCAGCCCGCGCCCAGTCATTCGTCGATCCAACAGCGCCGCGGGTTGTGTGACACCCGCGGCGCTGCTCATTGCCCCGGCGCGGCTCGTGACCCCTTTTTGCCCAACCGCCGCGTTAGAACCATCGGGTTGCCGCGCCTTCAGCCGAACCGCGGGAGGGCGAGCGGGCGAGGCAACATCGAGCGCGAGAAGAACGTAAGAAATTCGGCTTGTCCGTGGCATAGCCGCAACGAACGGATGTGCCGGGCCAGTCAAGGAAAAGCGAAGCGATGTGTCTCGGTGGCAACATCGAGTAAACTTCGGAACCGTCTGCGCCCGAGACCCGCATCGGCGCAAGGGAAAAGCTCGCCCGGCCAGAGCGCCAACCGGCGCTCCCCGGATCGCGAGCGGGGGAGGATAGGATGACCCGCGTCTTCATTGTGATTGCCAGCTTGGCTCTCGTTGTTGCCACCCTCGGCGGCGCCGTGTCGGCCCAAGAGACCACTACCGTCGCCGACGGCGGCTACAGCGTCGCCGACCCCAGCAACCCGGTCGTATCTGACGAGGGCGACGTCCAGATCTACGGCGAGATCGCCACCGGCGGCACCGGGGGCGAAGTGGTGGGCGATCCGGCCGGCCTCGCCAGCATCCAGGATCACGACGCGATCGTGAACAGCGTGCCGCCGCCGGTCCTGGTCCCGGAGGACGACCCGGCACCGCCCCCCGCGCCCGCGCCAGCTCCCGCTAACGACACGACGACCACCACCGCCGAGACCACGACCGACAGCGGTGAAACGACCGCCGAAGGGACCGCGCCCAGCGGCGCCGCGCCGGCCGAAACCGCCGCGCCGGCCGAGACCGCGGCGGCGCCCGTGACCTACTGCGACAGTTACGCGAGCTGGTACGATGCCCAGGTAGCCTACGAGGCCGCCGGCGGCCTCGGCGCTGATCCAACCCTCGTTCAAGCCGCCGACCCAGACTACGACGGCGTGGCCTGCGAAGAGCTGATCGTCTACTAACCGCGTTCGGCTCACACCTAAACTGGGAGACACGGAGGACCGCGCCGAAATCGGCGCGGTCCTCGTCACTGGCTCGTCATGTTGCGCGCGGTATCCCGTATCGTGAGCGGATTCCACACCCAGGCTATGGTCTGGATCAGCGGCGCGGCTTCAAGCGGCGCCGAACGGTGGGCGGAACCCGCCGTCATCTGCCCCGCGGGACACGGGGCCCGTCCTGTCAACCTGCCATACACCCCACAGCACTCGGTTGATCTGCATCCCGGTAACCTCTCCTGGCACCGCCGCGCCGGGTTCCTTTGCCCGAGCTGGCCCACCGCCTCCTGGTCGGTCGGACCCACGGTACCATGGCTACTCCGTACCACACCGAATCCGGGGTGTCAAGTCCAGTTTGTAGCCTAGCGAACTAGCGTTCATGGCTGGAGTCGTTGCCGCGCGCGGACGCTTGGCTGGCAACGCCGGGAGGAGGGCATTGTCCGCGACACTGCTTGCCCCCTTCTACCAATATCTGGTACTTTGGACACGTCGGGAGGAAGCGCAATGGCTCAAAACACGTCCGTTTCGCTAGGCGAGCACTTTACCCTTTTCGTCAATCAGCAGGTTGAGCAGGGCCGTTACGCCTCGGCCAGTGAGGTTCTCCGAGCTGGGCTCCGGCTTCTCGAAGAGGAAGAAGCAAAGCTTGAAGCACTCCGCGCGGCCTTAATTGAAGGCGAGCAAAGCGGCCCCGCCGTGCCGTTTGACCTCGAAGCGTTTCTGGCGAAGAAACATGCCGAGCGCCGCCGATGAATTTCGACCTTGAGCCAAGGGCACAGGTCGATCTCGAGAATATCTGGGACTACACCGCGGATCGTTGGGACTCTGGCCAAGCAGACGACTACGTTGGGCAAATTACTCAAACGTGCGCTGAGCTCGCTGCCGGCACCAGGTCCGGCCGCGATATGGGAATCGTGCGTCCTCACTACTTCAAGTATCCCGTCGGATCACACGTTGTGTATTATCGGTTCGGGAGGAACAATCGCCTAGCGGTTGTCCGTATTCTGCACCAACGAATGGACGTCACTCGTCACCTGTAGCCGGCGACAAGCTTCTTTCCATTTGACAATGCAGCGCCGCTCGTCACCGGGCCGGAGTTGGCCCGCGCTTCGTCGATGGCGAACCGGAGCTGGTCGGCGGTCACCTCGCCCAGCAAGAGGCGATCAACGGCGCCATCAGGGCGGATGATGATGGTCGAGGGGTAGGCGCCCTGGATGCCGAAGGCGTGCTCGATGGGGCCGATGCCGGGGGCGTCGGTGTCGGTGTCGCGGCCGATCGGATAGGTCAGCCCGAGCTGGTCCACGAAGGCGCGGGCATCGGCGTCGTGGTCAGTCCGGATCCCCACCCCCAGGACGGCCGTCGCTTCACCGGTGACCCGCGTCCCGTCATGCACGGCTTGCAGCAGTGGCATTTCGGCCCGGCACGGCTCGCACCAGGAGGCCCAAAAGTTGAGCACCACCACCGAGCCGCGAAGGTCGGTAAGCGCCAGTGACGTCCCGTCTAGCAGGGTCAGGCTCACATCGGGCGCGGCGGTGCCGGGCAATTGACCCGGGCGTCGGGTCGGATCCTCAGCGGGAGCGCGCCATTGCAGCCAGCCGATCACCGCCAGCCCCAGGATCATCAAGAGCGCGAGCACGAGCGGCGTATATTTCCCATATCGTCCATAGCCAACCCGGCCGTGCGCCGCCGCCTCCGGCTCCGGCAGGTCGTCATCGGTCGGCTGCTGTCCTGGCCCATAGTCCGGCATACGCTATGGTAGCCCCGCGATGGCTTGCTCGACCTTCGTCCGCACATCATCGGGACCATCGAACAACGCCGCGATGATATTTCCGCGATGAAACAGCTCGGGCGGGACGCCGGCAACCGGCGTCCCGCGCGGTCCGAGGACGGCGGGATCGACACTGGTTAGATCGGCCGCTGCTGTTTCGGTGTCAGGAAAGATAAAGATGAACATCGGCACGCCGTCAACGGTCACGCCCTGGCCCGGCACGCTCAGCGGACCGAGCGGAATGAACCCCTGGTTTTGCTCGACCGTGAGCCCTTGGCCGGCCAGGGCATCGGTCACATGGACGGCCTGAAGCGAGCCAGCGACGCCGGTCGGCGGCGGCGGCGCCCCGCCTCCGGTCAGCAACGGCCACGCCATCCAGGCGGCGACCGCGAATAAGACGATCGCGATGGCGGCGAAGATCAGGCTGAGCAAGCTAAATCCGCGGCGGGCGGGTGCGCGTTGGGTCACGATGGTGCTCTACTCCATTCAATCCTGACGGGCCGGCCGTGGCGCCTATGGTACGTCGCGATGCCGGTCGCGAACAGGCTTTGCCGGCGGTTCAACCGTGATCCCATGTGTGAACCGTGTCGGCAACGGACCCTGGCGCGTCAGTGGGCACGGCACGGAGGATGCAAGTATTCGGCCGGTTGAACGTTGATCGGAACGGGAGATGGAATGAAACCGGTGCTTGGCCTGTTGCACACCGCGGTTGGCAACGTGACGCTCTTCCAGGGTCTCTGCCGGGAGGTACTGCCAGATGTCGCCTGCTTCCAGATGCTCGATGAAAGCCTGCTTGGCAACACGATCGTGGCCGGCGCCCTGACCCCGGCCACCACCCGTCGCGTGCTTGGCTATGTCACCTCCGCCGTCGATGCCGGAGCGACCCACGTCCTGGTCACCTGCTCGTCGATCGGCGCGGCGGCGGAGCTGGCCCGCGACGTGGTGGCGGCGCCGGTGATCCGGATTGATGAAGCGATGGCGGACCAGGCCGTCCGCGCCGGCCGCCGGATCGGCGTCATCGCCACCCTGCAAACGACGATGGCGCCAACCGCCGACCTCGTCCAGCGGCGCGCCGCGCGGGCCGGGGTCGACGTTTCGCTCGTGACGCATGTCTGCGATGGCGCCTTCGCCGCGCTGGGCCGTGGTGACACCGCCGGCCACGACCAGGCGGTCGCGGCGGGGCTGCGCCAGCTCGCGCCCAACGTCGATGTCATCATCCTGGCCCAAGCGTCGATGGCCCGCGTGGCGGACGCCCTTCCCGCATCGGATCGCCCGGTCCCGGTGCTGTCCAGCCCCCGCTCGGGCATTGCATATGTCAAGTCGATCATTCAGGCTTCAACTCGAAGCGGGAGTTCCGGCAGTTGATCGAGGAAGAATGGATCGACTACGCCCCGATCGATCTCTGCATCCTGGGCGGCTTCACCGAGGCGCGGAAGATTGCCGGCTGGTGTGAGACCCACTCCATCGCCTTGGCGCTGCACAACCCGCTGGGGCCGGTCTCGTCGGCGGCCTGCTTGCAGCTCAACGTGGCGCCGGCATGGCGCTCCTGGTCAGTCGG
>JALZJP010000140.1 GCA_030859715.1 Chloroflexota bacterium
AAGGCCCGTTCCTTGCTGGGCCGGGTGACGACGCTGGCCGACGTGGGGAACGCGGCGGTCTTTCTGGCTTCGGATCTTGCCGGCGCGACGACCGGGACCGTCTTCAACCTGACGAGCGGCACGGTCGTGGATTAGGTTCGCGCGACCGCACCGGCCCTCTTCGGAACGGCCACGTAAACACGAGAACTTCAAGGAGAGATGATGATGGAAATAAACTATCTGGCCGTCGTCGTGGCAGCCGTTGCGGCGTTTGTGGTGAGTTCGGTGTGGTACGGCGTGCTCGGCAGCCAGCTCGCTCGACTGAACGACGCGTACGCGGATTCGGCACGACCACCCGCCTGGA
Organism: Chloroflexota bacterium; assembly: GCA_030859715.1. Classification (GTDB taxonomy): domain Bacteria; phylum Chloroflexota; class Chloroflexia; order Thermomicrobiales; family UBA6265; genus JACCYK01. The sequence continues at coordinate 344 of JALZJP010000140.1, forward strand.
AGGTGATCATGGAGCTGGTGCGCAGTCTCGTGGTTGCCGCCGTGCTCGCCGGTCTGGCCGTTGAGGTCGGGATCGCGGGCTGGGCTGGCGCGGTGGTGCTCGGCCTGGCTCTGTGGATCGGGTTTCCGGTCGTCCTCCTGATCGGCTCCGTGATCCATGAGAACGTCCCGTGGAAGCTGGCGGCCATTCATGCCGGTGACTGGCTCGTGAAGTTGGTTGTCATCGCTGTCATAGTCGGCGTGTGGCGCTAGACCTCGAGTCCTCGAAAGGAGAGTGCGTCATGGATTGGAAACTCGAACTGGTAACTGTTCCCGTCACGGACGTGGACCGGGCGAAGAGTTTTTACGCTGACAAGGTCGGCTTCGTCGTAGATGTTGACCATCGGGTGAGCGACGAGTTTCGCGTCGTCCAACTGACGCCGCCCGGATCGTCGTGTTCGATCGGCATAGGCGTCGGTATCAGTGAATCGGCGCCAGGCTCGTTCCAGCGCCTGCAACTCGTCGTCACCGACATCGAGGCGGCGCGCGCCGAGCTCATTGAGCGGGGGTGGAAGTCAGCGAGGTCTCACACTTCGAGGATGGTGTCCTGCTCGAAGGGCCAGGCGGAGACTGGAATTCGTTCGCCTTCTTCAGCGATCCAGACGGCAATGGTTGGGCCGTGCAGCAGACCCCCGCCCGCGACTAATCCATTGAAAAGAGCCGGAATGAACGATGACTCCAGAGGCAACTACGCCGAGGTAAACGGCCTCAAGCTGTACTATGAGGTTCATGGCGACGGCAAACCGCTGATCTTGTTGCACGGCGGCCTCGGCGCGATTGAGATGTTCGGTGACCTCCTGCGCACGCTCGCTGCATACCGACAGGTCATCGCGGTAGATTTGCAGGCTCACGGGCGCACCGCCGACATTGACCGCCCGCTGCGCTATGAGCACATGGCGGACGATATAGGTGCCTTGATCGAGCACCTCGGGCTCGCCACGGCCACGGTGATGGGCTACTCCCTGGGCGGCGGCGTCGCTTTGCAGACCGCCATCCGGCATCCAGGCGCGGTGGACAAGCTCGTCGTCGTCTCGGAGCCCTGGAAGCGGGCGGCGTCGTACCCGGAGGTCCTGGCGGCCATGGAGCAGGTGGGCGCGGCGGTAGCCGAGGCGATGAAGCCGTCTCCGATCTACCGCCTCTACGCCGACATCGCGCCGCGGCCGGAGGAGTGGCCGACCCTGCTGAACAAGATCGGCGACCTGCTCCGTCAGGACTACGACTGGTCGGCGGATGTAGCCGATCTCGCCATGCCCACGATGATCGTGTTCGGGGACGCTGACAGCGTCAGCCCGGCGCGCGCCGCGGAGTTCTTCGAGTTGCTCGGCGGCGGCCAGGCGGATGGCGGGATGGATGGATCCGGCATGTCGCGCAATCGGCTCGCTGTCCTGCCCGCCACGACGCACTACGATATCTTCTCTTCCCCCACGCTTGCATCCACCGTCGCTCCGTTCCTCTATTCACCCATGCCGGAGGCCGAGTAACCAGCGATGACTACAAACCAAAGGAGAAATTACCGTGGAAATACGAGATGCTACCTCGAAGAAGATGCTGTGGGCCAGACGAATCATTAGTGGACTCGTCGTTCTGTTTCTGCTCTTCGATAGCATCATCAAGGTGATGAGGTTGGATCCCGCCGTGGAGGGCACCGTCGAGTTTGGCTATAACGAAAGCGTTGTTTTCGGCATCGGGCTCACCTTGCTCGTCTGTACGATTCTTTATGCTATCCCGCGCACCGCTATTCTCGGCGCGATCTTGCTAACAGGCTATCTTGGCGGCGCAACCGCGACTCAGGTACGCGTCGAAGATCCGTGGTTCCTGTTCCCGGTCCTACTTGGTGTGCTGGCATGGACAGGGCTTTGGTTGCGCGATGAACGGTTGCGTGCGCTCTTTTCGTGGTCGAAAGGATAAGAAAAATGAACGAAAGAAGTAATGAGGCGATGAACACCGGAGGATTGTCCAATACGCGGCTCGACCGAATGCACCACATCATGGCCGGCCACGTCGAGCGCGGCACCGTGCCCGGCATCGTCACGCTTCTCAGTCGGCGCGGCGAGGTGCATGTGGACGCGATCGGCGCGAAGGCGTTCGGCGGGAGCGAGCCGATGCGGCGCGACACCATCTTCCGCGTCGCGTCGGTGACCAAGCCCATCGTGGCCGCGGCGGCGATGATTTTGGTCGAAGAATGCAAGCTGCGCCTGGACGATCCAGTCGATGGATGGCTGCCGGAAATCGCCGACCGACAGGTTTTGAAGCGGCTAGACGGGCCGCTCGACGACACCGTGCCGGCGAACCGACCGATCACGTTGCGAGACCTCCTGACTTTTCGACTTGGTATCGGGGCCGTAATGGTGTTCCCTGCCCGGTACCCTATCCAACACGCGATGGCCGAGGCGGGGGTAGCCCCCGGCCCAACCCTGCCCATGCACGCGCCCGACGAGCTGATGAAACGCTTTGGTAGTCTGCCGCTGTTGCATCAGCCGGGCGAGAAGTGGCTATACAACAGCGGCTCCGACATCTTGGGCGTGCTGATCTCGCGCGTTGTCGGCACGAGCCTGGAGGAATTTCTGCAAGAGCGGCTCTTCGCGCCGCTGGGCATGAACGC
>JALZJP010000176.1 GCA_030859715.1 Chloroflexota bacterium
GCACGAGGCGGCGCTCGCGATCTGGCGACAGCTCGAGGACCGTCCCGGTCAGCTCCGGTCGTTGCTGAACCTCGGTCTGGTCGCCGACATTCGGGGCGAGCCGGGGCGGGCCGTTCGTCTCTTTGAAGAAGCGCTGTACCTGGCGCGACGGGTGGGGGATCTGGCGGGGATCGCCGGCTGCTTAGGAAACCTCGGGTTTGCCGCGTTGGATCAGGGCAACCATACGGCGGCGGCCTCGTACTTCCGTGAGTGCGTGCCGATCTACCGTGACCACGGCGATCAGCGGAACCTCGGCGCCGTGCTCGACGGCCTCGGCGTCGTCGCCTTCCTCGAAGGTGATTTCGATGGGGCCGCCGCGCTCCAAGCCGAGGCGTTGGCCCAGTTGCGCGCGGTCGGCGATCGCCAGGGGACGGCGGGCGTCCTCGCCAATCTGGGGCACACCACCCAACGCCTGGGTGACTATCCGGGGGCCGAGCGGCTCTATGCCGATGCCCACGAGCTCTACCGCGACCTGGGCGACGAGAGCGGCATCGCCTTTGCCTTGACCCACCTGGGCCGGCTGGCGCACCTGCGCGGCGATCCTGGCCAGGCCGAGGCCCTTCTGCGCGAAAGTTTCCACCTCAGCTGGCGGCTGGGCGAGCGGACGGCAGTGTGCGAGGCCATGGAAGGGCTGGCAACGGTTGCCCTTGACCGGGGCGAGGCAACCCAAACCGCGCGGTTGCTCGGCGCCGCTATTGCCCTGCGCGAGGAGACCGGCGTCCCCCTGCCGGCGGTCCACCAGGCGGAGCACCGGCGCTGCCTGGAGATGGCCCGCGCCGCGCTCGGTGAGGCGGCGTTCGCGGCTGCCCTGGGCGAAGGCCGTTCCATGCTGTCGGAGCCGGCGCTCTTGGCGCTGACGAATGGTGACTAGCCGCTCAGGGTCTGATCCGATGCGAGCGGTAGGTACTATCCGAGGTGTGGACTGGGACGCAGTGAGCGTTTGGCGCATCGGGAAACTCACAGTATTCCCCGGCTTTGCAGCAATGGTCACTGCCCCCGGCGTCTTTGCAGAGGCGGACGCCAGAGCAGCATTTGCCGCCGTGACACTCCTCACCCGGATAGCAATTGGCTCCTCCTCCATTGCAGCTTCGGTTGGCCGGGACGCAGCTTTGCTTTCCGCTGCCCTCGGTCTTCGTGGCGCAAACGTGACCCTGCTTGCAACAGGTCTTGTCGTTGCAGCAGGCTGATTCGCGACAACAGGTGCCGGCACAGTTCGTTTCGCCGTACTCGCCATCACGGCAGCATTGGCCCTTGAGGCACTTTTCTTCCGGATAGCAGCAGCGGTCCTCGCCTTCGCCCGATTTCTTGCTACAGACCTTGCCGTTCGCGGCCTGGCAGCAGATCGCGCTGTCCGGGTCTGGCTCGATATCGTCGCCGGTCACGGTCACGAAGCAGTCGCCGCAACATTCGCCATTGCACAATGCCCGGCACTCGCCGTTGATACAGCAGGGCTTGTTCGTCGGGCATTTCTTGCCGCACGTACCGCAATGGTCAGGATCGCGCTTGAGGTGTTGGCAGGCCGGTCCTGGCTTGCAATGCTCCCAGTCCTTTTTGCACCGGCAGCGCCGATCCTTGCAGCGCAGTCCGGCTTCGGCGCAGCATGGCGTGTTGCCGCCACATCTCTGATTAAATGGAGCGCCGCAGGACGCTACCGCGTTCGCACGCCCCATGTGGGCAAGCGCTGGCCCCAGAATACCGCCGATCAGGAGCTTCAGTGCCTGCCGCCGCGAACTGGCGCCGATCTGCGCTCTGGCGATCATGTCGAACCGGTGTTTGTCCATTGTGGTGCTCCATGGGGGATCGGATGACGGGGTCGGATGAGCGCCAAAGCGCGCGAGGAATGACCTGGGAAGAATGTCGGTGCCGGCCGCGCCGGGGATCACGAAGCAAGGCCATCCTAGGGACGCGGCCGCGGATTGTCAACGAAACCTCCCGCTCCGTCTGTCCGGCGCTCGCGACGCCGACCGCGAATCACCATACGGCTCCCGCCAACTCCGGACGATCGAGGGCAACCCGGCCTCAACCCCGGGGCCAGTGACCGCGGCGGGGCCGCCCTGGACGCTCGACTCGGCAACCCGCCCATGATCGGAGACGGCCACTTGCCGCACCATACGAGGGATGCATTAATCAGCCATTAGCGCCGGCTGGGCTCGGCACCGTTTCCCGCGCCAGACAACGCTTGGGTCTGATCGGCGGAGCGACGCGCTGTCGCTGCTCGGCGTCGCGATTTCAGCGTCGGCGGTATCCTGGTCCAGTCGCGGCTGGCATATCCGCGGGCGTTGAGCCGGAAACATGACCAGGAGGGAGCCATCGTGCCGTTTCGCGTCGGTTTGACCCGCGATTTTCTGAACTCGGATGGCACGGTTGGCCTGGGTGACATCAGACTCGATCTGCTCGATGCGGCGCCGGGCGTGGAGTGGGAGTTCCTGCCGGATCGTGCTCCCGAGCTGACGCCGGAGCTGATCACGGGCTACGACGCGATCATCCTCCTCGGCTCGCGGGTCACGGCGGCGACGCTGGCGGGTTCGGCACGGCTGGCTGTCATCGCCCGGTTCGGCGTCGGCTACGACAATGTCGATGTCGATGCCTGCACCGAGCACGGCGTCTTGCTCTCGATCACTCCCGACGCCGTGCGGCGGCCGATGGCGACCGTGGTCCTCACCTATATCCTCGCCCTGAGTCTCCGGCTCTTACAAAAGGACCGGCTGACCCGCGCCGGCGGCTGGGCCGACAAGCTCGACTACATGGGCTCCGGCCTCACCGGGCGGACGGTCGGCATCATCGGCTTCGGCAACATTGGGCGGGAGGTGGTCAAGCTGGCGGCCCCGCTGGAGCTGACCTTCATCGCCGCCGATCCGCATGTCGACCCCGCTATTGCCGCCGAAGGCGGGGTGGAGCTGGTCGATTTGGACACGCTACTGACGAGGGCCGATTTCGTGGTGACCCTCTGCGCCTTGACGCCGGAGACTCACCACCTGCTCAATGCAGAGCGGTTGGCGCTGATGAAGCCCACCGCCTTCCTCATTAGCGTCGCCCGCGGCCCGGTCGTGGATCAAGCGGCGCTGACGGCGGCGCTCCAGCGAAAGGCGATTGCCGGGGCCGGACTCGATGTCTTTGAGCGGGAGCCCGTCGATCCGACCGATCCAATCTTGAGCCTGGACAACGTCATCGTGTCGCCCCACGCCCTCTGTTGGACCGACGAGTGGGTCAGCCGCTCCGGAGTCAGCGTCGGCGAGACGGTCCTGGCGGTGGCGGCGGGCCAGGCGCCGGAATTCGTCGTCAACCGGGACGCGATCGACACGCCGCGGGTGCGGGAGAAGCTGCGGCGCTACCGGGAGGGTGCGTGAGGTGTCATGGGCTGGTGTCCAGCGTGTCGACGCGCCATGTCGGCCCCCGCGCGATTCATCCCCGGACCGCGCCCAGGGTGAGCCCCCGGACGAAGTGCTTTTGGACTAGTAAGCCGAGGATGAAGAGCGGCGCCGTGGCGACCACGGCCAGCGAGGCCGCCTGACCGTAGGCGGAGCCCTGGGAACCGAAGTAGCCGGAAATGGTCACCGGCATGGTGACGGCGGCGGTCCGGGTCAGGACGACCGCGAACAGGAAGTCGGTCCAGCTAAAGATGAAGGCGAAGGTCGCGGTGGCGATCAGGCCGGGCAGGACCAGCGGCAGGGTGATCCGCCACAGCACGCCGAGCCGGGTGCTGCCGTCGACCAGGGCGCTCTCCTCGATCTCGACCGGGACGCCGCCGATGTAGGAGCGCAGCATCCAGATCACGTACGGCAGATTGAACACGGTGTAGAGGGCGATCATCCCGTGGTGGGTATCGAGCCAGCCGAGACCGCGATACATAAGGAAGATCGGGATCACGAGGACGACCGGCGGCAGCATCCGTTGTGACAGGAGCCAGAACCCAAAGTGGCGGCCGCCGGTGCGAAAGCGGGCCAGGGCGTAGGCGGCCAGGCTGCCGATCGCGACCGATAAGAAGGTAGCGCTGCTGGCAATGATGATGCTGTTCTTGAGCGCGGTCGCCCCCCGCAACCGCATCGCGGTCTCGAATTGGATCCATGACGGATTCTCCGGGAACCAGACCGGGGGCCGGGCCATGAACTCGGCCGGGAGCTTGAACGCGGTGATGACCATCCAATAGATCGGGAACAGAAAGAAGAGAAGGGCAATCGCGACCACGACATAACGCGCCGCCAGCCCGACGGTCGCCCGCGGCCGGCGGCGCGACCGCGTCGCGACGCCGTGAGCAACAGGGACGGCCCGGTCGGCAGCGATGCTCATGCCCGTTCCTCTCGCAGCCAGAGCGTGGCATAGATGGTGACGACGATGGTGAGAAAGATAACGACGAGGTAGGAGACCGCCGCCGCGTATCCCATACGGAAAAATCGTAATCCAAGCTGATAGATGTACCAGGAGATCGACTCGGTCGACGTGCCCGGCCCGCCCTGGGTGAACAGGAAGATGACGTCGAAGATCTTGAAGGCGTCGAAGGCGCGGAACAGGACCGCCACCGCGATCACCGGCGCGATCGCCGGCAGCGTGATGTCGCGCAACGAGTGCCACCAGCTCGCGCCATCGAGCGAGGCGGCGTCATACAGCTCGGCGCTGACGCCTGAGAGGCCGGCCAGCAGGACCAGAAACATGAACGGGGTCCATTGCCAGACTTCGGTGACGATGATGGCGACCATCGCCGAATTCTTTTGGGCCAGCCAGGAAATGGCCACGTTCTGGCCGGTGATCGCGGAGAGGATCGCGTTGATCGGTCCATACTGCTGGTCCCAGAGGAGCCGCCAGGTCAGCGCCACCACCACCGGCACCATCATCACCGGCAGCATCAACAGCGGAATGATGAATCGTTTGCCGCGCAGCTCGTCGATCAGCACCAGGGCCAGACCGAGGCCCAGCACGAACTCCAGTCCCACGCCAAGAACCATGATGAGCAGAGTGTTGCCAAGCGCCGCCCACAGGCGGTCGTCCATCAGGGCCTGGCCGTAGTTGGCGAGGCCGACGAACGACTGTTCCGGCACCTGCAGGTCCCATCGTCGGAAGCTGATGGTGAGCGAGAAGAGCAACGGGTAGACGCCAAGAAAGAGGATCGCCGCCAGCGTCGGCAGGACCAGGAGCCATCCAGTTCCCCGGCTCCGGCCGCTGACGCTACCCGCGGCTTGCCAGCCACGGCGGGTGGGGAAGGCGCGCCGCGATCCTGGTGCCGTCATCCTGCTCTCCGGGCCGGGAGCGAGCGACGATCAGTCGCCGCCCGCTCCCAATCGTGGGTTCCTATGGGTACGCTCCCGCCAGCGAGGTGTATTCGGCGTAGGCCTCCCGCTGCTGGTCGCGGCCGATGCGGTCGGTGATCTCGTTCCAGGACTCGGCGAGGCCGTCGAGCGCCTCTTGGACGCCGGTGCCGGCCATGGCGCTGGTGACCGCCTGGTCGATGGCGTTGTGATACTCGACCGCGCCGGGCATGATCAGGTCGAGCAGGGCGCCGTCGGCCGCCGCTTCGAGCGTGTCGAGATAGTCGCCCGCGGTCGCCCAGGCGGCTCGATACTCGTCCGAGGCGTAGTGGCTGAGCCGGAACGGATCACGCAGGGCGTAGGGCAGCATGCAGCGCTGGAGGCTGATCGACGGCGAGTTCGCCCACTGGGCGAAGAGGTAGGCCGCTTCCTTGTTCCGGCTCTGGGCGGCGACCCCGAGCATGAACCCGCCGTTATGGGCGCTGTGGCCTTCCGGCATCACCGAGTAGCCGACGTTGCCCGCCACTTGCGTCTCCGGCACCCAGGCCAGCTGCTCGACGGTGGTGCCTTCCGACCAGCGCCCGATCGGGGGCCAGGTGCCGCCGATCATTGCCAGTTGGCCGGACATCCAGCCGGTCAGCACCTCGATAAAGCCCCAGGTCTCGACCCCGGGCGGCATCGTCAGGTTCGAGGCCACCATGCGGTCGAGCGTGGCCTGACCGGCCGCGCCATTCACCGTGGCGTCCATGGACTCCGCATCGAAGAAGATGCCGCCCTTGTTGCGATACTCCTCCATGAACCAGCCGTGGAGGCCGCCGGCCACCCGCTGGCTGGCGCCGCCGTACAGCTCGGGCGCGCCCTGTTCGGTGAAGAAGGCTTGTACCTCGTCGTATTCCAACCAGGTCGCCGGCGGCGCCAGCTCACGGCCGTATTGAGCCTGAAACGCTTCCTGGTTGGCCGGATCCTCGAGCAGATCCTTGCGGTAGTAGAGGATGATCGTGTCGCCGTCGTCGAACAGGGCGTAGATCTGGCCGCCGAAGTTCATCAGGTCGCGGTAGAGGGGATGGTAATCGTCCAGGTCGGCCGGGTTCATGTACTGCTCGATGAACGGATCGAGCGGCTCCACGATCCCTTGGGCGACGAAGTCCGCCTGCCAGGCCGGTACCACCGAGAGCACGTCGTGGCCGCCGGTGCCGGCGATGTGCTCGGCCACCTGGCCGGAATACAGGTCGGTAAAGGGCAGCTCGAGCACCGTGATCCGGATCCCGGTCAGCTCCTCCCAGAGCGGGCCGGAGAAGAGCAGCGGGTCTTGGGCCTGCAAGGCCGACTCCCAAACCACGAACAGCTCCGCCGGCTTGGGGTCGAGCGCGTTTGCCGCCGCCACCGCCGCCTCGGCCGAGTCGCCATTCTGGGCCAGCGCCCGGCGGCGACCGCCGATGGCGTGAAGTCGGTGAAGTGCATCATCGCCCCGGCCGCCGCCGCCGCCAGCGAGGTTTTAACCAGCTGGCGGCGATGGAGTTGCGCCGCCAGCGCCCGGTGCAGCCGGGATTCCGCGTACTGCCGGAGCTTGTCGTTTGCCGTCGGGTTCGAGGTTCGCGACTGGTCCATCGTCATCCTCCTTCTTGCCGCCGGGTCCGTTCCCGGCCGGCTCGCGCAACCGCGCCAATGCGGGTTGTGACGCCAGAGCGCCCCGTCGATGCGAGCGCGCGTTCCTCCCATCCATCACTGCCGCCGGCGTCGCCCGTGTCGCGCCGGATGACCGGCCGCTTGCCTCGCCGGGTGCGCGGAACAACATCGCCTGACGGCTTTTCTCGTCGCCAGGCACGCCCCCAACCGTCCAGCGTGACCTCCTCGTCCAGCTTTCCCGGCACCCAACGCCAGGGCGATCACTCGCCGCCACCGGCATGATGTATGATGATTGACCAATTCTATGATCGCCGCGACTGCCTGTCAATACGCCCTCGCGCGATGCGTCTTGGTCAGGCGCCGCCGGATCGTTGCATCGTGACCCGGCCGTCACCGGCGGCGACCTCGAACGTCAGGGTCTCGCCGACGACCGGGGCGATCGCTTGCCGGCTGCCGGACGAATCGTGCTTTGGCACCTCCTCTAGAAAGTCGCGCACGTCCGCCTGTTCCGGGTTGTAGTAGTGGCTGGCGATGGCGATCTGGAGGCCGAGATAGTCCGCCGCCAGCGCCGCTTCCTTGGGCGACATCTCGCCCGTCAGCATCCGGCCCGCGGTCGGGAACAGCGGGACTAGCTCCTCCGGGTTGGCGCAGCCCAGCAGACCGATCGTTGGCTGGTACAGCTCGTTGATCAGCCGTAGGTCACTGAAGATAGCGGTGTCGCCATAGTGATAGATGCGAATGCCGGGCTCCGGCTCGACGATGAAGCCCATCGGCACTCCGGTGATGAACTGGCCGCTCGCCAACCGGCCTTGCGACCAGTGGTGACACTCGACGGGCCGGACGACAACCCCGCCCACCTCGACCACGATACCCCAGGTCGTCGCCTGAATCTGCGCGGATGGCACCCCCTCCTCCATCAGCATCGCCCGCACCTCGCCGCCACAGACCACCGGGGCGCCGGTCCGGTTGGCGATGCGGCCGGCGTCGCCGAGGTGATCGTAGGCGGCGTGCGAGACAAGGATCGCGTTTGGCGTGGCGAGCGTGTCCGGGTCAGCCACCGGCACCGGCGCCCCGGTCAGGAAGGGGTCGATCAGCACCCGCCAGGAGGGGCCGGCGATCTCGTACCCGGCTACGCCGAGGAAGGTTACGCGGGTCGTCATTGTTGCCAGCTCCGTTCTAGGCCGCCGACCAGCGCGACCAGGCCCCGGTTGACCGGGACGGCGATACCGAGGCGATCGGCCTCGCGGACGACGGCCCCGTTGATGACGTCGATCTCCGTCTTGCGCTCTCCCTCGACGTCTTGCAGCATCGAGGCTTTCCCCTTGCCGCCCCGTCCCAGGAGGCCGTGGATCGTCTCGATCCGCTCCGTCACGTCGATCTCGTAGCCGAGACCGTTGGCGACCGCCGTCGCCTCACCCGTGATCAGATCGAGAAAATCGAGCAGCGGCCCCGGCTTCCCCAGCTCACCGGCGTAGAGGCGGGTCAAGGCCGAGGTGGGCAGCGTCGCGCAGTTGAGGATCAGCTTCTTCCAGACCTCGGTCTTCACCGCCGGCGTTATCGTCATCTCCAGCCCGGCGCGGGTCATCGCGGCGCCGACCGCCTCGGCCCGCTCGAGCCCGGCGCCATTGGCGTAGGGACCGATCACGGTCGGTCCCGCGTCGTTGGTGTAGGCGATCCGGCCCGGCCCGCGGACCATCGCGCTGTGATAGGTGACGCCCATCACGATCTGCTCCGGCGGGAAGACCGAGGCCAGGGTGTCGGCGTTGCCCCAGCCGTTTTGGAGGCTGACGACGGTCGTCCCGGCATCGACCAGGGGCCGCGCCAACGCCGCCGCCGCCGCCGTGTGATACGCCTTGGTAAAGAAGATGACGGCGTCGGTGGCGCCGATCGTCGCCGCCTGGTCGGTCGCGACCACTCGCGCCACGTCCGTGGTGCCGTCTTTTCGTTCAACAATGAGGCCGTCCCGGTTGATCGCGCCGAGCGCCTCCGGCGCGACGTCGAGGATCGCGACCTCCTCCCCCCCGGCGCTGAGCCGGCTGGCCCAGACGCCGCCCATGGCGCCGGCGCCGCCGACGATGGCGAATTTCACTGCAACCCTCCTGACCTCATCCCGGCGCGTCTCGTGCCGTCCGCGCCGCTACCCGACTACCACCGGGTTCGTCAATTCGCCGATCGTGTCCTCGGCCACCGTGACCACATCGCCCGGCTTCAGGAAGAGCGGCGGGTCGCGGAAGGTGCCGATGCCGGCCGGGGTGCCGGTCATCAAGCAGTCGCCCGGCTCCAGGGTGATGATGGAGCTGATCCATTCGATCACCACCGGGATCGGAAAGATTTGCTGGCTGAGGTAGGCGTCCTGCCGCGGCTCGCCGTTGACGGTCGCCGTGATATGCGCTTGGGCCAGATCGGGGATCTCGTCCCGCGTCACGATCACCGGCCCCATCGGGCAGAAGGTGTCGAAATTCTTGCCGAGGTCGGCTTGCAGCGTCTTGCCCGGGGCAAACTGGACACCGCGGGCGCTGACATCGTTGAAGACGGTGTAGCCGAAGACGTAGTCGAGGGCATCGGCTTGGGAGACGTTCTTGGCCCGTTTGCCGATGATGACGCCGAACTCGACCTCATAGTCAACCTGATACCCGTCCGGCCGGATGATGACCCGATCCGCCGTGGGGATGACGATCGGCTCACCCGGGCCAATCACGGTATTCGGCAGCTTGATGAAGTCGATCCGGGGCTCCACCGGCAAGACGGCGTGCGTCCCTTCCTCTTCTCCGTGCGCCTTGTAGTTGACGCCCGAGCCGAAGATTTTTCCCGGCCGGAGCAGGGGAGCCAGCATCCGATCGACCGTGACCGCGGATCCGGTGGCCGTGGCCCGCGCCCGCTCCAGGCCCGCCTCGCCGTCGCGAATCAAGTCGAGCATATCCGTGTACGTCGTGGCATGAACCTTGCCGCCAACCTCGACGCCGACGCCGATTTGACCCTGTCGTTCGTACGTGCATAACCTCACCGCGCGTTCCTTTCGCTTCTCGTTGGCGGTCAACTCCTGGCGGTTGACCCTGACTGGACGACGATTCAGTCGCGACTGTCTCCGTTGAACTGGGTCACGGCGCGGCCACGAGGCGAGATCAGCCTTTGAGTCCAGTGGTGGCGACCCCTTTCACGAAGTACCGTTGCAGGACGAAGAAGATGATGATTGGCGGCAGCGTGATGAGCACGCTCGCCGCCATCAACTCGCGCCGCCCCACGGACCGCGCCCCACTACGCGACCTCGATCATCACCTTCTCCGCCTCCGCCGGGTGCTCGTCGGCGAAGGCGATCGCCTCGGCCACGCGCTCCAACGGATAGCGATGGGTGATCAAGGCCCCAACGTCGTCTCGCCGCCGCCGGACCAGGGCGACCGCTTCTCCAAACAGCCCGGCGTTGTTGCGGGAGCCGAGGATCGTCAGCTCCTTGCGAGTGAACTGAATCACCGGCAGCGAGACCTCCTCATGCGAGAGGCCGATGATGACGACCCGGCCGGCGCTGGCGACCACGTCGACGCAGGAGCGGATCACCGCCGGCGCCCCGACCGCGTCGATCGTCACCGACGGGCCGTCGCCGTTCGTCCAGGCGGCGGCCGCGGCGGCGGTATCCTCGCGACCGGCCTCGACCGTCGCCTCGGCCCCCAGCCGGCGCGCCAGCTCCAGCCGCGAGGCAAGCCGGTCCACCATCATCACCCGGGCGCCGCGATCGGTCGCCGCCAGCAGCGCCGCCTGCCCGATCGGCCCGGCGCCGAAGATCATTGCCATGTCCTCGGGCCCGATCTGGCCGCGAGCCGCCGCTTGGACCCCGATCGAGACTGGCTCGACGAGCGCCGCCAGCTCCGGGTCGAGGTCGCCCGTGGGGTAGAGCCGCTCGGTCGGAATGGCGATGTACTCGCACATCGCGCCATCGACGTGGGCGCCGAGCACCCGCAGCTTGGCGCAACAGTTCGACCGGCCTTGGCGACAGGGGTAGCACTCCCCGCACGGCAGCAAGGGCTCGACCGCGACCCGGTCGCCGATCTGGACCGGACCGGCGTAGCCATTGCCGAAGGCGACGACCTTCCCCGCGAACTCGTGGCCCTGGGTCCGCGGGTACGCCACGTACGGGCTCGTGCCGTGGTAGATGTGGAGATCGGAGCCGCAAATGCCGACCCGCTCGACCTGGATCAGCGCTTCGCCGGGGCCGGCCGCCGGCGCCGCCTTGTCCCGAACTTCGACCGTACCCGGCGCCGTCGTCACGGCCGCTCTCATCGCCGTCTCCATGATTATCATACAGGTGGACCACTAGGCCGGTGGACCTATCCTACAGGGACTCGTCCCAGCTTGTCAACGCAGGGCGAGTCGTGAGGCGTAAGTCGTGAGTCGTCAGACGGAAGCCCGCGGCTGCCGGAGGCTTGACGAGCTGGCGACCACGGGGTTCACTCTCCCCGACTCACGACTCACGACTCACGACTCACGACTCACGACTCACG
>JALZJP010000148.1 GCA_030859715.1 Chloroflexota bacterium
GTGTCTGCACTCCCCAGTAGCCCTGCCTGGTCCCGGCAACGACGCGGATCGTGATCGCCGCGCCGCGCCAGTGGGCGATGTCGGCGGCGTGGGCGAACGTGGGGAGGCTGGCGATGCGCGATACGGGCGACGGACACGCGCGGCGCCTCAGCCATCGCCGCGGAGGTCTTCGGGGATGCTGAACCAGTCGCAGGTGACGTCGGTGTCGGTGAGGGTGACGCCGATGGCGCGGTTGTCACGGGGGAAGAAGGGCACGGCGCTGGCGGCCTCGTCGGTGAGGTGGCAGGCGATGGCGTTTTGGACGAACTCGCCGGGGGGGCCGCCGGTGACCTCGTAGGTGGCGGGGGGGAGGTTGGCAAAGGCCACGGTGCCGGTGGCGTCGGTGAAGGCGGACTGGGCGTGGGCGGCCGGGGCGGTGATCGAGAAGTCCAGGTTAACAACCGGTTCCTGGCAATCCAGAGCGTACGCGGCGCCGTCATAGGCGACGGGGCAAGCCCAGTTGTGAATGGTCAGGGTGAGGGGGTGGCCGCTGGCGATCGAGGCCGGGCTGGTGGAGGTGGCGAGCTCGGCCGGGGTGCCGGTGAAGATGCCGAGTAGCGCCAGAAGCAGGAGCCAGAGCAGCGTCATCGTGGGGTCTCCTTCGGGTGGATCGCGGCACGAGCGGCGGGTCGGGGCGGACGCGGGTTCAACAGTACAACGCATGAGCGAGGGAGGATGGGTATGTCGCGGGAGCATGAGGCCGAGATCGAGGTTGCCACCGGCGGTGACGAGCTGGCGGCGGTGCGGGAGCTGGTGTTGCGGGCGCATCCGGATGTGGTGCCGGAGCTGGTGGCCGGGAGCAACGTGGGGGAGCTGGTGGCGAGCGTGGAGGCGGCGCGGGCGGCGTACCGGCGGGTGGCCGAGACGGTCGGAGCGCCGGGGCCGCCGCGGGTGCCGGCGGGGGATACGCCGCGGGTGGCGGTGGATGTGGAGCTGTTGCCGGCGGCGGAGAAGATCCGGCGAGGGTTGGGGTCGCGGCGGTGAGGCGGAGACGGCGATCGCCGGGGTTGCGGGCGCTGGAATAAATTCCGCGCCGAGCATCACGAAGTCCTTCCAGGACTGAGGACGATTGGCTGAATCACGGACACGCGGCAAGTGGCCGGGTTCCGTAATGCACATCGCGATTAACGACAACGTAGGTGTTCGAGCGGGTCTCGGCGGCCCGCTCGGTTGGTGGATCGATCAGGTGAAGGAGTGGACGCGAGATGGCGATGACGAAGTTGGAGGCGGCGAAGCTGACGCAGGACTTGCTGCTGCGGGGGGTGGTCGAGACGGTGGTCCGGGAGTCGCAACTCTTGCAATACTGGTCACAAAATGGCATTGACGCTACGATGGTCTGATCAAGAAATCGCGCACTGTGCAACCGAACAGTTCCCCTCAGGTGATGGATCGGAGCCGGGGCTGCTGATGTCACCTACAGGTGAAGTGAAGCAGGCGACGCACCAGCGCGGTCAGTGATTAGTTCGTCTCGCCCAATTGAACACAATCAGGTTCGATTCGTGGTGCAAGGTTTGGAGTGATCGCCCGCCGTGCTCGGGTGCGGCGAGCGCATGCGGGCTCGTCGATGCTGTTCCCCAGGTACGCGGTGAGCCGGAATCCGCCTGGTCCCGGTGATGAGCGGGGCTCGGAGACCGCTGGGCAGGTCACCTAGCGGCCCCCGTCGCCATTCCGCGCTATGGCGTCGGCGTGCCCGCCGCCTCCTCGGGCGGGGCGACGATCGCGACGAGGGCCACCGCCGGCTCCTCGCCGTCGTTGCGGATCTCCCCCTCACCGTTGGGCGGGAAGAAGGCGGAGTCGCCCGACTCCAGCGTGAACTCGGTCCCGGCCGCGACCTCCTCCGGTCCGGTGAGCTCCTCAGCCGTACCGGGCGTCGTGAAAGCCGCGATCAGGGCCGCGCGCGTCACGTGGATCGGGGCTTCGACCCGGGCGGTCAGCGCCCCCGACTCGACGTAGGCGAGCGCCACCGAGGGGTCGTCCTCCTCGATGGGGAAGCCGGCACCCGGCTCGATGGTGAAGCGGACGAGCACGAAGTCAGCCGGGACTCCCGGCAGTTCCGTCGCAGTACTGATGCCGAGCAGATCGAACCGCACCCCATCGGGTGCGAACTCCTCCGCGGTGGGCGTCGCTTCCTGGGCGACGGCGCTGCCGACGAGGGGGCCGGACAGCATCAGGGCGGCGAGCAGGACGGCAACGAGCCAGACTAAGGCGGGTGCGCGACGCATGGGGTTACCACCTCACGATGACTGGCCGCCCTAACGGCGACCGAGTGGCGCACTCTACACTGCGCGGAGGTCGGGGTGAGCCCACGGAGAAGGAGTCACTCCCACAACCATCCCGCGACCGGGAACCAGACCGTTCGAGCGCATGTGTGGAATGGAAGGGCGTTGGCATTGTGCCCTGCTGCGAACCGAACATTGCCTTCGACCGTCTGGCGCGTTGTCAATCCACGCTCCGGCGGATGCGCCAAGTGTCCGGACCTGCGACGGGCAATATTTCGGGACACGGGGCGCCTAGATGCGCACCTCCATCTCTACATCTTCCCAGCGCACATCGCCGTCAACGTGTTTGGTGAAGCGGCGGAACCAGGCGTCCTGCTCCGGCAACTCGGCCAAACGTCGGTACGTGGTCCGGTCCTAGGTCAGGGCCACAAAGACCAGCTCGTCCGGTCGGCCATCAACATGGCCGTGGAGCTGGACGAACCCCCGAGGATGTGGGGCCGGATCGTCTGCTGCCACTCCTGGATCAAGTCCTCCACCTGGGAGCGACGTCCGGACATGAGCCGTGCGTGCCCGATGGCTCCGAGCATCACTCTCCTCCTTGTACGCACGAGAGCCGTATACGCTGCCAGCAGCCCTGGAGTGGGTTGAGGCACCGCCCCCAGGGCAGGACTCGGTGACCAACCCGAGGCTTGCGCCTGCTCCGCTGACGCTCCCGGTGGGAGCCGCCCCGCCCCGATCGCGCTATGCCACCGGCGTGGCCACGCTGGGGGTGCCCATGGGCTCCAGCAGGATGCGGGTGCCCGCAAGGGTTCCCCCGCCGGCCCGGCTGATCTGCCCGGTAGGGTCGGTCGCCACTACATCATACGCGCCGTCGAAAACCTCACCACGCCCGGCGAGCTCCACGGTGCCGCGGACGGTGAAGGTGCCGAGCGGGGTGCCAGCCTCGTCGGTGGAGAGCAGGTCGAAGATGAAGGCTGCCTCCCGCTCCCCAGTGCTCATCCACACCCCATTGCCACTGGTGACCTGGAACTGCGAAGGGGGCGTCGGGCGGGGCCGCTCTGTTATACGATCAGCACGAGCCAACCCTTGCGGTTCCCTCACAGCGCCTCAGCATGCCCCCGTCCTCGGGCCGCACGCCGCCCGGGTATACCGCGCTACTTGGGTCGGCAGGAGCGTCTCACCCCTGCTTGCCTATGCCCCGTCTGACGAACCCGGAGTAGAATACCGCCTCCCCGACCAGCATCGCCGCCGCAGAGCCGCATCACCGGTGTGAATCGCTGTATCGGCCGCTGTCAGGCGTGGCAACATTGACGCCAGGGACTCCTCCGTGTCGATTACAGCGCACCTCCCGAGCCTGCTCTAGACCGCACGTCCATTTGATTAGGCTACGGGCATTCTAACCGCTGCAGACTTGCCACCGCCGGCGCAACAACCAAGGCTCCTGCCATGCAGCGCCGCGCTGTCTTGCGCAAGCCGACTCCAATACTGGTGACGTTGCTGTCCTCAATGACCCCGACGTCATGCTCCCAGGCGCGGCCGAAGAGCGAATTGGCTGGGCGTGGAGGTGCGTACGGGAGGAGGGGCCGGGGATTCATCCGGATCATCTGCCCAAGCCATTGAGCGCTTCTACCGGGTCAACGCAGTGAAGCCGACGGACTGGACCTCGACATCAGCCGCATGGTGGCCGAAGCCCGTGGGGGCACCACTGCCGCTCACGGCCTCACCCTCCCTCACCGACCGCTCCGGTCCTGCTCCGCAAGCCTGCTCGATCGCCCCACAGATTATCCAACGTGCTGGTCGGAGCAGCAGGACGATCCGCCACCTTCAACGGTCGCCAGCCAGCTCGTGCCTGGGGGTACCTTACAGTTCCAGCGTCGGCAGTTGACGGCCGACCTCCTGATCCTGGAAGCTACAGGCCTCCAGATGACCAGCCAACCCACCAAGGACGCGGCCATGCGCACCAACCAGGGCGCCACCGACCCACTCGCTCAGCCCCCGATCGTCCGCACCGACCTCTCGACGGCGGAGGCGGCGGCACGGCTCGGGTTCTCAGCGAGCACTGTCCGCCGACGGATCCGGCAGGGGGTCTTGCCGGCGGCGAAGATTGCCGGGGTCTGGCGGATCACGCTCGTGGACGCGGCCGAGCTGGAGCCGCCGGCTGGTCCCGCCCGTCTGGCGCGGGGTCAGGTTCGATCTGCTGACGAGCAGGCAACCGGTCCAGGGGCAGCCGATTCGCCCGCAGTAGCGGCGCAACTCGCCGCCAGGCGCGAGGCGGTCCTCCAGCCCTGGGCCGCGAGCTGCGCGGCCCAGGCCGAGGAGATCGGCCGGCTCCGGGTCGAGCGTGACCACCTCCGCGCCGAGGTCGAGCGCCTGGGTTCGCCGCTGGCCACGGCGAAGGCTCAGCGACGCCTGGCGCCGAACTCGGACCCCGTCTGGCACATCGTGAGCGATGGGCGGCGAGCCGCGTGGGTGATTGGCGGCCTCGTTGGGGCGATCATCCTCGCCCTTGCATGGTGGCGGCGACGTTCGACCTAGCAGCTGCGGTTCGTCCTGGACCAAAGCCCCGACCAAGATCGGGTACCACAAGGCGTCTGGACTGTGCTGGGCCAGTCTCGACGACCGGTCGATGGCCGGCGCCAACCGTCGGTCGCACCACCAGACGCAGTCCGAGAGGGTGGTCCCCCAGGGCTCGCTGTGGGGAGCGCTTCGATCAGCCGGTGCCGAACGGCAATACCGGCTGCCTCGCGCCGGTAGGCCGCCCCCGCTTGGCGAGCACGTTAGCGACGTGGGAGGAGGCGGTGCTGCGGGGACTGATGCACCGGTGCGCGGCGATCTCCGGGTCGGTGAAGCGTTGGCAGGGGAGGATCAGCACCTCCCGTTCGCACCGGGTCGACGGCGATCGGCAGGTAGGACGACGGCGCGCTCGTCAGGACTCGCGCGCGCCGCTCTCGTCGCGGCCGTGGATCTCGGCGGGCGGGCTGGTGGCCTCGACGGCGGTGAACGGCTCCAGGATCCGGTAGGTGTGGGCGGTGCCCTTGGGGACGACCCACGAGTTGCCCGGCTCCAGCACCACCACTTGCCCCTCCAGGTGCAGCTCAGCCCGCCCCGCGATCACGTAGCCAACCGTCTCGTAGTCGCGCCGCGCCTCCGGCTTCGGCTCGCCGGGCGGTTCCTCCTCCCACAGCCGCATCGAGAGGGCGATGCCAGCCGCCAGGTACTTCTGCCCCATCGCGCCCTTCGGCGAGAAGCGGGCGTCGATCTTCGTGACGCTCGTGTCGGACACGATGGCCTCCTTGGCCTGCCGGCGATGGTCGTGGTCGCTGGGTGGGGTTGGCCCTTGCGTGAGACGCGGCCCCCGAGGCGCGGTCGATGGGCGAGGAGCCCTTGCAGCCGATGAGGAAGCAGCGCGGGAACCACCCCCAGCGGGGCCAGCACGCTGGGGGCGGGGGCTGCGGGGCGGGCATCGCCGTCCAGGGGGCTACCCGGCTCGAAGCTTGCCCGCTTGGGCGAACCGCTCCAACTGCGCCAGCAGCCGCCGCGCGGCCTGGTCATCCTGCTGGCGCAACTCCTGCCAGATCGGGTCGTTGGCCTGGCCGTCCTGCTCGTACTTGTCGTAGGCGGCCAGCCCCTGTAGCTTGGTCGCCAGGGTGGCGATCAGGTTGTAGACCTCGTTGTCGACGATTGTGGTCTCCCGGCCCGAGCTCTGGTTTCCCGTGCTCATCGTCGTGCTCCCTCCTCTGTCCGGTTCGGCGGACGCTGCAATCTGACGCCTGCGCTGCCCAGTTAGCAAGCGGGGTGCCACCTGCCTGCCCTGCGGCCGAAATCCGGCGACCGGCAGCATCCTGACGACGCCATCGGCGGGGCGGCCGGCGGCGTCCGCACCGACACGACCGATCGCGCCGGGGGCCACGAGCGACAGCCGGACCATCCTGCTGCCCAAGGACGCAGCGTCTTGAGCCAAACATTCCGACAGTGATCACTGTGATGCGGTTGCGACTACCGTGGGCAGCTCGCCGACCGGCACGGCATGGATGACGACAGAACTTGCTGCAGCCGTGCGACAGAAATGTTGAGGAAAATGACAATGCCAGCCGCTCTCGAGGCTGTCGCACGGCTGACCGCTTGTGCGACAGTCACAGTCGGACCACAACTTGCGCAGGTTTACGCAGGAACGATTGTTGCGCAAGCCGTCTCGAAGTCAACGTTTTGCTACTTGCACTGCCGATCAAATTTTGAGACGACGGAACCATGGAGATTGGCTACGCTCGGGCCCCGACCGGGGAACAGACGCTCAACTTACAACTGGATGCGCTCAGGGCGGCCGGCTGCGGCAAGGTCTACGCCGAGACGGCGAGCGGGGAGAAAGCCGAGCGGCCGGTATTGACCGACGTCCTCGGGTATCTGCGCGACGGCGACACCCTCGTCGTTTGGCGGCTCGATCGCCTGGGCCGCTCGCTGCAGCACCTGATCGAGGTCGTGGCGCGGCTGGCGGCGCGGGGGATCGGCTTCAAGAGCCTGACCGAGCAGATCGACACCACGACGCCGGGTGGCAAGCTCATCTTCCATGTCTTCGGGGCGCTGGCCGAGTTCGAGCGCGACCTGATCCGGGAGCGGACGCATGCCGGGCTGGCGGCGGCCCGGGCCCGAGGCCGACGAGGCGGGCGACCGAAGAAGCTGGCTGACCCGAAGCAACTAGAGCTGGCGCGGACACTTTACGACGGTGGGCAGGCCGACATCGACACCATCTGTCGTACCCTTGGCATCTCGCGTGCGACGCTCTACCGGAGCCTCAAACAGGACGCTCCCTAGGACGACCTGCTCGCCTCTAACACGGCGTCCTCGTGCTCGCCTTCATTCCACCGGGATCGCTGGCCACCCTTCGTCATAGGTACGCTGGTTGCGTACGCCGTGGGGGCAAGCGCGATGATCCAGCGTATGAACTTGGCGCCGGCAGATCACCCGGCGGAAAGTCAGTACCCAATGGACGAAGGCTTTGGAATCCTAGCCACCTTCGAGGTATACGGTGAGCGGTTCCACGTTTGGGTGACGAATTCGACGGCGATCCAGCAGATCCTGGACCTGCGAGACGGCAAAAGCGAGGCGAGTATCCCGAACGGTCGGATCAATCGTGGCTCTGGCCAAGCTGACCACAACGCGCCACATCCGTGGCATCTTGATGCGGAGGAGATTGAACTGACCGAGAACGCGATCGAGGTCTGTGACGGACTACCCTCGTATGTAGATGACCACGTCGACGAGTTCGTTGATCGCGTTGGCCGCTACTGCCCATGGCATGCCCGCCTCGTCGAGGTGCGGGACTCCCGCTAGCTAAGGCAACCTCGTTTATACCCGGTCGAATTCAGGTAGCCCCACCCGCACGAATCCATGCCGGGGCTCTCAGACTAAGGCGGTGTCCCCGGTCTGCGCTTTGCCAGCCCGATACGACCGGAACCACGGCAGTAGGGCAAAGGTTGCGAGGAATACCATCGACGCGCCAGCGAGGAACGCGGTCGCGTACTGCTGCCAGGTCCCGTTAATCGCCGCTCCCATAGACGCCCAAGACGTAGAGGGCAGCCGCCAGGAGCGATGCTGCCATAGCCGCGAACAAGTCCAAACGACGCATCACCGCCCGGATAGTCGGCCGCGCGCGGCGGCACGATGGGCGGCAGGAACTCGGGCCACCGTGCAACACCTAGCAAGTCGCTGGCCGAGACCTTCGCCCGCTCGTCAGGGGACATCACGCCATACGAGTCGGCAGGAGGCGGTGGTGGCGGAGCGGGCGGGTAGACACGATCGAGCGTCTGGAGGACTTGGGCGGCCTCCAGCACCTGGGTCTTGACATTGAACTCCATGATATCGGGAAGCGACGCGGCTGATGCGAGGAGAGCCGTGCTTATGGGCGCGGGGTCGTGCTCAATGAGCCACGTCCGATCGGCGCCGACGATGCGATCATCGATCAACAGGCGACCATAGAGCGGCTCAAGCGCGGTGACCATGGACCAGGCAACGATCCAGAGCCGAACGGCCGTTGCCTGGTCCTGAAGCTCCTGAGTCAATGCGGCTGCTGCCGCAGCATCAACCGGTACCGTTTGCGGAGCAAGGAGCTTATCGGTGGCCTCGGCGATGGATCGGGCTGGCGCCGCATCGGGGAGAGACGCCCTGGCTTCGCGCAGGTCCATAGTGGCCGTAATAGCTGCCGGCCAGCTGTCAACGAGTCCCCGAGTTCGGCTTACCTCCGTAGCGGTGGCGTCGAGTTCCTCCTGATTCGCTGCCTCTCCGATCTCCTTGCGGACACGTGCGGCGCCCTTCTTGTCGCTCTCACGATCGTGGTGCCAGGTGTATTTCCCCTTGTCGTCCTTGGTGAACTTGCTGAAGTACACATCCAGGGTGTAGGGGAGTGGGGGAACGGTCGCCAACACTTCCTTATGTTGAAAATAAGTCTCGGCAGCCTCTGTCAGGCCCCCGCGCAGCGCGTCTTTCGGGCGCTTCTCGTTGCCGTACCAGTTGAGCCCTGCGGCGACGATCCCGCCGAGCAGCGTCACGAGGATAGGCCAGATGACGAAGTCCTGGCTCTTCAGCGTCGCCGTGATGGGACCGGCCTCTGGCGACGCCGGGTCAAGGACGATCGGACCGCGATAGGTGCTGCTCGCAAAGTGGCCGTCGCGCGGTTGCAAGCGGACCGCAATGGTTGATCGCGCAGTCGACGCACTGGAGTAAAGATCAAGGACACACTTGCCAGCAGTATACCGATAGGGCAGGCAAGCAACATGGGCCGCAGCCCCACCGCCGCGCCCACCATGCCACCGAGTCCAGTCAGGGTGCGCGGGATTGGTGGGGACCACGCGCTCCCAGAGCACGGGGTACCGCAGGGTCTTGATGCCAAGCGCGGCAATGCGATCGAGATCGTCGTCCCGGTGCTCGTGACCGGTGCGCACGATCACGTTCTCGAAGCTCGCCTTCGCCTTGGCCGCGTCGACCTCGAACGGCAACGTCACGGTGTGTTGGAACGGCCCCGACCACAGCTCGTGCAGGTACCACGTCGCTGCTTTGCCCTGCTCGCTGTCCGCCGCGGTTGGGACCGCTCCGGAGAGCATCAAGGTGTTCTGGGTGTAGGTGATCTCCAGCTCCTGTGGATGCATCCCCGGCACCGCAGCGATGACTACGGCCTCCTCAGGGGTGGCGTAGACGTCCAGCGGCAAGGCCCGCGCCATCGCCCCGCCGCGCGCGCCGTTGCGCGCCCCACGGGCGGGCACAAAGCTCTCGTCCAGTCCCGAACGTCGCACGCTTCTGCGGTCCGGCCGTGGTTCGGGAGGGTCCGGGCGTGCTATGTACCGACCGGCCCCGGGTTGGCTGGCGTCGCATGGCATGCCGCATGCGTTGCTCCGGGCGACGCCGCGAGCGCGTGAACCGATAGAGGAAGGGACCGTCGATGCCGATTACCACACCGCGCGAACTGTTCGTGCACGAGTTGTCCGACGCGATGAGCGCCGAGCAGCAGATTCTGAAGATGCTGCCGGAACTGCAGAGGGAAGCGCTCAACCCTGAGTTGAAGCAGGCTCTGAAAGAGCACGAGGCGGAAACGAAGGGGCACGTCAAGAATCTGCAGGCCGTGTTCAAGCAGCTCGGCGAGAAACCGGAAGAGACGACCTGCTACGGCATCAAGGGGCTGGCCGACGAGCACGCCGCCATGCACGAGGAAGACCCGTCTCCCCAGATGCTGGAGCTGGCCAACGTCAGCGGGGCCGAGAAGACCGAGCACTACGAGATGGTGATGTACACCGGCTTGGTGCAGATGGCTAAGGACTTGGGCGAGAAAGAGAGCGCCACGCTGCTTCAGGAGAACCTGGACCAGGAGAAGGCGATGGCCAAGCGCGTCGAAGCCCTCGCCAAAGCGATCGGCAACGAGGCCAAGGCGGCACAGAAGGAGTTCGCCGGCGCTCGCGGCGACTGAGGACGGGCACGGGAGCCCGCACGTCCACGAGGACGCGCGGGACGGCCTCGGCGACCCGCCGAGCGCGGGACGGAGAACCGGAAGAAAGGACGAGCACCATGTGCCTCGATTGCGGGTGTGGAGAACCGAACGACCCCCACGGCGACGACCGCCACATCACCATGGACGACGTGAAGGCCGCCGCCGAAGCCTCAGAGATCTCGGTCGACGAAGCGGCCCGCAACATCAGCGAGAGCCTGCGGCAGGCGCAGTCTTCGGGGTCCGCGGACTAGCGAGGGCACCGTCAATGCGAGCGCCATTTGGCACGCCAGGCCGGCCGGGACCGGTCCCGGCCGGTTCTTGTTGTAAGCGGCGATCCGATATCACCAGAGGAACGCGAAATGATCTTGCGCTTCGACCGCATCCCGATCGAGCTGCTGGAACCGAAAAACCTCTCGCCCAACTCGGCGGTAGCCGTGCAAGAGCAGCTGGGCGGGCGCTTCGGCGAGATGTCGACGCTGATGAACTACACCCAGGCGATTCTTGCGTAACTGTTCAGAGTTGGGGGTACGAGGGCTGCCTGTCGTTCGTGGCGCACCAACGAAGCTCGCGTCCGGACGTGGTTCCGCGCATCAGTGGGATCGAGCGGAACTCGGGATTCCCCACAAGTCTGAACAGTTACATTCTTGCCGAGGTATTGACGACCCGGCACGGCGGGTGTAGTGTGTACGGACGCCAGACGCGAATGGGAGCAATCCCGAACGCCGATGGCCAGCATACGCCGACGGAGCTGGGGTCAAACCCGGACTTGTCGGCGTTTTGCCGTTCTTTGCATCAGGCACGACCCCCGGGTGCGGGCTCGTCCGGATCGGCTGGCATGATCTAGTCCTGGGGTGCGCTCTGTCCCTCCCCTAACATGGCCATTCTGCTCCAGCGCCCATAGCGGCCGGGTCCGACGGCCGGGGCGGACGTAGCGGGCGAGACCAGAGACGTTTCCGTAGACGAGGAAGGAGCCGTCGTGGACGTGCCGGTGATCCCATTGCTTGTGCTGTTTATCCTGGCGCTCGCTGCCCTCGCCGCCGTAGTGGGGGTCACGACGCGCACCTTTCGGAGGAACCGCCGCGGCCTCGGCTACGCGCTGGCCGTGGTGTTCGTGCTCGCCTGGCTGGTACATCTGTTCACCGGCTGGCAAGAGTTTGCCGCCGAGCAGGCGGCGCACGGAGAGATCGCCACGGTCTGGGGGGAGGATGGCTACGCCTGGGCCTGGCTGGCCCGCTCCTTCGAGAACATCATGAGCGAGTTTTTGCAGTTGGCCGCCTTCGTGGTGCTCACCGCCATCCTCATCTTTGAGGGATCGGCCGAGAGCAAGGACGGCGATGAGCGGCTCGAGGCGAAGGTCGACCTCGTCCTCAGCCGGCTCGACGACCTGGAGCAGCTGCGGCGGTCGTCGTAATCCGCCCGCAGGCCCAGCCTCGCCCGGGTGCCGCTTCGGTCGCTTCTTGGGGCAGCAAGGGGCGTTTCCGGAGCCGGCGGCACGGGGTGTGTACGCCTCCCGCCGATGCCATCAGCACGGAAAGGAGTCCGCCATGCCTGAAGCCGATGCCGCTCCCAACCAACCCATCCGCCGCTTCGACGTCTTCGCCGAGTACACGCGCCAGGAGCGGCGCGAGAAGGGATACCCCGCAGACGAAGCCAAGGGCTACGGCGTCTGGCTGGCCAAGGTCGTCGCCTCCCGCCGGTTCGGCCAGCAATCCTCCTCGGACGGCAAGAAACCGCGCACGAAGGCTGCGCACGACGAGGAGCCGAAGTTCTGCTCGGTCGGCGACGAGCTGCAGACGGATGAGACCTTCGACCACGACATCATCGAGCGGATGGGCGCGCGGTTCTACGCCGACGTCTTCGTGCCGGCGATCACCGATGCTCGGCAAGAAGGGAAATCCTACGAGACCATCCGCGACACGATCCGCCGCGGCTGGAAGACTTCCGGCGCCGCACGTCGGTAAGGCGCCGCATCTAGTACCGGCGCCACTCCGCCCGCACCCGGCGACGATGAGCACCCCCTGGCTGACCACCTGGCCGTCGACCCGGACGTGCTCGTAGCGGGCATCCACGGCCAGGTACGGGTAGCGGCCGCACTCAGCGGCCGCTCCCGCCAGGCTGTCAGGTCCGTGTCCAGCCGCGCCGTCAGCGCCGAGACCTGGCTCTTGGACACGCTCGTGCCGCACAATTGCTCGGTGATGGCGGCCACCTTGCGGGTCGAGACCCCCGGCAGGTCCATCTCCAGCAACGCCAGCACCAGCGCCTGCTCGTTGCGTTGGTAGCGGCCGAACAGCTCGGTCGAAAAGGTGCCGTCGCGATCCTGGGGCACCCGCAGCTCCAGCGTGCCGACCCGGGTCGAATAGCGTGCGCGGTTTGTACCCGTTGCGGTAGCCCGTGCGGCCCGCTTCCCGCTCGTAGCGCCCCGCCCCAAGGTGCGTCGTCAGCTCGGCTTCCAGGATCGCTTGCACGGCCCCCTGCACCAGTTCCCGCAGGAAGGCCGGATCATCCACCAGCCCTGCTTGCGTCGCCGCTGCCAACCCTGTACCATCGTGTTCGGCCATCGTGCTTCCTCCTTGATCGTGGTTCCAACAACCCCACTAGCTTGGCGGACGGTGGCCAGTTCCGTCTCTGACTCACTCAATGTACAGAACTATAGGGACACTATCATGAACGACCAGTCCTACGGGAACATCAAGCAGGAACAGCTCTACTTGTTCCATGGTCCGCGCTATATTGGTGTTGATTTTCTAGACATGGACTATGCGCGGGTGGCGACGGCGTCGGGCGCGAACGGTGAGCGGGTACGGTAGCCGGGCGAGCTGGCGGCGGCATTCGGACGGGCTCTGGCGGCAGACGAACCGTACCTCCTTGATGTGGTCATCGACCCCAAACCCAATCCTTGGTTCAGGCCGTTCCAACCCGGATTATTCACGGAGTGGCGGGGCGGTAGCCAAGCGGGTCCACAGCTCCTGGCCGGAGCATAGCCCACGCATATTGCAATGGATGTTGATTCCGTGGAAGATGGGCAGACCACAGGGAACGAACTCGCCGGCACATGACGTGTTCATGGTCAGCGTATCGGAGTTGATCCGCGATTGTTCAGCGGCTTCACCGTCCAAGTCGATGAAGAGGAGTCGGACCGATGCATCTACTCAAAATCGCCCTGGCCCAGACGCGGCAGACCGCAGATCTCGACGCCAACGCCGATGCAATCTTCCGGGCCGTCGAACGGGCCGGCGCCGCCGGGGTGCAGATCCTGTGCTTCCCCGAGGGACAGACGGTTGGCTATCGGGTCGATGTCGTCCCTCCCGCGCGGCCGGTGCCGGTTGCGGCGCTGGCTGCCCTGCACGCGGCGGTTGCCAAACGATGTGGAGAGCTGGGGATGGCCTGTGTGCTGGGCACGGAGACACCGCTGGCCACCGACCCGGAACACGGGAAGCCGTACAACTCGGCGCTGGTCATCGCCGAGGATGGCCGCATCCTGGGTACGCACCACAAGACCAAGCTGACGCCACTTGATGCGCTTGTCTACACGCCCGGCTCGAGCATCGAGACGTTCCGCCTCCATGGTGTCACGGTGGGCGTCGTCCTCTGCTTCGAGGGGTTCCGCTTCCCGGAAACGACTCGGGAGTGCGTCCGCCAGGGAGCCCAACTGGTCTTCCATCCGCAGAACAACACGACCCGGCCGAACGGTTGGAAACTCCCCATTCACCACGCCATGATCACGACCCGCGCCGCCGAAAACACCGTTTGGTTCGCCTCGTGCAACTGCTGCCACGACCCGCACCAGAATTGCCGCTCACTGGTGATCGCGCCGGATGGCCGGGTGCATGCCCAGACGGCGCTGCGGCGGGAGCAGCTGTTGGTGACCGAGGTGGATATCGACCAGGCCACAAGGGCCATGTTCGCGTTCGAGCCCGAAGGCTGTGCCGACGTCCTGTTCGCCGAGACGGTCGCGCGCGACGAGTATGCAGCACTGCTTTCGGCCTGAGCTCACGCCGGCGGCCGACGGCCATGGAGACTCGCGTTTGATAACCAGAGCGCTCTACCGTCCCCATCGCTCGCGCAGCGCCGGAAATGTGGGGAACGGGGCGTGCGGTTCTCCTTGGTACCAGTACGCGACGGAGGCGATGTCGTCGGTGAGCGGTTGGTAGGTGCGATCGGGCCACCAGCCGAGCGCCTGGACCGTCACCCGGAGGTCTTCGGCAAACCCGATCGCGTCGAGGATGTGCCAGCGGTACAGGCTGAAGAGGCGCGGTCCCTGGCGGTCGTGGTTGTGGGCAAGGGGCAGCCCCAGGTAGGGCGAGTTGAACTCCCGCTCCAAGCCGTCGATCCAAAAGTTCCATGCACCCCCGAAGTAGTCCTCGGTGCCGTTGTCGGCGATGGTCGGGAACTCCCCGTCGCCGTCGAGGTAGAATTTGACCTCTCCCTCGCCCCACCAGCCGTGGGAGAATGCCGACCACGCCAGATACGTCCCCACGTAAGCGCCCGCCCCCCGGACGCCCTCCACGATCGTATGCTCCGGATGCTCTCGTTTCGTGATACCGCGTCGCCACTGAGCATGGAAGTAGGCGGCGCTGGTGGGAACGGGATGAAGCTTGTAGAGGAACCGATAGGCGACGACGTCCGCATCCTTCGGTCCCTGATTCTCGATCGTCACCAGCGCGCGCTCACGGAACGGCATCTGCCAGTAGCAGCTGCATCCCCGGTGCGGGCCGACCGTAACCGGTAATGAGCTCACTAGGTGAGGCGCCGCGTCGTGCCCGATGGCGAAGAAGTCGCCCAGGGGGACTTCAATGGAGGGAAGCGTTTCGCCGTCCCAGTAGAACCGGAGCACCAGCGCGCGCAGCTCGAGGAGGTTGCTTGTGATGTAGAACTGGTTGATGCAGCCCGGCCCTGCGATGTCCGCCAGCGTCACCGTCTGGCCCGCTTTGACCGGGATAAAGGGCCGTACCTTCCAGCCTCTGCCGAGGTTCACGGCGGCGCCACTGTGGGCCAGGTTGGGATCAGCAGGATCCGGGTCCCAGTGGCAGCCGCCCCCTTTGGCGCCGGTCGGGTTCTCGGCCGAGATCTGCCGGGTGATGAGGCCCCCGGCAAAAGGGAGGGCCCCAAGTTGGCCCTGAAACAGCCGATGTTGGTCGTCCATGCGCTCGATTCCCCCTCGTATGCCTCGGTGCCCAACGAGGGCAGGGGCGCTCCATCTGCCACACAACTGGCTTCTTCCCACGTTCTCGCGGACTCGACCAAAACGGGACTACTTGAAGCCGGACGTCTTGATCGACTCGATGAGCTGACGTTGGAAGACGAAAAACAGCAGCACCGTCGGCAGGGCAACGATCGTTGATGCCGCCAGAATGTAGTTCTGCGACGACGCGTACTGCTGGCGAAAGGTCGCGATCCCGACTTGGACGACGTAGAGGTCCCGGTCGGTCGTGGTGACGAGCGGCCAGAGGAATGAATTCCAGTTTGCCAGGAAGAAGAAGACCGACAGCGCCGCCAGGATAGGCCGGCTGAGCGGTAGGATGATCTGCCAGTAGATCCGCCAGTACCCCGCGCCGTCCACTAGCGCGGCCTCCTCCAATTCCCGTGGGATCCCCAGGTAGAACTGACGCAAGAGAAAGATGCCGAAGGCGTGGAAGATGCTGGGCACGATTAGCCCCGAGTACTGGTTGATCATGCCCAGCTCTCGCACCAGGATGAACAGCGGCACTAGGATGACCGGGAGCGAGACCAGAAACGTGGCGAAGATACCGAAGAAGATGAGCTCGCGGCCGGGAAAGCGGAGGCGAGCCAGGGCATAGCCGGACATCGAATGGAAGAACAGGCCGACAATCGTCACCGTCGCCGAGACAAAGAGACTGTTCCCCATCCAGCGCAGCAGCGGCGCCTCGGTGAAGACGTACCGGAAGTTGTCCAGCGTCGGCTGCCGCGGGATCAGGCCGGGCGCGTACACCTCGGCCGGCCCCTTGAAGGCGCCTGACACCATCCACAGCAGCGGCATCACGGTGAGCGCCGCGAGTGTTGCCGCCAGCAGGAAGAGGCCAATTCGCTTAGCCCGACGACGTCCCAGGTCACGACTCACGGGAATCGTCCGGGATTGCGGCGGCGCAACCGCGGTTCGACTAGTCGAACTCAAAGCGTCCACCCCTCGTCAGAGCAAACAGCACGGCCGTGAGCCCAAGGAGAAAGACGACCAGGAACGAGGCGATCGCCGCCGCGTAGCCATAATCACCCACTTCAAAGGCCTGCTGGTAGACGTAATAGGTGACGAGCGAGGTCGAGCGGTCCGGGCCGCCCCGCGTCATGACGACGGTCAGATCCACCCCCTGCTGGCCCGCGACGGCCGCCACCATGGTCACCAAGATGACGAAGAAGCTGGTCGGCCGCAGCAGCGGCAGGGTAATGCTCCGGAACATTTCCCAGAAGCTGGCCCCGTCGATGCGGGCGGCGTCGTAGTACTCGGGCGGGATCTCTTGCAGCCCCGCCAGGAACACGATCATGTAGAAGCCCATCAGGAACCAGATCGTCACGATGAGCACGGTGCCCAGGGCAAATTGGGGGTCGCCAAGCCAGGAGCGGCCCTCGAATCCGACGGCGGCCAGCACCTTGTTGATGACGCCGACGCGGCCGACCAAGAGGAATTGCCAGACAAAGCCAACGACGACCAGGCTCACGATGTGCGGTAAGAAAAAGAGGCTGCGCAGGAGCCCAATGAGCGGTAACCGCTGCTGCACCAGCAGGGCCAGCCCAAGGCTCACCACATAGACCCCGATCACCAGGACCACCGCGTAGACGGTGGTCACTCGGACGCTGTTCAGGAACAGCTCGTCGGAGAACAAACGCTGGTAGTTGGCGAGGCCGATGAAGGTGTAGTCGCCGAAGCCGCTGACCCGGAAGAATCCCATGGTCAGCGCCAACACCATCGGGACGACGAGAAAGATCAGGAGCCCAAGAACGTCCGGCGCCAGGAACAGGTATGCCGCCAACCACTCGCGGTGCTGGCGCCGCCAGCGGCGGCGGGGAGGCAGCGCGATCACAGGTCCCGCCGCCATCCCCGCCGTCCCGGCCCGTCCGTCGCTAACGCTCATAGGATGCGGGCGCCCTCGTAGGTAGCCAGGTATTCTTCGATCTGCTGACTCGTCTCCTCTGCTTGCTGCGCGGGATCGGCGCCGCCGAGCTGGCAGGATTGGATGGCGTCGGTGATTAGTTGCCAGACCTCGGGCGGAGTGCGCGGCTCGCCGCGGGCCCCCGGCAGAATCTCCTCGGCGAAGGTCCGCAGGGTTCCCTCGGCATAGGCCCCCGCCTCGGTGGCTCGCTCCAGCACCGATTGCCGGGGTGGCATGTCACTCTTGGCCTCGGTACACCAATCGACGACTCGCTGCACCGAATCGTCTTGCATTGAACCGATCGCCCAGATGATGAACTGTGCCGCCGCCTCGGGATTCTGGCCCCTGGCATTGGCGGCGAACGCCCAACCGCCGGCGTCGGTGGTGTAGGTTCCGTCCGGCGGCACCGGCAGCTTGAAGACGCCGTACTCAAAGTCGGGCGCGTTCTCTCTCAATGCCGCGATCGACCAGATACCGGTGTTCTGAATCGCGCAGTAGCCGGCGACGAGGTTGGCGATGACGTCGCCGCTACCAGGGCCGAGCGCTTCGCGCGGCGCGATTTCCCGCTCGATCGTCTCCTGCCAGAACCGGAGGCCCTGCACCGTTCCCGGATGATTGAAGTTGCTCTGGAGCCCGTCCGGAGTGGTGACGTCGCCGCCGCCCATCCACATCCAGGGATACCACATGAACACCTGATATCCACCGGGCCTGGTCTCGAATAGCAACCCGTAGCGATCCCCCGTCGTCAACCGCTCCCCGACCTCCAGGAGCTGGTCCCAGGTCTGGGGGATGTCCGCTTCGGTGAGGCCGACCTCCTGGAAGGCCTGGACGCTGTAGTAGAGCGCGATCGGTTCGACTTCCATTGGGAGAGCCAGGATCTTGCCATCGACGATGCGGGTCGTCATGACGCCCTCGTAGAAGTCCGTCCTGGCCTCCTCTTCGAGGAACGGGGTAAGATCCTGGAGGGCGTCGTTGTTGGCGTAGCGCAGGAAGTCGCTCGGGCTGAGCAGGAAGATGTCCGGCCCTTCCCCGGCCGCAAAGGCCGTGGAGAGCTTGGTGTAGTAGTCCTCCGATGGCGGCGGAATGAACTCCAGCCGGACCTGCGTCTCGTTCTCGGCGTTCCAGGCCTCGACCATGGTCTCGAACCACTGGGCCTGCGTGCCGACCGCACCCTCGGAGTAGAACTGCCAGAAGGTCAACGGCTCGGCCTGGGCGGCCGATCGGCTGATCACGTACGGCATTGAGAATGCGGACGAAGCGGCCACGGCCGCGCCGCTCACTTTGATCATCCTCCGCCGCGAGATCGGCGTGTTTCGTGGCCGTGTGATGTCAGCTGTCAAGTCCGTGCTCGCCATTGGGCTCCTCCGTTCCCGCGGCTCTGGCAAACGCTCGCGGATCCGATCAAACTATTTTCGATCGGGCAGACGACGCCAGAAGATCAATACCGAACCGAGATGGTAACGTTGTCAATGGAGCCTATCACCCAATGGTAACGTTGTCAACGGGTCCGGCGGATGATACCGTCAGGGAAACGAACAGAGGAGCGCACTATGGCCAGCATCGAAGATGTCGCCCGCCAGGCGGGGGTAAGCCCCATCACGGTGTCGCGCGTCGTCCGCAACCACATCAATGTCAGCCCTGCCACACGGGGCCGGGTCCAGCGCGTCATCGCCGAGCTCAACTACATCCCCAACGCCGTTGCCCGCGGCCTGAAGCAGGCGCGCAGCGATCTCATCGCCCTCCTGATCACCGACATCACCAGCCCGTTCTTCACGGCGGTCGCCCGCGGCGCCGAGGACGCCGCCCGGGAAGCCGGCTTGAGCCTCGTCCTGGGAAACTCGGAGGAGGACCCCGAGCTTGAGGCCGAATACCTGCGCGTCATGGGGGAGCGGCGGGTCGACGGGGTCATCCTCGTCCCAACGGACCAAGCGGCTGGGGCGCTCGGCCGCAGTCTGCCGCGTGAGATTCCGCTCGTCCTGCTCGACCGCTCGCTGCCGGGCCTGGCAGCCGATGTCGTGCGCTGTGACACGCGGGCGGGCACCTTCGTCCTCTGTCAGCACCTGATCAAGCTCGGTCATCGCCGGATCGCCATTGTCGGGGGGATGCCGAGTGTCCAGACCTGGCCCGAACGGATCGCCGGCTATCAGGCGGCGTTGCGAGCGGCGGGCCTGCCGGCGCCAGCCGATCTCGTTTTGGCAGGTGACTACAACCGGGACGGCGGGGCGGAGGCGGTCCGCGAGCTGCTCGGTCGGGGGAGGCGACCGGAGGCGATCGTGGCGGCGAACGCCCAGGTCGCCCTGGGTGTGCTGGATGAGCTCGTTGCGGCGGGTTGCCGGGTCCCCGACGACATCGGTGTCGCCGCGATTGACGATCCGTTCCCCCGTTCCGCCTTCTGCCCGCGGCTCACCATCGTGGAGCAGCCCGGATACGCGATGGGGAAAGCGGCGGTTGAGCTCCTTACCGCCCGCATGGATCCAGCTCAACGCGCCAATCCACCGCGCGAGACCGTATTCGAGACAACGCTGAGGATCGGGATGTCCTGCGGCGAGGGACACTTGGGTCTGGTGATGGGTGTGCCCCCGAACGACCAACTGACTCTTTCGTGAGCGCGGTGGCGAAGGTTGGTCGGTTCAGACTTGAGGCTGGATGTCGCCCGCGCCTCCCATCGAGCATGACGGCAAACCGGATCGGTTGCTGCTAGGCGTCGCCAAGTGTCTGGGCCGGACGTCGAGAATCCGCTCCGACGAGTGTGCAAATCGGAACAAGGCGTTTTATTTTCGTGGTCGTGTGCCTCAGCTAGGCGGCAAGCGGCGGAATCCCTCGGCTAGGCGGCAGCCTCCCCGAACCCCGAGCTCGCCGGTGATGCGCCGGAAGAAGGTCTCCACGTCTGGACGGTCACGACCTTGGCTCGCGTGGCGTCGTAGGGCCGCCATCCGCTGCTGCCAGACTGGTTCGATGTCGATCAATGTGTCCGGCTGGTCACTCATGATGAGATACAGCATCTCGACGCGATGGGGTGACAAGCCGCGTTGCAGCTGATCGGGGTAGAAGAGCGGGCCAGGACCGCAGAGGTAGGCAGCCTGGAAGGTCATCAGCCCGAGCGTCGTGTGGTCCGGGTAGATCGCGCACGAGTCGAGGGAGCCGTTCCCCGGGTACGGGTCATGGGTAATGATGGTGCGGGGCCGTTCCTGGCGGATGAGCTCGGTCAGCTCTTGCCGCAGCCTCGCTACATGGAACAGCAGGTCGCTGTCGTCATAGCGGAGGAAGCGCACCCGCTTTACATCAATGATCTGCGCCGCCGCTCGCTGCTCGGCTTCCCGCCGGGCGGCGATCGCCTCGGCCGTGACGGTTGGGTCGTGGCTGCCCCGGTTGCCGCTCGTGACGAGCACGTAGGAGACGGCTTGGCCTCGCTCGACCAGCCGGGCGATCGTCCCGGCGCAGTGGGCCTCGATGTCATCCGGGTGAGCAACAGCGACGAGGACCGGTCCTGGGAAGGCGTCGAGGGACATCGGCTGCTCCGCTGTCACGTCCGCGGCTCCGCCACGACGGCTGGAAACGTGCTTCCCCAGGGCAGGGCCACGTCCTGGGTCTGCAAGTGGTGTCCCAGCGGTGCTTCACCGGCGTGCTGACGCTCCTTCGACATCGCCTCCGCATAGGCCTGTGCGTCCTGCCCGACGACGAAGATGCGCCCGCAGCAGCAGGGTCCCTCAGCCAGGCGTCGGTCGTGGCGCTGGTAGCCGGGGTCATCTCGGAAGATGCTTGCGGTGGGCTGGCAGGGGCCACAGACGCAGCGGTAACCAACCTGGACGCCGTCATCCATCTCCCAGAGCACATTGATCGTGGTCGTCGTCATCCCATTCCTCCTCTTCGTGGGCAGCAGCCGCAGCGAGGCGAACCGCTCGCCAGTGTGCTGCCTCACACGCTCGTCGATCCCGCTCCTGGCGGACCAGTGGCTGTGCCAGTCGGTCGTTGCACTTCAGGTACTGCGTTTCGCGAGCCGTGCAGCTCGGTCACCTGGACCGGGAGGCACCCGCAGGTAGCCGGGAACCCGTCACAGCCGCAGGTTGGCTCGTCCAGGCGTGCGAGGGCCAACCGGTATCGCTCCTCAAGGCTCGCTTTGAAGGCCGTCAACTCCGCGAGCTGAGCCTCGCAAACCGTGATCTTATGTGCCAACAGCTCGACCACCTGACGCCGTAGCGGTCGGCACTCGCCCTCCTCGGCAACCCCGAGGAGCCCCCGAATCTCCTCTAACGAGAGGTTCAGGCGCTTGGCCCGGCGGATGAATTGCAGGCGTCCCAGGTCGGACGCGCCGTAGCGCCGGTAGCCGCTCACCGTGCGGTCAGGCACCCCCAACAGCCCCAGGCGCTCGTAATAGCGCACGGTGTCCGGGCTCGTGCCAGCTTGCCGCGCTAACTCACCGATACAGAAGGACGCACTCTGTTCGTGGTCTGTCATCTCATCTCTCCGAACAAGCCACATCGCAGGGTAAGCCTTGGAGCTAGCTCCAAGGTCAAGCAGGTTTCCCGCCTTGCCCCCAGCGCGGGCGTTGCTCCGTGCCCCAGCAGCGAGAGTCCCACCGGCACGATCGCCACGCCGGTTAGAAGGAGGATGGCGCCGTGCAGGGCGCGGGTAAGGGCCGGTGCCCGGCGAAATACGTTACACGCTCAGAGCCAGATCTTCACCCGCGTTCACGGCTACCAGAACGCGCGCCTCGACGAGCTTGCCGAGCAGCAACTGACCGCGACCGAGCCGGACGAGCGGCGCCGGATCGTGAATGGGATGCAGGTGATCCTGGCCCAGGACGTGCCGATGCTTTCGCTTTACTACCCGGAGGACCTCTGGATCTACCGCACCGGACATGGTGGAGGACTGGTACTTTGCCTCCGCGTGGTATGGCGGCGGGACGAACAGCGCCTACAAGCAGCTCTTCGTCACCGGACAAAACATGGGGACCGAGATTAAGCGGTAGCGAGTGGGCCGGTGTCCATCATCGTCGGGCTTATGTGTCCGTGCCTCCGACATTGGTCCCCACGCCGGGCGCAGTCACTGCCCGGTCATCTGCGGTGAGAGCCCGCATCCGGTCAACGACGGCAGTCTCGACCCGGTGGAGAGTCCCCTCGGGGTCCGGCTCGAGCCGCCACGCGCCCATCCGGCGCAGAAACGCGCCAATAGGGTCGCCCGGTCTGCCGGGGGGATAGACAGGCGCGACGGTCGATGAACCATTTGGGCCGTTGACCCGCACCCAGAACTCCTCGATTGGGCGCCCACCCGAGGCATGCGACCAATCGACGAAATCGAAGAGCGGCCACCAGGTGTACCCGCGGACGGGGACGCCGCCGGCGCGGAGCCGCCCCAGCGCCGCCGCCGAGGCGTCGAGCCAGGCGACTTGTCGTTGCTCATCGCCCTCGGTGCTCGTCTCGCCAACCAGCACCGGTAGACCATAACGATCCCAATAGGCTTCGATCACTTCGATCAACCCCGTGTCCCACCCATCGACGGTGACCTCGATCCACCGTCCCTCATGCGCGACGAGCTCACGGACCGAGAGCTCCGGGTAGTAGTTGATGCCGATCAGATCGATCGCCACCGGCCCGGCTTGGACCTGTTGCAACTCGGTGTCCGACACCCCGGCGGCGCTCAGCCAGGCAGCGAGCGGGTGCGCCCCCTCGACCCGCCCCAGCAGGAGGTCCGTCGGCAAGAACGCCCGCTCCCGCGCGATCGCCAGCGATCCGTCGAGGTCGGCCCCCGCCGGTCGCAGCAGCTTGGCGGCCTCCACGTGGACGATGACGGCGTTCGGGTCGGCCTGCCGGATTGCCGCGATCGCGGCGCGGATGCCGGAAACAGCACCAAACACCACGCGCAACCAACCGTCGCTCCCTTCTAGATAGGGGGGCCAGATGCCCCGCTCGCCGCAGAACGAGGCCGTGACCAGCGGTTCGTTGAGCGGCGTGTAGTGATTGATCAGGGAGGCGTACCGGCTGGCGAAGGCCCCAGCGTAGCCGGCCAGTGCTCGCGGAAACGCGGGATCGACGAACGCGTCCTCCAGCCAAGGGGGCGTGCCGTAATGAACGAGGTCGGCAATCAGGAGGAGCCCCCTCTCCCGCACCGCGTAGGTGAGCACCTCGTCTGCCCATGCCCAATCAAACCGCCCGGGCGCGGGGTTCACCCGGTGCCACGGGATGCCGTAGCGGATCGCCCGCACCCCGAGCGAGGCGGCGCGGTCGAGGTCGGCCCGCCAGAAGCGATCGTGTTGGGTCAGGGCGTACTCGTCGAGCACGCCGCCGCCGGGCAACGGCCGGCCGATGATCGTATCCTCGATCCCGACCGCCCACACGAACCCGTCCAGGTGAAGCAGCGGGCTCCGCGATCGTGCCGTGATCATTCCTTCAGTCCCGTCATGACGACGCCGCGCACGAAGGAGCGCTGCGCCACGAAGAAGGCGAGGGCCAACGGCAGCAGGCTGATCAGGGCGCCGGCCATCAGGACCGCGTGCTCGATCACGTACTGCCCCATGAAGAGGGTCAGACCCGCCGGCAGCGTTCGCATCTCGGTGGTGGTGGTGATAACCAGTGGCCAGAGGAAGTCGTTCCAGTTGAACATGAAGTGAAAGATCGCGAGCGTCGCCAGGGCGGGTTTGGCGAGGGGGAGGATAACCTGCCAGTAGACGCGGAAATCGCTGGCGCCGTCGAGCCGCGCCGCGTCGTCCAGGTCCCGCGGCAGCGTGACGAAGAACTGGCGGAGGAGAAAGATGCCGAAGGCATTCGTGGCCCGGGGGACGATCAACCCCTGGTAGGTATCGAGCCAGTCGATGCGGAAGACCGTCACGAAGAGTGGGATAAGGGTGATTTGAAACGGCACCATCAGCGTCGCCAGGATGATCCAGAAGCAGAAGTCGCGCCCGCGGAAGCGCAGCCGGGCCAGCGCGAACGCGGTCAACGAGTCGAGGAAGAGCGAGATCAGGGTGACGCCGCCGGCGAAGACGACCGAGTTGAGAAAGAAGCGGCCGAACGGGATGCGCTGCCACACATCGCGGTAGGCCGCGAGGGTCGGGTGCCGGGGCAGAAGCTCGGTGGGGAAGCGGAAGATGTCACCCTCCGTCTTCAACGACGTGGCAATCATCCAGACGAACGGCAGGATCATCGCGACGGCGCCCAGGGTCAAGGCCAGGTACAGCGCCGCCCGCGCCAGCTGGGCGCTGAGGCGACCGTGCGCGCGCGGCGCGGTCAAGGAGCAAGGGACTGTATGGAGCCGCGGCTCAATCGACATCTTGATACCGGAAGAGTCGCAACTGCACCGCCGACCCGACCATGATGATGACGAAGAGGACCCAGGCGATCGCCGCCGCGTACCCCATCCGAAAGAGGTCGAACGCCTGGTGGTACATGTAGGAGACCAGCGTCTCCGTGGTGAACAGCGGCCCGCCCCGCGTCATCACGTAGATCTGATCGAACGCCTGGAGTGACGCGATCACGCCAATCACGGTGACGAAGAGCATCGTCTGCCGGAGCCCCGGCAGGGTGATGTGGCGAAACCGCGCCCACCGTCCCGCGCCGTCGATCGCGGCGGCCTCGTAGTAGGTCTCCGGGACCCCCTGCAAGCCGGCCAGCAAGATCACCATCGTGAAGCCGAGATTCTTCCAGATCCCTACCCCGATCACCGCCGGTAGCGCCCAGGTCGTGCTTTGCAGCCAGTCGGTCGGCCCCACGCCGAGTTGCGACAACCAGTGCGACAGCAGGCCGATGTCGGGGTCGAGCAGGAATCGCCAGACGATCGCCATCACGGCGAGCGAGCTAATGACTGGAAAGAAGAACGCCGCGCGAAACCAGGTCAGGGCGCGCAGGCGCTCGTTGAGCGCGAGCGCCACCGCCAGGGCGAGGAGGATCTGGACCGGCACTGAGCCGAGGGTGTAGACGGCCGTCACCGTGAGCGCGTTCCAGAAACGGTCATCGCCCGCTAGCTCCCGGTAATTCGCCAGCCCGACGAAGGGTGTCTCAGGGGCGACGAATGACCAGTCATGTACGCTCATCCAGAGCGCTTGCAGGATCGGGCCAATCACAAAGACGGCGATCACCAGCATGCTCGGAGCGACGAACAGGTATCCCGAATTGATCCGCCGGCGACGGTTCATAGCTCAGCCTTTGCGGGCCGGCTCCCCGGCCGCTCAGGCGTCCCCACCGGGTGAGCAGCCCAGGAGCTCGTTCATCTCTGCTTCGGCGGCGGCCAGCACCTCG
Organism: Chloroflexota bacterium; assembly: GCA_030859715.1. Taxonomy (GTDB): domain Bacteria; phylum Chloroflexota; class Chloroflexia; order Thermomicrobiales; family UBA6265; genus JACCYK01. The sequence continues at coordinate 25,565 of JALZJP010000148.1, forward strand.
TCCACCGGTTCGCCCCGAGTCGCCCGGCCAATCGCCGGCGAGATCACGTCGGCGTCGATCTGGGCGAAGTTGTCGGCCTTCGCGAGGTAGAACCGGGCATATGGCGCCGCCGCCGCGAACTTGGGAACGAGCGGGTTCTCCAACAGCGCGGGGTCGTCGGCCATGTCGGTCCGGACCGGCGGAAACCCGGAGCCGAGGGCCAGCTCCCGCTGGGCGTCCTGCCCCGTCCACCAAGCGAGGAACTCGTACGCCTCGGCCTGGTGGGCGGTGCTCTGGCTCACCACGATCGGCACGGTCGACGCCAAGGTGACCGGTCCCGCCGGCCCGACCGGGATCGGCGCCACATCGAAGTTGACCCCGGCCGTCTGATACTGCCCGGCCGCCCAGGGCCCGTTCATCTCCATGGCGGCCTTGCCGGCGGCGAAGAGGTTGTCGGCCCCCTGGCCGGTCTCCCCAATCGGGCTGATCCCCTCGGTGATGATCAGATCGGACCAGGCCGCGACCGCCGCCACAGTCTCCGCCTCGGCGAGCGCCGAGCATCCCGTCGCGTTCACCAGGTCGCCGCCCTCGGCCCAGATCAATATCGGCCACATCGCGATTGTCTGGTGATCGGCGAGGGCTAGGCCGTACTGCTCGATCCGGCCGGACGAATCCTTCTTGGTCAGCCGCACCGCGGCGTCGCGGAACTCGGCCATGGTCGCCGGCGGTTCGGCGATCCCCGCCTCGGCCAGGAGATCCCGGTTGTAGTAGAGGAGGAGGGTCGCGAAGTTCGCCGGGGCCGCGTATATCTTGCCGTCGACCGTAAACCCGTCAATCACGGCCGGCGGCATCGCGGCGGTGTCGATCCGGCCCGGCCCGGTGCCATAGGCGTCGTCGATGGGCATGATCGTCCCCGCCGCAGCGTACTGGCGGATTGTGGCGACGTTGTAGTCGGGCGTCGCCAGGTCGGGCCCCTGGCCGGTAGCGAGGGCCGCCGGCAGCTTCTGGGCGAGCGTGTCCCAGGGCTGGATGTCCATGACAACTTCGATGGTGGGGTGGGTTTCGTTGAACCGCGCGACCAGCGCCTCATAGGTCGGGCGATCACCGCCGGTAAAGCCGTTCCAGAAGGTGAGCGTGACCTTGTCCTGGGCGCGGGCGGTGGATCGACCGGCGAGTGCAGGTGCGAGCAACACGGTGAACGCCAGAAAGGAGCGTCGGGGGAAGGTCCGCATGATCATTTGGCCTCTCTCACTAACGGGCTCCTACCAGGGGAACGAACAGCGTGGACGCTAGGCACCCTCCTCCTGGCAGCCGCATGACCCGCGCACGACAAGCGTCGTCGGCAGCTCGATCTGGCGTGGCTCGGGCGACTTCCCGGCGAGCAGCTCGATCAATCGCGCGGTCGCCTGGCGACCAATCTCGGCCATCGGCTGGTGGACCGTGGTCAGCGGCGGCTGGATCACCCGCGCCAGCGCGATGTCGTCAAAGCCAACGACGGCGAGGTCGTGGGGGACTCTCATTCCGTGCTGGCGGAGGGTGTGCAACGCCCCGAACGCCATCTGGTCATTCGCGGCGAAGAGCCCGTCGAAGCGGATGCCGCTTGCCAACAACCGCTCGCACGCCGCCGCGCCGCCAGCCTCGGTGTAGTCGGCTTCGGCCACCAGGCGCTCGTCCTCCGGCGCCCCCTGCTCGTGCAGCGCGGCGCGGTAGCCTGCCAGCTTGTCGACGGCCGAGCGGTGCCCAAGCGGGCCCGAGATGTGCGCGATGCTGCGCAAATCGTGGTCGCTGAGGAGGTGAGAGGCAACCCGCACCGCCCCACCCCGATCGTCGACGACGACCGAGGCGACACGCGGGGCCTGGGGATCCCGCCCCAGGACGACGACCGGATAGCCGGCCGCTGCCAACCGCGCCACATTCCGGTCGGCGATCGCGGCGGCCGCGACGATCACGCCGTCGGCCCGACGGCTCCGCAGGAGCTTGACGTACGCCGCTTCGTCGTCCTGCTCCTCGCGGGACGTCGAAAGGACGACGGTCAAGTCGTGTGCGCTGGCCACTTCCGTGACACCCTCCAGCACCTCGACGAAGTAGGGATGAGAGAAGACGTGGTGGCTGCTGTGGGGAATAACGACCGCGATCGCGCCCAGACGCCGGGCGCGTAAGGCGCGCCCAACCGAATTCGGGACGTAGTCGAGACGCGCCGCTGCTTGCCGGATGGACGCCTTCGTCGTCGCCGCGACCGCGGGATGATCGCTCAATGCCATCGAGACCAGTCCCATCGAGACGCCCGCGAGCCGGGCGACATCTTTGATCGTCGCCGGACGCGCTCGGTTATCGCCGGAATCAGACGGTCGTTCCAACCGGCAAGAGCCTTCCACTACCTGCGGCACCGGTTCAGTTGGTTGCATGAGCATTATTATCGGCGTTCTTGAATCGTTTCAAAGCTAGCAGTACTCAGTCGCCATGTCAAGCCCCGGACCGGGTCGGGTGTGGTTCACATTCTGGTAAACGGGTGTAGGATCGGGGGAGGAGGGATTGAGCCCGAAGGAGGCCCGCCATGCCGACGACCCCGGAGTCCCGATCCGCCGCTGCCGTGCTCGACGAGGCGCAGGCTCAGTTGCGGGCGTGGTCGGCGGCCCACCCCGAGGCGACGCTCTACGAGATGGAGCTAGCCACCGAACGCCAGTTGGCGCGGGTGCGAGCGGCGCTGGTGCAGGAGCTGGTGGCGACCGCCGGCACGGGGGTGGCCCGGCCGACCTGTTCGGCGTGTGGGGCGGCGATGCAGCAGGTCGGGATGCAGGAGCGGACGGTGGCCCTCGCCTACGACGTAACCGTGGCGGTGCGGGGCGTGCGGTATCGGTGTCCGGCCTGTGGGGCCGGGCTTTCCCCCCCTCGCTGAGCGGCTGGACCTCGGTCCCGGCGGCGCCTCGCCCTGGCTGCAGAAAGGGATGAGCTGGCTGGGAGGGGAGCTACCCTACGCCCGCGCCACCGCCCTCTTCCAGCACTTCACCGGGACCGGGGTGAGCCGAGCCACGGTCCGCCGGACGACGGCGGCCACCGCCGCCGCGGTGCAGCACGTCCAGGCCGCCCGGTCGGCACCGCCCGGTCCGGCACCGCTCCTGCCGCTGCAACTCAGTGTGGATGGCAGCATGCTGGCGATTGTCGGCGAGGGCTGGCGGGAGGCGCGGGTCGCCCGCATCGGCCCGGTGGTGCCAGACCCGAGCGCGGCGGAGCCGGCCCGCACCACCCAACTGAGCTATGTGGCGGCGCTGTGTGACGCCGCGACGTTCCAGCAGGAAGCCCTCGGCGGCCCAGCCTACCCTGCCCACCCACGAAAGGCAATATCTATGTCACTTGACCCACTAGAGTACTCCTATTTCGTCGACAAGAGCTGTTGTCCGCAAAGAGGGAGCTGCCGGACGACGATCTGGCCGCCTCGACAGGCGGGTGCCGGGATCAGACGACCTCGCGCAGGCGCCCGGTGCGCACGTCGTAGACGAACCCCCGCACGGGGATGTCCTTCGGGACCAGCGGCGACGAGCGGATCGTCTCCACGTCGTCGCGGACGCTCTGCTCAAGGTCGGCGAAGGGCAGGAAGTCGGTGCCGGTCGTGTCGACCCCGAAGGTCTCCCGCAGCTTGTCCGAAAGCTGGTCGTTGGTGAAGGTCAGCATCCCGCAGTCGGTGTGGTGGAGGACGATCACCTCGCGGGTGCCGAGCAGCTGCTGGGAGATGACCAGCGAGCGCAGCGCGTCGTCGCTGGCGCGGCCGCCGGCGTTGCGGATGACGTGGGCGCCGCCCTCCTCCAGGCCGAGCGCCTTGGCCGGGTCGAGGCGGGCGTCCATGCAGGCGAGGACAGCGAGGCGGCGGGCGGGGGGCATGGGCAGGTCGCCCTTGGCGAAGCCGGCGGTGTAGCGCTCGTTGGCCTCAAGGATCGCAGGCAGCTCCGACATCGTTCCTTCCCCCGTTTGCGGCGCACCCCGCCGCAGAAACGCCAAAGTTGATCGAGAACCGCATAATAGCCGGGGGGAAGCTGTCGGTCAAGCTTCGGAGCGGGTGCGCGTCAAAGTTTTGCGGACAGGGGCGGCTGGGGTCGTAGCCCGCGCTTCCAGGGATGGGCGGCGGGCGGTGCAGCGGAGCCGCGACCGAGGCCGCCGAGGCGACGACGGGGGTGGGGGCCGGGGGCGGACGGCGCTGGCGGCGGGCGCGGGCAATCGCGGTCCATGCTTCGTGCCACCGCTCCGAGCAGACCGCGCTCCGCAGCGCGACCATCGGCGTCACGTTGGCCTCCGCCCAGCGTCGTCCCGCTCCCCCCAAGCGACCGTCGACCACGAGCTTGTTGCCACTCTCCACCATCCCACTGCCGATCGGCAAGCCCTGAGCGCGGAACTCGGCATACCGCATTTGCTCCAGGCGTGGGGTCAGGTAGCCGAGGGTCTCGGCCTGGACCTGCGTGGCCGTGGTTGGATCCCGCGCGGTGGCCACGGGCAGCTCATGGATGACCCCCAGCACCGTTGCCGCCGCGCCGTCGCGCAACTCCCGCCGCTGGATGGCGGCCCAGGCGATGGCCGGCGGCCCGTCGCCCCACACCGCCTCCGCCACCTCCGTCAGGCGCTGGGCAGCATGCGGCAAGTCGAGGATGCGCACCGCATCCGGGCGATGCGTATCGAGAAAGGTCTGGCACCATGGCGCCCCATCGACCACCCCGGCCACCACGCCGGCCGTCTCCACCCCTCGCCGATGCACTTCCCCGGCGGCCAGCGCGGTGAAGCTGGCCGCATCGGTCAGGCGGGCGAAATACGAGACCTGGCGGCTCTGCACCTGCTCGGGGCGGCGGCCCGGCCCCACGGTGCCGATGGCGAGCAGCCGCACCTCCCGCCAGCTGCCATCGGTGAGGTGGACCATCGTGCCATCGACGCTGACCTGTTGCACGGCGGGACCGGCGGGTGGGGGTGGCGCCTGGGCGAGGAGGCGGATGGTGGCGGCGTCCTGGAGGGCGGCATAGCGCGCGCCATCCTCCTTGGTCCGGCGTCGCGCCGTGGCCGCCGCCACCCTCACCCCCTTCAACTGCTCCAGTTCATCGGCCGCGACAGCAAAGCTGAGGCGGCTGCCCAACCGGCTCAGACGCCCTTGCAAGGTCGGGGTCAAGGCGCCGGGCAGCAGCCCCAACTCCTCATCCAGGGGGGAAAAGCCCGGTCCCGCACTGCGGGCACCGGGTGTAGCTGCGCGCCAGGGTGATCGGTTCGTCCCCCTCGCCGCGCAGGGTGCGCTGCTGGCGGCCAGCCCGCACCAGCCGCGCCCCACTGTCGGGCCAGGTTGGCCGCGTTGCCGTCAGGTCGGTGGCATCGGAGGCGAGGGCGGTGTCCCCCAGCAGCTGCGCCCGCATCGGTCCCACCTGGGCCTCGACCGCCGCTTCGATCGCGGCCCAACTCGCCGTCGGATGGGCCTGCCGCCACGCCGCCAGGGCGGCAAAGCGGTCGGCGGCGTCCGCCAGCCAGCGATCCTGGGGCACGGCACGGGGCATCTCGGCTTCCTCTCACGCAGCGCGACGGGTCCGCTCCCCCTATCCTACCCCCAACGCAAAACTTTGACGCGCACCCCTTCGGAGCGGCTCCGGGCAACCCGACCGCCCGGGCCAGGAAATGGTTCAGTCTGGTCTGAAAATAGCCCCAGCCCGTCTGCGAGTCAGCACCGCCGTGGCGCCGGGATCGGCATGTTGAACAAGGCGGGGCGCGACGCGGCGTGCTGTCCAGGCCGCTGGTATGCTCAGCCCCGGCGGTCGGAGCAGGACGGGAGGTGGTGCGATGGCGACCGACGACACCCTGCGGTTGGCCGGGCAGGCCGCGTTGGTGACCGGGGCCAGCAGTGGACTGGGCCGCGCCACGGCGGTCACGCTGGTCCGGGCGGGCGCCGACGTCGCCCTCCTCGCCCGCAGTGCGGGTGACCTGCGGCGGGTTGAGCGGGAGATCGCCGGCGAAACCGGCCGCCGTGCCCTGCCACTGCCGCTCGACCTGGCGGACGAAGCGGCGCTGCTGGCGGCGGTCGACGCGGTCGCCGGGGCGTTCGGGCGGATCGACGTCCTGGT
>JALZJP010000166.1 GCA_030859715.1 Chloroflexota bacterium
CGCGCGACGTGATCCGCTACGGCCGGTTCCATCTGGATTCTGGGACGGCCAGCGGCGTGGCCAACGTCGTCAGCCCGGAAAGCCTGCTCCAGATGCGGGAGCCGGCGATGCCTGTGCCGGGAACCCAACTGCAGATGGGCCGGGATTGGTTCGTGCAGGATGCCGCGGGGGAGCGGGTCTTCTTCCATGGCGGCGACACCCTCGGCCAACATACCGACTTCGTCGCCATTCCGGAGCAAGGCTTCGCCCTGATCGTGCTGACCAATGGCCAGGGTGGGGGGAGCGCCGCGGCCGTGGCAGCACTGAACGCCGCCCTGGCCCAGGTCCCCGCGCTGGCTCGCCTCGTCGGCCAGATCGGCCTCACCCAATCGCTGATCGTCCCCGCCGATGCGCCAACGGTGACCCTGCCGGCGGATGAGGTGGACGACTATGCCGGCCGCTACGCCGATCCCGGCGTGGTCATCACCCTTGCGGAGAAGGGCGAGGGCCTGGAAGGCTCCACGGAGATGATCGAGCAACCGGGGTCTTTACAGCCGGCGCTCCTGCCCCCCGCGGCACCACCAGCGCCGGTCGCCTTCCTGGCCAAGGATATGGGGGTAACGAATGGGGCGCGGCTGCCATTTGTGCGCGATGCCGAGGGCCGCATCGGGTGGCTCTCGGCCGGACTGTGCCTTCTGCCGCGCGTCGACGCCGAGGCATGATGGCTTTCTTCGGATACTGCACAGAAAGGAGCCACTCCATGCGCCTGATCCCCGTCATCGGCCTCGTCTGCCTCCTGTTCAGCCTGCCGATCCCGGTCGTGGCCCAGTCCGCCACCCCAGCCGCCACTTCGCCCGTCGCGGCGATCGGTGACTTCGCCGGCCTGGTCGACATCGGCGGCCGCAACATGTACCTGACGTGCCGCGGCGAAGGCGGTCCGACCGTGATCCTCGAGGCCGGCGCCGGCAACGACGCCGACACCTGGGATGCCGTGGCCCTCGGACCGGACTCCGAGCAGACCGCGGTGCTCCCGGGCGTGGCCGCCTTCACCCGGGTCTGTGCCTACGACCGCCCGGGAACGATCCTCGACGTTGACAATCGGAGCCGCAGCGATCCCGTGCCGATGCCCCGCGGCGCCACCGCCATGGTCGATGACCTGCATGCGCTGCTGACCGCGGCCGCGATCCCCGGTCCGTATGTCCTGGCCGCCCACTCCTTCGGTGGCCTGGTCGCCCGCCTCTATGCCGCCACCTATCCAGATGAGGTCGTGGGGCTGGTTCTCATCGACGCCGCCCACGAGGACTACTACGACCAGCTGCGGGCACTGCTCACGCCCGCGCAGTGGACGACTTTCACGGGACCGCCACCGGACCTGGCCGACGACCCGGTCTTCGAGCGGCTCGATATCGACGCCAGCACCAGCGCGATGCGGGCGGCGGCCGCGGCCTCGCCGTTGCGCCCGCTGCCGTTGGTCGTCCTCACCCACGGTCGCCCCTTCGACTGGCCACAGGGCGTTCCGGCTGCCGCGGTCGAGGCGTTGTGGCTCCCGCTGCAGGAGAACCTGGCCGTGCTGGTCCCGGATGGCCGCCTCGTCATCGCCGAGCAGAGCGGGCACTTCATCCCTGGCGACCAACCCGATCTGGTCATCGATGCGATCCGCCAAGTAGTCGAGGCGGTGCGCGACCCGAGCGCGTGGGCGACGGGCGCGGCGACGCCAGCGGTCGAATGATCCGTCATGCCCGACTCGACCTCGGCCGCGTTCCGCTCGCACTAATTGGAGGTAGACATTGATGAAACCAATCGCACCGTTGCACTTCCGCCTCGCCCTGGTCATGCTGCTCGGCGTTCCCACCGCGGTCGCGACCACCGCGGCGGCGGCGGCAACCCCGGCGCCTGCCGCCCAAGCCGTGATCGCCTGGGAGCCGTGCCCGCTTCCCGAGGTGCCCACCCAGGAGTGCGCCGCATTCGGGGTGCCGTTGGACTATGACGAGCCGGATGGGGAGGCGATCTCCCTGGCCCTGGCCCGAGTCCCGGCGACCGACCAGGCAGCGCGCATCGGCTCCATCTTCCTCAACCCCGGTGGCCCCGGTGTCTCCGGGATCATGTCGCTGCCGCTGCAGTACACCACGTTGCCCGAGGCGGTGCGCGAGCGGTTCGACCTTGTCGCGTTCGATCCGCGTGGCATCAACGAGAGTACCCCCGTGCGCTGCTTCGCCAGCAGCGCCGAGCAGGTCGCGGCCGTGGCCGAGATGCCCCGCGT
>JALZJP010000027.1 GCA_030859715.1 Chloroflexota bacterium
CTTCGCGCTCGCCCAGGGGGTGCGAGATCTGCCGGTGGGCGGCGCCGTGGGGTGGCCGCTCGTCGTCGCGGCGCTCGCCGCCCTCTCGATGACCTACGGCAACCTGGCGGCGCTCGTGCAGGAAAACATGGTGCGGCTCCTCGCCTACTCGGCCATCGCGCAGTCGGGCTACTTCTTGCTCGGCGTGGTGGCATTCGGGCGAAGCGACCTGGCACTTCCCTCGCTGGTCGTCTTCGCGGCGGCCTATGCGGCGATGAACGTGGGCGCATTCGCGGTCGTCATGCTGGCAGGGAGGGATCTGCGCGACTTTACGGGGCTCGGGAGGTCGAGGCCGGCCGCGGGAGTAGCGATGGTTGTGTTCATGATCTCACTCGTCGGCGTGCCGCCGCTGGCGGGTTTTGTCGGCAAGTTTCTTCTCTTCGGCGCGGCTATCGAGGCGGGGTTTACCTGGCTCGCCGTGGTCGCCATCCTGAACAGCGTGCTCTCCCTGGCCGTCTACCTGCGGGTCGTCGTCCCGATGTATCAGGTGCCGAAGGTGGTGGCGCCGCACTCTCGTTGGGTGAGTGCGGTGTGGACTATCGCCCTCGTCGCCACGGTGACCCTGGGGTTGGCGGTCCAGGTGCTCCTGGGGGGAGTCCGATGAGCTGCGGATACAAGAGCCGAGAGACTTGTGGACCTGCTGATCGGGGGGCTTGGTGAAAATGCTCACCGTGCGGCCGGCGACTATTCAGCGCGGCCGTAGACTATACTCCGCTACCGTGTCACGGTATCTCAAGTGGCGCTCCGCTTCCTTGGGGCTTCCGGTTTCCTCGTCGAGACCTAGCGGCTTCCTGCCGGTGCTCCTTATCGGGGCGTTGCTTCTCTGCCACGGCGTCCTGGGCTTCACGCACGAGATGTCCCGCGGGTGCGATGGGCCGCATCCCATGGTTATCGCGGCTCCGACCGGCGGGCACGCTGCGGATCATTCGGGCGGGCATGGGACGGAAGACCCGGCGTGCGGACACACGCTTACAGCCTACTTTGCGGTCGTCCTCGCCCTGTTCGGCGCGGCGTTCGTCGGGTTCTTGCTCGGCGCGCTAAAGCGGCAGCGATCCGTGGTCTCGCCGTCCCATCGATCGTATCCCTCGCCCAATACTGCCCACCTTCCGCGAGGACCGACCCTCCCACTCTTGCAAGTGTACCGGCTGTAGTCTCCCTGTTCTCCCGCGCGCAGTGCGTGGGACAAAGCTGAGTTGCCAATACACCAACAACGAGGAGACGATATGAAGGTGTTGACGAGGTTTGGGCTGCCCGGGCTGCTGTTGGCGACCGTGCTGGTGCTCGCTTCCTGCGGAGGCAACGCGGGTAGCTCCGGTGGGGATCAGGACGGCGGCATGCAAGGGATGGACCACGGCAAGTCGGGAGGCGCAACCGCCCAGAAAGGGGAGATGAACGGGGACGGGATGACCGGTATGGACCATGGGGAGATGGGCTCCGGAGGCATGTCGGCCATGTCCCGGAAGATGGTCATGCCCAACGGCGAGTACTCCGACGCGGCGTTCGTGGACGTGATGGTGCCCCACCACGAAGGGGCGGTCGAGATGGCCCAGGTCGCCCTGAAGAACGCCGAGCATGCGAAGACAAAGCAGCTTGCGCAGAACATCATCGATTCGCAACGGGCCGAGATAGAAGAGTTCAAGGGGTTACGAGAGAACCTCGACGGTCCAGTCATGAAGATGTCCGGCGAGGACGTGTCGATGATGGGCATGATGAAGAACCCTCATCAGCTCGTGGACGAGGAACCCTTCGACCGGGCGTTTATAGACAACATGATCCCGCACCACGAGTCCGCGATAGCCATGGCCGAGGTCGCCCTGCACAAGAGCAAGAACTCGGAGATCAGGCGCATCGCAGAGGACATTGTCTCCGCCCAGAAACGAGAGATCGAGCAGATGAAGCAGTGGCGCAAGGAGTGGTACTCCGGAAGCTGACCCGGCCCCACCAGCCACAGACCAACTCATGCCCCGTTCGCGTAGGATAGGCCAACGCTCTCGCAGCGAAGCGTTGAGGTGGGCTTCCGGCGCCAGCGCTATCGGGACGAGTCAGCGCGGGGACGCAACCCAGCCAGAGTGACCGTGACGAGCCGGCGGACTGCGGCTTCGGACGGCAAGATGCTAGCTGCCCCGAGGGCGTGGAGGCAGTAGCTCGCAAGCTCCTCGGGCGCGATGTCACTCCGGACGTCGCCGGTCTTTACGGCCTCGGTCAGCAGGTCTTTGATCATGTCGTGGACCTGGTGCTGCGCTCCGGTGACGTGCACACCTCGATGCAGGAGTGCCGCGAGTTCGGGGCCGGGGTGCTCATGGGAAAAGCGCTCGTGGGAAATGAGTGCGTACGCTTCGAGCACGGCTTCGAGCCGCTCGCCAGCGTCGCCAGCTTGGTCCCGAACTTCGGCGAGAAATTCGAGGTGGGCGGTGACGTGACGTTCGTGCCAGGCGAGCAGGATCGCTTCGACGTTTGGGAAGTACTTGTATAGCGTCGCACGTCCGATGCCGGTCTTCTCCGCGATCTGCGACATAGTCACCGACGTCAGCCCGTGCTCGGCCACCAGCGCCCAAGTGATCTCCAGTATCGCTTCGCGCACCGCGCGGCGGTGCGCCTCGATCGTCTCGTTCCACAGCTTCGGCACCATCTTAGTATACATGACGACGATAACGAGACACTCTGATTTGACAGCGACATACTGTATAGATAAACTGTTACCTGCATGAATGAAAGCCTCGACAACCGCGCGCGAGGAGAGGATACGCACATGGCTGAACCGTCCCCCTATCCCGGCACACCGCGCTGGCTGAAAGTGTTTGGAATCATCGTCATCGTCGTGGTCCTGCTGGTCGTCGGCTTGATGTTCATCGGGGGTGGTGAGCACGGCCCTGGTCGCCATTCACCTTCAGGCGACACTGGTGGGCAAGGAGCGCCCTCTAGCGCCATGGAAGACTACGCACCGCTGGAAGACGGCCGCGGATGGTCATGACACCCCGCCTGCGCAAGTTCGCGCTCGCCGCGCACATCACTCTCGCGGTCGGCTGGTTTGGTGCGGTCGCTGGCTATCTGGCTCTCGACGTTGCCGCTGCGACCAGTCAGAATGCTCAGATGTTGCGTGCCGCCTATCTCGCAATGGAGTTGATCGCCTGGTATGTCATCGTCCCGTTAGCCTTCACCTCGCTGCTATCCGGGCTTGTCATGTCAGTGGGGACCAAGTGGGGCTTGTTCCGGCACTATTGGGTCCTGATCTCACTGCTGCTGACCATAATTGCCACTGTCGTTTTGCTGGTGGAGACGCAGTCGATCAGCTACTTCGCAGACATAGCAGCAAATCCGACAACGTCCGGTGACGATCTCCGCGCGCTGGGAAGCACACTGGTCCACTCCGTTGGCGGCACGGTGGTGTTGCTCGCGATCCTGGCGCTGAATGTGTACAAGCCGCGGGGCATGACCCGGTACGGGTGGCGTAAGCAGCAGGAGGAGCGGCGTACAAAGGAGTTCAGCTAATCACCGGACTCGTAGGGACGGCCTCAAGCCGCCGGGCGGATGACTGCGAGGGCTGGCCTAGCTACTGGGTGACGTTGGGAAAGGAACCTCAGAGCTCTGCGCGCCTCTCTTCGGGTTCCTTCCTGGCGCGCTCGAACGAGCGGCGGCAAGTGTGTAAGTGTGTGCTAAGGCCGTGGCACGCGCAAGTCCCAGTTCTATGAGGTCTTCGTTGAACAGGCGCTCATAGGAGCCGCCGTTCATGTCGATGTACACGTAGGCTAGAGTGCGCCCACAGCTTTCCTCACGAAAGGTGAGCACCCAAAGGTCCTCCAGATATGGTCTGGACGACGGACGAATGCCCCATCAGACGACACCCGTTCTCACCTCCTCGACGGCACCAGAGAGGACGCGGTGGGTGTGCTAGCCGAGGCCTTCGGCTAGCGGGTTGCAGTACGGTTGCGGAAACTGAGGCTCGACTGCTCCGCCGCACCTTACGTTTTACCTGCAAATGAGGGGGTGGCCGACGGGACTCGAACCCGCGACCTCCGGAGCCACAATCCGCTGACATCGGTTTCTAGGCGTTGCCTACAGCGGCCATCATAATAGTTGAACCGCCTCACGGTAACCGCAATGCTCGAAGAATGCTCGCGCGTCTTCTTCCGTAACCTCACAAAGCGCCTCACCGATCGCCTCGACAAGAGCTTCCCGCA
>JALZJP010000250.1 GCA_030859715.1 Chloroflexota bacterium
GGACTTGCCGCCGCCCTGGCCGCCGCCGGGCTGCCGCGGCCGGAAACGCGGCTGACCTGCTCGGCGGCGGCGGCGCTGGACACGCTCGCCCGCTTCGGTTACCCCGGCACGGTGTTGCCGGTCGCGGCCGGGGACGAGCCAATCGCGATCCTCGATCTTGATACCGCCGAGGCGGTGCTAGAGCATCGCGAGGTGCTCGGCTCCAGCCACGAGGCGCTGTCAATCATCCAGGCTGGGTCGCCGGCGACGCGATGGCCGGTCATCGTCGTCGGTGGCGTCGCCGTGGCCACGATGCCCGGTCCCACGGGGGAGCCGCTGCCGGCCCTCGCTCGCGAGCTGGCCGAGGCGGCGGCGGTCACCCTGGGCGCGGCGGTGGTGACGATCGAGATCGCCCGGGTCGATGCCGGCCTGGTCATCTGGGACGTGGCGGCGGTGCCGGAGTTCCGGCGGGCCACGGCGATTGAGGCCCGATCGGTGGCGACCGCGGTGGCGGAGCTGGCGCTGGCCCGGCTGGCGGCCACGCACACCCTGCCCGAGCCTGGACCTGAATTGATTCCACTGACGACACACCGGCGGGAGGTGGTGGCGCATGGCGTTGTCTTCACCGCTTGAGCAAGCGGTAGCCACCGGCAATCAGCCGGCGCCGGCGGCAGAAGACGTCGAGCTGCTGCGCCGGCTGGTCGCCATCCCAAGCCTTTCCGATCACGAGGGGGAGGCCGTGTCCGAGCTGGTGACGCACATGGCGCGACGAGGCTTCCGGACCGAGATCGACCGCGCCGGCAACGCGATCGGGACCATCGGCCATGGTCCGAAGCGGATCGTGCTGCTCGGTCACATCGACACCGTCCCTGGTTGGATCCCGGTCCGGATCGAGGACGGGACCTTGCATGGCCGGGGCGCGGTCGATGCCAAGGGGCCGCTCTGCACCTTTGTCGCCGCCGCGACCAGGGCCGCGGCAACGGGCAACGCGACGATCACCGTCGTTGGCGCCGCCGGCGAGGAGCGGATGGGCTCGCCGGGGGCGACCGAGGTCGCCGCCTGGCTGGCGCCCGATTTCTGCGTCATCGGCGAGCCGAGCGGCTGGGACGCGGTCTGCCTTGGCTACCGGGGAACGCTCTCGTTCCAGTACCGTCTCCGGCATGGCGGCCGGCATTCCGCCGGGCCGGGCGAGGCGGTCGCCGAGCAAGCGATCGCCTTCTGGAACGCGCTGACGGCGGAAACTGAGGCGTTTAACGCGACGGCCAGCACGGGCGGCAATTTCAATACGCTGACCCCAACCTTGCGGTCGATCAGCACGACCTCGGACGGGCTCGCGGACGAGGTCGTGCTGTCGATTGGGATCCGCTTACCGGCCGGATTCGATGCCGGGGCGGTACTTACCCGGCTGCGCGATCTCGCCGGCGATGCGGAGTTAACCGTCGACGGCATCCAGGAAGCCTACCGCTCGGATAAACGTACCCCGCTGGTGCCGCCGTTTCTGCGGGCGATCCGGGCCGAAGGCGGAACGCCCCGGTTCACCCTCAAGCTCGGCACCTCGGACATGACCGTGGTGGGGCCGGCCTGGGACTGCCCGATCGTCGCCTACGGACCGGGCGACGCCGCACTGGACCATACGCCGGAGGAACGGCTCGAGCTGGCGGACTACGGGCGGGCGATCACCGTCCTGACGCGCGTCCTGGAGTCGCTATGAGCACGTCCGATCAGACCGCGACCAGGCAAAACGGATCGCCAACGCTCGGCGTCTTGCTCTCGTACCTGCGTCCGGAGGAGAAGCTGATCCTGGCGGCGGCGCGGGACCGCGGGATGGCGGTGGTGCCGCTTTTCGACCGCGTGCTGGTGCTCAATCTCTCGGCCCCGGATGCCGCCGGCTTGATCCGAACCGGTAGTGGCAATCAGGGGCCGGGGGCGGTTGACGTCGTCCTCGATCGCTGCGTCGCCCACTCGCGGGCGGGATACACGCTCTCGGCCCTGGAACGGTGGGGAATCCCCACCTTGAACAGCGCCGAGGCGGTCCGGCTTTGCGATGACAAGGCGCAGAACAGCCTGGCGTTGGAAGCGGCCGGGCTGCCGACGCCGCGCACCCTGCTTGCCTTCTCCATCGAATCGGCCCTGGAGGCCTGCGAGATGGTCGGCTATCCGGCCGTGCTGAAGCCGGTGACCGGCTCTTGGGGCCGTCTGCTGGCGAAGGTCAACGGGCCGGAGCAGGCCAGGACGATCCTGGAGCAGAAGCTGGCGCTGGGCTCCTTCCATCACTCGATCATCTACGTCCAGGAGTTCATCGAAAAGCCGGATCGCGACATACGCGCTTATGTCGTTGGCGACAAGGTGCTGGCGGCCTCGTATCGCACGGCGAAGCATTGGGTGACGAACGCGGCGCGGGGGGCGGTATCGGTCCCCTGCCCGATCACGCCGGAGATCGAGGAGCTGGCATTACGCTCCTGTCATGCCGTTGGGGCGCGGCTGGCCGGGGTCGATCTGATCGAAGCCGCCGATGGTTTACAGATCGTGGAGGTCAATTCGGGCGGCGAATTCAGCGGCCTGATGACCACCACCGACATCGACATCGCGGCCGAGATCGTGGCCGAAACGGTGCGGATCGCGGCGCGGTCTTCCCCATCGCATCATCACGCGGGTATGAGGTAGGTACGTGGACCGGGCACTCACCGTCGGCATCCTGCTCTCGCGGGTCCGGATCGAGGAAAAAATGCTCCTGGCGGAGCTGGAAAAGCGTGGAGCGACGGTGATCCGCTTCGATGATCGCGTCTTCACGCTCGATCTGACGGCGCCGCCGCCGGAGATGCTGGCCTGTGATGTAATGCTGGAACGCTGCATCAATCACTTGCGGGCGCTCTATACGCTGAAACTGCTGGGCGATTGGGGCATTCCCGTCGTCAACACGTATGAGGTGGCCAACATCTGCGGCGACAAAATCCTGACCTCGGCGGCGCTGGCAAAATTCGGCGTGCCGATGCCGCGGACGATCGTCGCCTATACCCCGGAGTCGGCGCTGGCTGCCTGCGAGGCGCTCGGCTACCCGGTGGTGATGAAGCCGGCGGTGGGCTCTTGGGGCCGGTTGCTGGCGCGGGTGACCGATCGCGACGCGGCGGAGGCGCTGCTGGAGCACAAGGTCACGCTCGGCTCCTTCCACCACGGCGCCTTCTACATCCAGGAGTTCATACGCAAGCCGGGCCGCGATATTCGCTCCTTTGTCGTCGGTGGCGAGACGATCGGCGCCATTTATCGCGATTCCTCGCACTGGATCACGAACACGGCGCGGGGCGGGGTGGCGAGCAATTGCCCGGTGACGGCGGAAATCGACGCCCTGTCGACGGCGTCGGCCGCCGCGGTCGGCGGCGGGGTGGTCGCGGTCGATTTGCTGGAGAGTGAGCGCGGCATGCTGGTGAACGAGGTCAACTACACGATGGAGTTTCGCAACAGCATCGACACCACCGGGGTCGATATTCCGGGCAGAATCATCGACTACGTGATGGCGGTCGGGATGGAGCGGCGGACTCGCACCCGCGGCATCCCGGCCGAGCCGGAGCCGGCGGTGGCGGTGTGATGCCATACGCCGTCCACGTGCGCCAAGCGCGGGGCTGAACCCTCGCGCTGAAAACACAAGACCCGGAGGGTACCCCGGCTGCAGCCGGCTGATTCCAAGCCGCGATGGATGTCCCGGTCCAATTGGGAGGTAACGATGATGGATGTTTCGGTAGTGGGGGGAAGTGGTTACGCGGGGGGGGAGTTGGTGCGGCTCTTGCTCGATCATCCGCGGGCGGGGCTGAAGCAGGTCACGTCGGAGCGATCGGCCGGGAAGTTCGTGCGGTCAGTCCATCCCAACCTGCGCAAGAAGACCGACCTGAAGTTCTCCAGCGTCGAGAAGCTAGCGCCGGTCGACGTCCTCTTCGTCGCCCTGCCGCATGGGGTAGCGATGGGCAAGATGGCCGAATTGCGGCGACAGGCCGGGGTTGTGATCGATCTGAGCGCCGATTTCCGGCTCCGCGATCCGGCCGGCTACCCGAAATGGTACGGGCACGACCACTCCGAGCCGGAGCTACTAGCCGATTTCGTCTACGGCATTCCGGAGTTGCACCGGGAGGAGATCGCCACCGCGAACGCGATCTCCAGCGCCGGCTGCATGGCGACGTCCACGATCCTGGGGCTCTACCCGCTCTACCAGGCCGGGGTGGTCGATCTGGGCCGGCCGGTCGTGGTTGAGGCCAAGACCGGCTCCTCCGGCTCGGGCGGGGCGCCCGGCCTCGGCTCCCACCACCCGGAGCGGAGCGGGGCGATGCGGTCGTTCAAGCCGACCGGCCACCGCCACAGCGCCGAGGTGATCCAGGAGCTGACGGTCGCCGGCGCCGCGCCGGAGGTCGCCTTCTCCGCCACCGCGATCGCAGCGGTCCGGGGGATCCTGGCAACCTCTCACGTCTATCTTAAGGAGCAACTCCCGGACAAAGAGCTGTGGGCCATTTATCGGGCCGCCTACAAGGACGAGCCGTTCATGCGGCTGGTGAAGGAAGCGAGCGGGATTCACCGCTACCCGGAACCGAAATGGCTCTCCGGCTCGAACTGGTGCGACGTCGGCTTCGAGCGGGACCCCGATTCGACGAGGGTGGTGGTGATGGCCGCCCTCGACAACCTGATGAAGGGCGCCGCCGGCCAGGCGGTGCAGGCGATGAACATCCGCTGTGGCTGCGGCGAGACGGCGGGGCTGGAATTTCCCGGCCTGCACCCGATCTAACCGCCGCTTGGCAGGGAAACGGTAGCGGGGAGCGGCGGATGCTGGTCATCAAAATTGGCGGCGGCGCCGCGATCGGCGAGCGTGAATTCGATCATTTTGCCCGTGACCTGGCGGCGCTGGACCAACCAGTGATCATCGTCCATGGCGGCAACGCGGAGCTCAGCCAACTAAGCCGTGACTTAGGCATGCCGCCGCGGATGGTGACGTCGGCCAGCGGCCGGGTCACCCGGTACACCGATGCCGCGACCATGGACGCGATGCTGATGGCCTATTGCGGCAAGGTCAACAAGCGGCTGGTCAGCGCCTTGCAGGCGGCGGGGGTCAATGCCGTCGGCTTGAGCGCGATCGATGGCAAGGTCGCCCGCGGCCGGCGCAAGCCGGTCCTGCGCGGCACCGAGGACGGCAAGGCCAGAGTCTATCGCGATGACCACGCCGGCACCCTGGAAGCGGTCGATACCCGGCTGCTCCGGCTGTTGCTGGAGGCGGGCTATCTGCCGGTGCTGACCCCGCCGGCGCTCGGCAACGACGGGGTGCCGATCAATGTCGATGGCGACAAGCTGGCGCTGGAGCTGGCGATCGCGCTCGGCGCCGATGGGCTGCTCTTCTTCTCCGATACGCCCGGCTTGCTGGCCAACCGCGCCGACGAGACGACGTTGATCGGGGAGCTCGATGCCTCGCGGCCCGAGGCGGCGCTGGCCGCCGCCAGCGGCCGGATGATCGTCAAGGTCGAAGCCGCGCTCGGCGCGATCGAGCGCGGCGTGGGCCGGGTCATCTTTGCCGATGGCCGGGTCGAGCAACCAATACGGCGAGCGCTGGCCGGCGCGGGGACGACCGTCGTTGCTCCCGCCACACCGGCCAGCGCGCAAGCTTTGGCCCACGAGCACGCGTAACGAGCGAGACCGGGAGACGGGAAAGACGATGAGCACCACGATCACCACCGCCTTCGCCGGGCTGGACCTCGGCGAGATCCAGCGCCTTGAACAGGAGCATCAGGTCGCCCTCTATGCCAAACGCGAGATCGCGCTGGTGCGGGGCGAAGGCGCCTACCTGTTCGACAGCGACGGCCGGAAGTATCTCGACGCCATGAGCAATTACGGGGTTGCCATCCTCGGTCACGCCGATCCGGGGTTCGCGGCGGCGGTCAGCGACCAATTGCGGACGCTGACCACCGGGCACCAGAGTTTCTACAGCGATGTCCGGGCGGCGTTGCTCCATGAGCTGACGACGATCGCGCCGCCGGGCCTGACGCGGTCCTTCTTGACCAACTCCGGGTCGGAAGCGATCGAAGCGGCGCTCAAGTTTGCCCGCGCCGCGACCGGGCGCTCGAACATCGTGGCCGCCAAGCGTGGCTACCACGGGCGGACGATCGGCGCCCTGGCCGCCACCGCCGATCAGAAGTACCGGGCGCCCTTCGCGCCGTTTGGCCACGAGGTGACGCACGTCCCGTTCGATGACGCGGCCGCCCTCGGCCAGGCGATCGACGGCCAGACGGCCGCGCTCATCTTGGAACCGATACAGGGAGAAGCCGGGGTCTATCCCGCCGCGGACGAGTATTTGCGCGCCGCTCGCGAGGCCACGACCCGTCACGGTGCGCTGCTGATCGCGGACGAGGTGCAGACCGGGTTCCGGACCGGGGCGCCCTTCGCGATCTCGGCCTCGGGGATCGCGCCGGATCTGCTCTGCACGGCGAAGGGGCTGGCCAACGGCTTCCCCATCGGCCTCACCATGACCACGGACGAAATCAGCGCCGCCCTGCCGGCCGGCACCCACGGCACCACCTTCGGCGGCAACCCGCTGGCCGCTCGCGCCGCCCTGGCAACCCTAACCGCGCTGCGCGAGCGTGATCTCTACACGAGGTCAGGGCAACTCGGGGCTCAACTCGTGGAGCGGATCACGGCGCTGGGGCACCCGAAAGTCCGCCAAGTCCGGGGTCGTGGCTTCATGGTCGGGATCGAGCTCAAAGAGCGGATCACGCCAACCTTGCGCGGCCTGCAACAGGCCGGCGTCCTCGCCCTTCCCGCCAGCGCGACCACCCTGCGGCTGCTGCCGCCGCTGGTCTGGGAAGAGGCCCAGGTGGACGAGTTCGTCGCGACCCTGAAGCGGGTGCTTGGGTGAGCCCGGATCGGTGATGCTGGCGGGGTCGAGCCAAGCTCGGGGCTGAATGGCCCCGAGGGCGCCCCGAGCTGAAATCACGAACCATCCTGAAGGATGCTACGCGGATAGCCCACGAGGTTACGGTTAGATTGTAATTATGCGATGCGACGTGAGGAGATCACTCACGGCCGGCTGCAGCCGGGTACCCTCTGGGTGTTGTGATTTCAGCTCCGGGTGCCCCTTGGGCGATTCATTCCCGAGCTTCTTTAGGGGCAGCCACTACGCATCACCCGCCCGCGTTTTGGCCGGCGCCGGTCCCCGCCACCGTTTGCCGGTGCGGGTGGAGGGCGTCGTCGATCTGCTCCCGCGACAGGCCGCTTTCCTCGTAGGCGATTTCGCGCACCGTCCGGCCCGTGGCGTGTGACTTCTTGGCGATCGCCGCCGCCCGGTCGTAGCCGATGTGCGGGTTGAGCGCGGTCGCCATGCTGATCGACCGCTCGACGTACCCTTCCGCCACCGCGACGTTGGCGGTAACCCCGGCCAGCGATTTGTCGACGAATACCCGCGATACGTTGGCCAGCAACCGGATGCTTTCGAGCAGGTTGCGAGCCATCACCGGCAACATCGTGTTTAGATCGAGCTGACCCCATTGGCCGCCAATGACCACCACCTGGCTATTCCCGGTTACCTGAGCGGCGACCTGGATGACCGCTTCGCAGATGACGGGGTTGATCTTGCCGGGCATGATGGAGCTGCCCGGTTGAATCGCGGGTAGGATCAGCTCACCCAGGCCGGTTCGCGGCCCGGAGGCCATCAATCGAATGTCATTGGCGATCTTCATCTCGGCGGCGGCGACCGCGGTCAGGGCGCCGGCGGCGAAGACATAGGCATCTTGCGCCGCCTGGGCCTCGAAGTGGTTCGTCGCCTCGGTGAATGCGGTGCCGGTCAGGACCGACAGCTCGCGGGCGACACGGGCGCCGAATTCGGCGTGGGTATTGAGCCCGGTGCCGAGCGCGGTGCCGCCGATCGCCAGCTCGCGCAACCCTGGGAGGGTGGCCTCCATCCGGGTAATTGACAGCTCGATCTGCCGCGCGTAGCCGCTGAATTCTTGGCCCAGCCGGATCGGCACCGCGTCCATCATGTGGGTGCGGCCACTCTTGACGATACCGTCGAACTCCGCGGCCTTGGCCGCCAAGCAGCCATGCAAGTGACGCAGGGCCGGGATCAGATCGTCCTCAATCGCGATCACGGCGGCGACATGGAGGGCGGTGGGGATCACATCGTTCGATGATTGGCCGAGATTGACGTGGTCATTCGGATGGACCGGACGGCCCAAGGCGCGCGAGGCCAGGGTCGCGATCACCTCGTTCGCGTTCATGTTGGACGACGTGCCGGACCCCGTCTGGAAGACATCGATCGGGAATTCGCCATCGTGCTTCCCATCAGCGACCGCTTGCGCCGCCGTCGCGATCGCGTTCGCCAGGTCGGGCGCGAGGAGGCCAAGCTCCTGGTTGACGCGGGCGGCGGCCAGCTTGACGAAGCCAATGGCAGAGATGAGCTCGGCCGGCAGCGGCCGGCCGGAGATCGGAAAATTCTCGACCGCGCGTTGGGTCGTGGCGCCGTAGAGCGCGGCCGCCGGCAGCGTCATCTCGCCCATCGTGTCCCGTTCAATCCGTGTCTCGCTCACGCGGGCTGTCCTCCGCCTGGATCTGCCGCCGCCGGTGGATCGCCGCTCAGTGGCGCGGCAAGCTCGGCCAGCAGCCGTTGCACCGTCGGCACCACCTCGGCCAGTGGCACGAAGCTCGCCTCGGTCGCGGTCCGGAGCTTCAACTCGGCCTCACCGTTGGCCAGGGTGCGGGCGCTGATCGAAAGCCGGAGCGGCAACCCAATCAGGTCGGCGTCGTTGAATTTTACTCCCGCCCGGTCGGCCCGATCGTCGTAGAGCACTTCGACCCCGGCGGCGATGAGGCCGGCATAGAGCTTGTCCGCCGCCGCGATCACCTCGGTGTCGTTGGCGCCGCCCAGCGAGAGCAGGGAGCAATGATAGGGGGCGACCGAGACCGGCCAAATGATCCCCTTGTCATCGTGGTGCTGCTCGACGATCGTGGCCGTCACCCGGCCGGAGCCGATGCCGTAGCTGCCCATATGGATCGAGTGGCTCTTGCCGTCCTCGTCGAGATACGTGGCGCCGAGAATGGAGCTGTAACGGGTGCCGAGCTTGAAGATATTGCCGACCTCGATTGCCCGCGTCGCCTCCATCGGCGCCCCATCGACCGGACTCGGGTAGCCGCCGGCGGCGGCGGCGATGTCCGCCACCACGTCCGCCTCGTAGTCGCGGCCGAGATTGACGTTCTTGAGATGGAACCCGGGCTTGTTGGCGCCGGCCACCAGGTTCGGGCTGTCGCGAACGCTCTCGTCGGCGACGATGATCGCGTCGTGGACGCCGACGGGCGAGCCGTAGCCGGGCTCGGCCCCGATGGCGCGGATTTGCTCGACAGTGGCCGGGGTCAGCCCCAGCTCACCGGACGCTTTGCGGAGCTTGGTCTCGTTGACGTCGAGGTCGCCGCGGATGACGACAAAGATGAAGCGGCCCGAATCGCCCAGGTAAAAGACGGCCTTCGCGGTGCGTGACAGGGGCACGCCGAGGAAGTCCGCCAGGAGTTGAATGGTAGTGGTGTTCGGCGTCTCGACCTCTTCCATCGGCAGCGCCGCTTCCGGCGGCGGCGCGTCGCGCTGGAAGGTGGCAACCTCGCGGTTAGCCGCGTAGTTCCCGTTGGGGCTGAGGAGGACGATGTCCTCCCCGTGGTCCGAGAGGGCCATGAACTCGTGCGAGGCGGAGCCGCCCATCATCCCGGTATCGGCGCCGACGACGATGAAGGCCAGTCCACAACGGCGGAAGATCCGCTCGTACGCCTGCCAATGGTTCTGATACTGGCGATCGAGCCCGGCCTCGTCGCGGTCGAGGCTGTAGGAGTCCTTCATCGTGAACTCGCGGACCCGGATCAGGCCGCCGCGGGCGCGGGGCTCGTCCCGGAACTTGGTTTGGATGTGATAGACGAGTTGCGGCAGTTGGCGGTAGGAGTTGATCTCTTGCCGCGCCAGGTCGGTGACGACTTCCTCGTGCGTCATCGCCAGGACCATGTCGCGATCGCCCCGGTCCTGGAAGCGGGCCATTTCCGGCCCGACCTGATCGTAGCGGCCCGACTCCCGCCAGATGTCGGCCGGGTGGACGACCGGCATGAGAAGCTCCTGGCCGCCGATGGCGTCGATCTCTTCGCGGATGATCTGCTCGACCTTGCGGATGACGCGCCAGCCCATCGGCAGCAAGCTGAAGATACCGGCCCCGAGCGGCCGGATCAGGGCGGCCCGCAGCATCAGCCGGTGGCTCGGCAGCTCGATATCGCCGGGGGCATCGCGCAACGTCCGGCCAAAGAGATGTGACATCCGCATCGGTGCTGGTTCCTCGCTCCGCTTCCCTCAACCGCGTGATCTCGCTCGGGGCAGAATACCAAGGAACGGTTCGGGTAGGAGGAGCGTCAGACAACCGCTCGCCTAAACGAACGTCCATAACGCCCAGTCGCTCGCCTACCGGGATCTCCTTTGGACAGCTTGAGCGATGGTGATGAGCATCGAGTCGATCATCGGTGACATCCGCTTGGCATCGCGGTATGGTCAAAACCAAAAATTGGATGTAGGACACGACGACGTCGGTGAGCAACGTCGCCGCTGTTTGACGCTACTCCCGCGTGAAGGGGCTTTGGATGACGCAGAATTCGTTGCCGTCGGGGTCGGCGAGGACAATGTGGTCGTGGTCGTCCTCGTACTCCCACGGCAGGCGGGTGGCGCCCAATCCCTCCAAGCGGGCCACCTCCCCGGCTTGGTCCGCGGTGTAGAGGTCGAGGTGGAGGCGGTTGCGGCCCCGCTTCGGCTCGTCCGAGCGCTGGAGGGAGACGTTCGACCACCGGCGCCGGGGGTCGGTCAACACCGCGAAGGTCGGATCCCCGTCGCGCACCACGTAGTCCAAGGCGGCGATCCAGAAGGCGATCGCCCGGTCGAGGTCAGCGGTATTGATGACGGTCGACCCAACATACAGCCCCATTCGCAACCCCTCGTCTTGATCCGCCCGTCAGCCGGCAAGTCAGATGGTGCTTATTGTCGGGCACGGCGGCGTCGACCGCTACCCCGCGGCGGCACAATGGCGCCTTGACGCACCCCGTTGCGAATGGTACATATGTTCTTATGCAAAGCGTCCAGTCGTACCGGCGACATCGGCTTGGAGGAACCATGATGGCGCACCGCCGTCCTGGTGCCGGATGGGTCTCAAACGCGATTATCCGCCCCTTCAGCGATTTGGGCCACGGGCGCGGAATTTCCCCGAGTCCGGCGCCCGCGGGGCGGCGTGGGTTACGCGTTCGCGCAAATTTTCCCGTTGGAGCCGCGGGCGCAGATGAAGGTGCAGCAATCCGGGCCCTCGTCGCAGGGAGCGCCGATACTGAAGCAGCGGCCGCACTCCATCCGACCATTGACGTTCTCGCAGCCGCCGTTGCAGCACTGGTGCGTGGTCCGGCACCGATCTCCCTCGCGATGGCAGCAGTTCCGCTTGCGTCCCAACACGCCGCGGGCGCAGGAATCTTGGGCCGCGACATTCCCTACGGCCCCGCCGAGCGCCACGCCAAAGGCGCTACCGATCAGGCCCCGAACCAGCGTCCGGCGGTTTGCTCCAACTTGGGCAGCCGACCTCGCCACCACATCGAACCGTTTTCCATTCATGTCAATCCATCTTGCACGAGATCGCCGGTGGTCGATCTCCAGCGGAGATCAGCGTCAGCATACGCTCGCTTGATGAGAGTTGAATGAGAACATGATTAACGCGCGGCAACATCGCCGTCTCGCATCAAAGCGGAACCGCGCCGAAACCACGCGGCAGCGGTGTCCATGTCCGCGCTGGACGGACCCGCACGGCATCACACGAAGGAGGAACCATGAGCGCGGCATCGAATCCCGGCACCGTCGACTACCTCAACCCCGAAGGTCTGCACCAAAACCCGGCCTTTTCCCAAGCCGTCGTCGTCACCGGAGCGGTGAAGACGATCTACATCGGGGGCCAAAACGCGGTCAACGCCGCCGGCGAGGTGGTCGGCAAGGGTGACTTCGCGGCCCAGTCTCGCCACGTTCTCGAAAACATCCAGACCTGCTTGGCCGCCGCCGGCGCCGGGTTCGAGCACATCATCAAGTTGAACATCCTGGTCGCGCGGGGCCAGTCGCTGTCCGAGGGATACGCCGTCTTCCAAGAGTTCTTTCCCGCCGGGGCGAATCCGCCGGCGGTCACCGCCGCCTTCGTCGCCGGGCTGGCTCACCCCGATTTCCTGGCCGAAATCGATGCGATCGCCATCGTTCCCGCTTAGAGCCTGTTATGGACTTGGTAGGCTTGGGGGATGGAACATGAACTTCGCACCCGCGGCCCTACCCGACGGACGTGAGTGATGACGAGTGGGCGTTCGTCGCCCCGCACCTGGTCGCGCTGGTCCGCGCGGGCGCGACATCCGAGAAACGGCAAGATCGTCGAGCGAGCCGACGACTCGGAAGGTGACGCCCAAGCCTATTGGCACGCGGATCGACGGATCTCGTCTTCTCGTCGTATCGAGGTCGGTGTCGGTCTCTAGCGCCGCCGTGGCCGGTAGCCTGTCGGTTCCGGAGCGAGGCGTTCGTCGTAGGGGAAAAGCCGGCCGGAGGAGGCCGGGACAAGGAGCCACGAGTTGACGCGATATTTGATCTCGTTCGATGACGGCGCGATGACCTTCCCCGAGGAGGACTTGCCCGACGTGGCCGAGGCCTCGCACAAGGTGATTTATGAGGCCAAGGACGCCGGCGTGTGGATTTTCGGGGGCGGACTGCTAAGCCAGAGCGCGAGCATCGTAGCCACCGACGGGACGGTCACCAATGGCCCATACCCGGAGACCAAGGCGGTCATCGGCGGGTTCTCGATCATCGACGTGCCCTCACGCGCGGAGGCGCTGGAGTGGGCGGCCAAGATCGCCGTCGCCTGCCGGTGTGCACAAGAAGTGCGGGAGATCATGTACGACCCGGACTCCTGATCGGCGGCCCCCCGCGTCCGGTCCATGCCGCCATGCCACCCCACGAAAGGTCATAACACGCTCTAGGCAGAGGGGCCGCCGCTGGCCATTCGATGTGGCACGACAGGCAACGATCCGCAACCGGGTCAGATCGATGTAGACTCCAACCTATGACCGATCGCGACCACCGTTCGTCATCGCCCTCCTCGTTCGCGGTCGCCGAGATCGCGGTTGACGGCGTGCGGCCCGATCGCCCCGCGGGGGCACCCGGCGATGGGCTGCTCAGCTACGCCGTTCCCGACGAATGGCGCGGTCAGCTCGCGATCGGTCAATTGGTCTGGGTCCCGTTGCGTAAGCAGCTCGTGCTCGGCATCGTGCTCCGGCTGCACAACGAGCCGCCGGCCTTGACGCTGAAGCCGCTCCATGCCGCGGTCGAACCTCCCATCCGTCTCCATCACGATCAGATCGCGCTGGCCGACTGGCTGGCTCGCGAGTGCGCGTCCACCCGCTACGCCGCCCTCGCGCTCTGCTTGCCGCCGGGAGTCAGCCACCGGGTCGTTCACTTCCTGGAGCTGACGGGGTCCGGATGGGACATCGAGACGCTGACCCCGGCCCAGCGGAAATTGGTCAACCTGGTCCAGGATCGAGCGGAGATCACCCTCGACGCGGCGCGGACCGCGTTGGAGAGCCCGCTGACGACCGTCGTCCCGAAGCTCGAAGCCCGTGGCGTGCTCCGGCTCGTGCCGCGGGTATCCCAGCAGGCGCCACATCCGAAGGTCGAGCGCTTCCTCCGGCTCGTGCCGGGTATGACCAACGGCCACCAGCCCCGCGGTGAGCGTCAGCAAGCGGTCCTCGAATTTTTAACCATGCAAGCCCGCCTGGAACCGGAAGCCGGGAACGGCCTCGTGTCGCTGGCCGACACGCTGATGCGGACCAGCGCCGACCATGGCGTCATTGCCGCCCTGGCCCGCAAAGGGATCATCGAAGAGGTTTTCTTGCCCCGCCTCCGGGTGCCGTTGGAAGGGCCGGCGGCCGACCCGGTGCCACTCCTCACCGCTGACCAGGCGCGGGCTTGGGCAGCGATCGAGGATCAACTCGCGGCCCGCGACCCGAGCCCCTTCTTGTTGCACGGCGTCACCGGCAGCGGCAAGACCGAGGTCTACCTGCGAGCGGTGGCCTGGTGTCTGCGCCATGGCCGGTCGGCGATCGTGCTGGTGCCGGAGATCGCGCTGGCGACCCAAGTCGTGCGGCGGTTCATCGCTCGCTTTCCCGGCCGGGTGGCGGTCCTCCACTCCGCCCTGGCGGATACCGAGCGGCACGCGACCTGGCAGGCGCTGGCCGAGGGCCGGTACCAGGTCGTGGTCGGCCCGCGCTCCGCCCTCTTCGCCCCAGCCCGTGATCTGGGCCTCATCATTTTGGACGAGGAGCATGACAGCGCCTACAAGCAGGATAACGAGCCGCGCTATCACGCCCGCGCCGTGGCCGAGCACTTGGCGGCGGAGCAGGGCGCCGTCGTCATCCTCGGCAGCGCCACGCCGGCGGTGGAGACCTTCTGGCGGGCGGAGACGGCGGCGATCACCCGGTTGGAGCTACCGGAGCGGGTTGGCCCGGATCTCGGGCAGCGCGGCGGTAGTCACAACCGGGCGCCGCTGGCGCTGCCGCCGGTGGACATCGTTGATATGCGCCTGGAGCTGCACCGCGGCAACACCTCGCTCTTCAGCGAGGCCCTGCGGGAGGTGTTGGCGCGGACCCTGGCGGCTAACGAGCAAACTCTCCTCTTCTTGAACCGGCGCGGCCTCGCCACCGTGGTCCTCTGCAAGGATTGTGGCGCCCGCCTCCTCTGTCCCTACTGCGACATTCCCCTAGTATTCCACGCCGATCGCAAGCTCCTGCTCTGCCACCGCTGCAACCACCGGGAGCGGCCGCCGGCCGCCTGCCCGAGCTGCCGCGGCACGCTCAACTACTTCGGGGCCGGGACTCAGCGGGTCGAGCAGGACCTGCGGCGGCTGCTGCCGTCGGCCCGGATCCTACGCTGGGACCAGGACGCCGTGCGCCAGGCCAAGGGACATGACCGGCTGCTGCGGCGGGTCGAGCGGCACGAGGTCGATGTCGTGGTCGGCACCCAAATGATCGCCAAAGGCTTCGATCTGCCGCTCGTCACCGCGATCGGCGTGATTCACGCCGACACGATGCTGCACCTGCCCGACTTCCGGGCCGGCGAGCGCACCTTCCAACTGTTGACCCAGGTGGCGGGCCGGGCTGGCCGCCGCACCGCGGGCTCGAGCGTCGTCGTCCAAAGTTACACGCCGGAGCACTACGCGATCCAGGCCGCGTCGCATCACGACTATGTCGCCTTCTTCGCCGAGGAGATCGACTTCCGGCGGACCCATCAGTACCCGCCCTTCACCCGCCTGGCCCGCTACACGTTTCGCCACGAGCAGGAAGCCGCCTGCGCCGCCGAGGCGGACGAGATGGCGCGAGCGCTGGCCCGGCATGCCCGGCGGCGGGGCGTGACGATGGACCTGCTGGGACCGTCGCCGGCGTTCGTGGGACGCATCCGGGGTCGCTATCAATGGCAGATCGTGCTGCGCTCGACCCGGCTGGAGTCTCTCCTCGACGGGCTGCCGGCCCGGCCGGGGTGGGTGGTCGACATTGACCCCCAGAGCCTCCTGTAGGCGCCGGCCGGCGACGATCGGGAGCACCAAGCGGCGCGGCCGCGATTCGGCAAGAGTGGGCACGATGGAGCATCATTAACCAGGTATCGAATTGGCGACGTTCGACGAAAGGGCGACAGGGTGATCGAGGCAATCAGGAAACTCGCGGGCTGGCCGCGCGCGGTGGCGCTCGGCGCGCTGATCGCGGTCTCGCTGGCGGCGTGCGGCGGTGAGGACCAGGGCGAGGCGGACCAGCAAAGCGTTGACGAGGCGGCGACCGAAACGACCGTGTTCGAGGTTGATGCCTCGCCCGGCGCCCTTGAGGACGAGGCGTCGTTCAATGCGCCCCAAGACATCAACGTGATCGAGCTGACCATCGAGGACGGAGAGCTCAATCCCAGCGAGATCGAGGCGTTCGTTGATCAGGAGTACGGTCTCGTCATCACCGGCGACGGGACGGAGCACACGCTGGCGATCGAGGGCCTGGTCACGGACGAGACGATCGCGGCCGATGGCGAGACCGAGGTCTCGCTCAGTGTCGCCGGCGACCTGACCGAGCGAGAAATCACCCTCGACGGCGAGCCGGCCGGTACCTTTTCGGTCCAGGATGCCGCCGGGATCACCGACTAGCTGGCGCCTCGTCTCCACCCCCTAACCCCGATCCCGCGGGGAAAGTCGTCGTGTCCCCCCAAGTTTGGGGGTTAGGGGGTGGAAATCATGTAGGGTAGCGATGGCACTATTGGATCTCGTCTACGAGGGTGACCCTCGGCTGCGGCAGAAAGCGACGAAAATCCGGCATGTGGACGATAGCCTGCGTCGGCTGGCGGCCGATATGCATGAGACGATGCTCGCCGCCCGCGGGGTCGGCCTGGCGGGGCCGCAGGTCGGGATCATGCGTCGGATCGCGGTGGTCCACATCCCGGAGAACTACGACGACGATGGCGCGCCGGCGGTGACGCTGAACCTGGTCAACCCGGAGATCATTCGCGCCCACGGCCGCGTCCACGCTTACGAGGGATGCCTCAGCATTCCGGGCTGGACGGGCGAGGTGCCGCGGGCGGAAGCGATCACCGTGAAAGCCATCGACCTCGACAACCGGCCGCTCCGGATCAAAGCGCACAAATCGCTGGCGCGGGCGATCCAACACGAGATCGACCATCTGGACGGTATTCTGTTCTTGGATCGGGTTGAGGACAAAGCGACCATCCGGCAGCTCGAAGAGGTCGGCGAGGAGGCCGTGGTCGAGGCGTGAGCGGCGGCTAAAGATGCATCTCTGGTTGATTGATCCGGGCGTGCTCGGCCCGAACGATGGCCTTGATGGTATCCAGGGTGCGTTCAACCCGGTCCGACTCGTTGAACACCACGTAGTCGAAGGATTGAGCGCTGGCCAGCTCCCGTGACGCGGTCGAGAAACGGTTCATCAGCGCTTCCGGCTCATCGGTCTTGCGGGACCGCAACCGCTGGAGCAGGATGCCCATCGACTCCGGCAGCAAGAAGAGCATAATCACCTGAGGAGCCAGGGCTCGGATCGAGGCGGCGCCTTGCACGTCAACCTTAATGAAGACATCCTCGCCGCGTGCGATCGCGGTCCGGATCGGGCCGCGGGGCACCCCGTAGTGGTGGCCATAGACCACGGCCGATTCGAGGAACTCGCCGTCCGTCAGCCGAGCGGTGAAGGTCTCCACATCGAGGAAGTAGTAGTGGATGCCGTCGATCTCGCCCGGCCGCCGCGGCCGGGTGGTCGCGGTCACCGCGAAGTAGGCGTCCGGATAGAGGGGCCGCAACAGCTCGATCACCGTGTCCTTGCCGACACCGGAGGGGCCGGAGATCACGAACACGCGCGGTTGGTGGATATTGCGCAAGTTACTGAGCAGGCCGTCCGCGTGCTCGCCGAGCTGCTCACCCACTGCCAACCCCGCTCCCACGGTCACGTCGACCCCGATCCGTATCCGCTCATCGAGCCGCATTCGCCCTGGCCAACCGCTTGTCTCCCCGCCCGCGAAGGATTAGCGCCCCGTGTTTGACGTCCTCACGATCGCCGCGGTCACCGACGAGTTGGCGGCAACCGTCCTCGATGGCCGGATCCAGCGGATCGGCCTGGTCGATCCCCGGACCATCACCGCCGAGATCTACGCCGGCGGCGAACGGCGCTATCTCATCGCCAGCGCCGACGATCGCCTGGGCCGGCTCCATCTCACCGAGTCCATGCCATCGGTCGATGCCCAGCTCATCACCCCGTTCGGATTGCTGCTCCGCAAGTACGTGCGCGGCGGCATCCTGATCGGGATCGACCAGCCGCCCCTGGAGCGTCTGGTCCGCCTCAGTATAGCCAAGCGGGTCGTACCGAACCACGGGACCCGCGGGCGGCTTGAGGAAAACCCCGCGACCGACGATGAGATCGCCGCCGGCGTCGATGAGGAGGACGAGTTCGCGGACAACGCCGAGGTCACGTACGTCCATCTGATGGTGGAGCTGATGGGTCGGCACTCGAACCTGATCCTGGTGGATGATGCCGGCAAGATTATGGAAAGCGCGAAGCGCGTGACCTCGTCGATGAGCCGGGTCCGGCCGATCCAGCCCCGGCTGCCGTATACGCCGCCGCCCGCAATCGACAAGCCTGATCCCCGCCGGGTGACGACCGCCGGCATCGAACAATTCCTCGGCGCCGAGCCGCCCGGCAACGGGCTGGCGCGGTCACTGGTGAGCTGGCTGCGCGGCATCAGCCCCCAGATGGCAAAGGAGATCGCCTTTCGCGCCACCGGCACCGAGGGCGCGACGATGGCGGCGTTGCCGCCGGATGCGGCAACCCTGATCGCGCGCGAGACGCGCGCCTTGTTCGAGCCGCTCCTGACCTCTACCTGGGCGCCGCGGGTCTACCAGGATGACGACGACGTGGTCGTCGCCTTCGCCGCCGACCCGCTTGGCTACCTGGCCGGGAGCATGAAGGAAGGAGCGGTCCCGTCCATCTCGGCGGCGGCGGCGCTGGCGATGGGCAGCGACCTCGGCGATGCCGCCAGTCCGATCCGTCATGCCCAGCGCCGGGATCGCCTGCTGGCCTCGATCCAGGCGGCGCGGGAGCGACAGCAACGACGCTTACATTCCGTCCAGGAACAGCAAGCCCGCGCCGGCGAGACCGAGCGCCTGCGCGAATGGGGCGACCTGATCTACGCCTATCTCTGGCAGATCGAACCGGGCCAAGCGGAGCTGCGGGTCGATGCGGCCGTCGTCCCGCTCGATCCGGCGCTAAGCGGGAAAGAGAACGCCCAACACTATTTCGAGCAATACCGGAAAGCCCAAGGGGCGGGCGCCCGTACCCCAGAGCTGATCGCCGGGATCGAAGCCGACCTCGGCTATCTGGACCAGATGCGGACCTTGACCGAACACGCCGCCGGGTTCAACGAGCTGGAAGCGCTGGCACACGAATGGGAATCCTATTCGGGCAAAGCGCCCGAGCGCGGCCCCCGCCCAGAGGGCGCCCGACGCCGGCCCCAACCACAACGGCCGCGGCCGCTGCTCGACGACGACGGCAACGCGGTCTATGTCGGTCATAGCGGCAACCAGAACGCCCAAATTACGTTCGACCTGGCGGGACCAAACGACACCTGGCTCCATGCCCGCGGCGTCCCCGGCTCGCATGTGATCGTCCGCTGGCGCCACCCGGCCGGCGAGGAACGCGACGCAACAATTGAGGCCGCCGCCGCCCTTGCCGCCTACTACAGCGCCGCCCGCGGTAGCGCCGGGGTCGAGGTCGATGTCACCCGCCGCCGCCATGTCCGCAAGATTCGAGGCTCGGGACCAGGCATGGTGACCTATCGCAACGAGCGGACGATCGCGGTCGCGCCGGCTTCGGAGCGGGAGCTCACGGGCGTCCTGGGGAGCCGGGAGCAGACCGGGCGCGGCGATGCATAGGTAGGTCAACGCGGGCATGTACGAGCTAGGTACGTATGCGTCGCGATCGCGGTGGACAAAATAGCCAGGCTTGGCCACCCAAAGTCGGACACCGAACACCCGCTGGGCGTCACTCCCAACGGGTGTTTGTGCCGATGCTCGATGCCGACAAACCGCTCTGCTGGCCCTAATCGGCCGGTGTCGGCGTCGGATTGCGCGGCACGCTACCGCGGGCGAAGATCGCCGCCAAGATGATCCCGATCTCGTACAATGCGACGAGCGGCAATGCCACCAGCGCCATATTGAACGGATCCGTGGTCGGCGTGATGATGGCGGCGGCCAGCAGAATCACAAGGTAAGCGTACCGCCGGCCCTTTCGCATATTTTGCGGCGTCACGATACCGAGCTTGGCTAACAAGAACATCACCAGCGGCAATTGGAAGGCCAGGCCGAGGCCGAGCATGATCGCCAGATAGAAGCTCAGGGTTTCGTTGCCGTCAGGCTGGTAGTTCCAGATATCCGTCATGAAGTTTGAGAGAAAGGCCAACGCTCGCGGGATCGCGAAGAAGAAGGAGTAGCTTACGCCGGCGATGAAGAGCAGGCTGACGAACGGCAGCGAGGTGTAGACGAGTCGCTTCTCCTTCTTTGTCAACCCCGGCGCTAGAAAGCCGACGATCTGATAGATGATGACCGGCGCCGCGATCCCGATCGCGATATAGAGCGCCACCTTCATGTAGAGCGTCAGCGGATCGCTTGGGCTTCGGATATCCAGGCCGCCTTCGCCAGACGAGTTCGTGGCGTTTCGGATTGTTTCCAGCACCCGGCCAGACAAAAACAACCCGGCGATGAAGGCGATGCCGATCGCGATCACCATCTTCATGATCCGGTCGCGGAGCTCGATCATGTGCTCGAGAAGCGTCATCTCCTCAAACACGTCCGGCTCGCTCGGATCAGGCAACCTCGGCAGCTTCGGCAGCTTGATGTTCGGGCGTTTTAGTGCGCGGGCCATCGGCAAAAAGCCCCTTTGCTGGTTGTGTAGCGACCGGTCATCCGCCCTACCCGGTGAAGCGTGAGACCACGAACACCCTCAGCGCGAGTAGGGAAAGTATGACCGTTGTCGCGCTGTACGACAAACTCCAGCCAGAAGCCGCCGCGATCCGGGACGCCTAGCCGCCATGCTCGGTGATGTAGGTCACCGCATCGTTCACCGTGCGGATGTTCTCGGCGTCCTCATCTTTGATCTCGAGGTTGAACTCCTGCTCCATCGCCATAATCACTTCGACGAGGTCGAGCGAATCAGCATTGAGGTCGCCGATGAACTCGGCGTCCATCGTCACTTTGTCCTCGTCAACCCCGAGCCGTTCGGCGACGATGCCTTGGACTCGCTCATATACCGACGCCACCCCGTCCTCCTCGCGCTTGTTCCGCCCGAACGATCCGGTCGCGCCCCACGGGGCGACCGCGCATGCCCGATCGACTCGGCCAGAAACCCCGTTCCCATACCCTCGCCGCGGGTTCGTTGGCAGGCGACCGGTAACACCGCTGCATCGCCAGGCCCAGCCAGACCGGGACTGATGATACACGACGCCTGGAAACCCAACCAGGCAGGCGCGAAGTTCGCGATCACTGGCTCGCCGGGGCTGGCCCTGCCTGATCGGATGCGGTCGCATCCGGGGTCGGGAGTTGCTCGACGATCGTGCCCAGCACCCCATTGACGAACCGGCCGGAGCTGTCCCCGCCAAACCGCTTCGCCAATTCGACCGCTTCGTTGATCGCGACCTTCGGCGGCACCTCCGCCTCGTTGAGCAGCTCGTAGATCGCCAACCGGAGCACGTTGCGGTCAATCGCCGCCACCCGCGCCACGGGGAACGCCGGGGCCGCCGCCTCGATCCGGGCATCGGTCTCGCGCCGCGCCGCCAGCGAACCGTTGACCAACCGTTGCACATGGTTCCGGATCGCCCTGGCTTGGGCGGCTTGGACCCGATCCCCGGTCGTCTCATCGTCCTCGACGAGGACCAGCGCCAGCTCTTCTTCCTCGGCCAGCGTTCGCTCCAGCGTCTCCGCCGGGTCGTGCCCGGTTAGGTCGACCTCGTAGAGGATCTGCAAGGCCAGGACGCGGCCCTGGTGGCGGCGACCATAGC
>JALZJP010000036.1 GCA_030859715.1 Chloroflexota bacterium
GGGCAGCACCGCGTTGGCGAGCATCCCGCCGGCCCGGCCGGCGCCAATGCCTGGCGATTCGGCGCCGCCGGCCAGGGCGCGGAACGCCGGCAACAGCTCCCGCCCCGCTCGCAGCGGCGCCAGCACCGCCGGCAGCAGACCTCCCTGACGCTGGCTATTGGCGACGATCGCGGCGCCGGCGGCCAGCCGCGCCAAGGGGTGATTGGCGGGCCGCACACGGGCCCGATCCCAGGCCGTGGGCGGGACCACCGTCGCCTGCCAGGCGCCGCCATGCGAGCGCCAGAGCGATTCGAGCCGCGGCGCGGCCGCCGGCGCCACCTTGCCCAGCGCGGCATCGTTGGGACTAAGTGGCAAGAATCCGGCGGCGCCGAACAGGATTCCCCGCGCCAAATCGAACAGTTCCGCCATCGAAACGGTTGCCAGCAGCGCCTCCAGGGTCGCCAGCGGCACCCGCCGCGCCAGCAGCCCCATCGCCTCACGATTTGCGCTAAATCCCAGTCCGTCCCAAAGCTCCTGGTACAGCACTTCCGCCGGCGGAGCATCGGTCAACCGAGCTTCCAGCCGGGCCGATTTCGCCGCCAGTCGAGTATCGCCTAATTGCCAGAGGATGTCGCGGACGATGCCGGGCCGCTGTCTTGCCAGCTCCGGGGCGCAGACGGTGCCGCCAAAGCGGCTCCAGTCAACCGTCGCCCCGGCAATGGCGAGCGGTTCGGTGAGGACGGGCCCCAGCTCGAGGACCGGGACCAGGGCTCCATCATGCCGTCTGGTCTCTCTCCCGTCATCATGGAGCACGACATGGAGGATGACCGGGTTATAGCGAGGGTCGAGCTGGTGCCCGTGGTCGCGCCAGGCGCTCGTCGTAAGATGGACCTCGACGCTGCCGGCGCGCAGCTCGCGGCCATTGAACAGGATCAGGGCGTCGGCGAAATCGGGGCCCAGGCCATGGCTCCAGGTACCCCGATGCACGACCTCGATCGCCTCGCCGCCGGCCGTGAGCAGCGGCCCGGTAAGCCGTTGCCCATGCCAAGCGGCGCTGACCGCGATCTCGGGAACGTTTGGCGGACGGGACCGGGTGGACATGGCAATCCTGGCGGCGCCGGCCGGGCGCAATCGAGCGGGTCATTGTCGTCGCATCGTCGCTGGTCTGGTCCCCGCTGGCAAGGGGCCGCGATGAGACGCGCCGGGCCAGCGGGGACGATCGCCGGCGGTCCGGCGTGCGGTATACTCCGATCCCGCTCCCGTCCGCGTCGGAGGAGTGCCTGCCGTGTCCGTCGTTGCTCAGCCTCGCCTTGATACCGCGCTGACGTTCTTCGCCGACCACTTTGGGCTCGATGCCGACGTGTGCCGCCAGGTCTTACAGACGGCGCTCGCCCATGGCGGAAACCACGCCGACCTCTACGCGGAGCACACGCGATTCCGCGCCCTCTCGGTTGAAGACGGCGTTGTCCACGGCGGGACCACGGTCGATGCCGGGATCGGGGTGCGGGTCGTTCGCGGCGAGGCGGTCGGCTACGCCTCGACCGAACGGTTCGACCGCGAGGCGCTGCTCGCCGCCGCTCGCACCGCGAGTGAGATCGCGGCCGGCGGCGGAGTATCGTCGGGAACAGTCCAACCGCTCCACCGCCAGAACGTCGCCGATCATTACCCGGTCGCGGCGTTCTCGCTCGATGAGCCGGCGCCGCGCGGCCTGGACCTCCTGCGCCGGGTCGAGGCCGCCGCCCGCGCCGCCGCGCCGTCGATCGCCCACGTTCGGGGCGCGTTCGGTGAGGAGGTCAAGCGGATCATCGTCGCCGCCAGCGACGGCCGGCTGGCCGGCGATACGCGGCCGATCGTCCAACTGCGGGTGAGCGTCGTCTCCATCCGCGAGGGTGATCGGCAGCAGGGGTTTGAAGCGAAGGCGGCGCGGGCCGGGTTCGATGCCTTCGCCACCGGGGCCTGGACGCCGGAGGCCATCGCCCGGCAGGCGGTCCGGCGGGCCCTGCTGGGGCACGAGGCGGTGGCGGCGCCGGCCGGCTTCCTGCCGGTCGTGCTCGCCCCCGGCGATTCCGGCGTCTTCCTCCACGAGGCGGTTGGCCACGGCCTGGAGGCGGATTTCATTTGGAAGCGCCTCAGCACCTTCACCGGCCGGCTCGGCGAGCGCGTCGCCTCGCCGCTCTGCACGGTCGTCGACGACGGCACCATGCCGGGACGCTACGGCAGCATCAACATCGACGATGAAGGCGAGCCCTCGCGCGAGAACGTCCTGATCGAGGACGGCATCCTGCGTGGCTACCTGCACGATCGCATCTCGGCTCGCTACTTCAACCTGCCGGCCACCGGCAGTGGCCGGCGCCAGAGCTTCCGGCATGTGCCGATGCCCCGGATGACGACCACCTTCCTCCGCCCCGGCGAGACCCCGCCCGACGAGATCGTGGGCGCGGTCAAACGCGGCATCTACTGCGTGAGCTTCGGCGGCGGCCAGGTCGACATCGCCAACGGCGACTACGTCTTCGATACCAGGGAAGCCTATCTGATTGAGGACGGGCGGGTGACGGCGCCGATCCGCGCCACCAACCTGATTGGCAACGGCCCGGACAGCATGACCCGGGTCACCATGGTCGGCAACGATCTCGCCATCGACGAGATGGCCGGCCTGTGTGGCAAGAACGGGCAAGCGCTGCCGGTCAACCTCGGCCTGCCGACCGTCCTGATCGACGGCATCACCGTCGGCGGGACCGACGCATGACCGCCGCCACGGACGGCACGGCGGCGCTGACCGCCGCCATCCAGGCGGTCGAGCTAGCGCGTCAGGCCGGCGCCAGCGACGCCGAGGCCGGGCTGAGCGCCGCCCGGTCCTCATCGGTCCGGGTCCGCGACGGCCAGGTCGATGAGCGCGTCGATGCCGAGTCCGGCATCCTGACCCTGCGCGTCTTCGTTGGCTCGCACTCGGCGACCGCTACCACCTCCGATCTCGCCCCGGACGCCCTCGCCCGCCTCGCGGCGGACGCCGTGGCGCTGGCAAGACTGACCGATCCCGACCCGGACGCCGGGCTGCCGGACGGGCCATTTCCCGCCGCCAACGGTGACGACACGACGCTCGATCTGGTCGACCCCGCCCTGCTCGATCCGGCCCCGGACCTGCTGCTGGCCCTCGCCCGCCAGGCCGATGCCGCCGCTCGCGGCCTCGATCGGCGGGTCCGGAGCGGCGACGGGGCGACCGCCGCCCGGCGGGCGGGGATGGTGGCGCTGGCCAATAGCCGCGGCTTCGCCGCCAGCTACCCCGCCACCGCCTGCTGGCTCGTGGTCAGCGCCGCCGCCGACGATGCCGAGGGCAAGAAGCGCGAAGGGTGGTGGTACGCCGCCGACCGCCGGCTGGCCGGGA
The DNA here is from genome assembly GCA_030859715.1 of Chloroflexota bacterium. Classification (GTDB taxonomy): domain Bacteria; phylum Chloroflexota; class Chloroflexia; order Thermomicrobiales; family UBA6265; genus JACCYK01. The sequence goes on from JALZJP010000036.1 coordinate 3,362, forward strand.
TGGAGGACGCCGAGACGGTCGGCCGCACCGCGGCGGAGCGGACCCGGCGCCAGCTCGGCGCCCGCCCGGTATCGACGCGGGAGGCGCCGGTCGTCTGGGCGCCGGAGGCGGCGCGGGAGTTCCTCGGCATCCTCGCCCAAGCCGCGGCCGGCGACCTCCGCTATCGTGGCGCCTCCTGCTTGATCGACCGTGAGGGGGAGCAACTGGCATCCCCATTGGTGACGATCACCGATGACGCGACGCTCCCCGGCCGCCTCGGCAGCCGCCCCTTCGACGTTGAGGGTGTCTCCTCGTGGCGGACTCCCCTCGTCGATCGCGGCGCCTTCGTCAGCTTCCTCTACGACACCTACAGCGGCCGCAAGGCGGGTCGCGACAGCACGGCCAACGCGGGCAGGTCGAGCATTCCGGGCGTGGGGTCGCGGATCCAAGTCGCGCCCAGCAACCTGGTCATGACCCCCGGCGCCACCTCCCCCGAGGCGATCATTGCCGGGGTTGAAGACGGGCTCTATCTGACCGACATGCTCGGCTCCGGTGAGAACCTCACGACCGGGGATTTTTCCCGCGGCGGCGCCGGCCTCTGGATCGAGCACGGCGAGCTTGCCTACCCGGTCGGCGAAATCAACATTTCCGGGCGGTTGCAGGAGATGCTGCTCAACATCGACGCCGTCGGCAACGATGCCTGGTTCGTCGACACCGCCTCGGCCCCCACCTTCCGCATCGCCAACATGATGGTCAGCGGTCGCTGAGATTCACCACCGGTACGGGCACCATGCCGTCAGGATTCGTTGACGACGCGGCGGCGGCCACGCCGGCCAACGTGCGCTCCCGCCGGTACTGGTCGATGGCGGCCTGGACGGTGCCCAGGGCCAGTGTGGCGCAGAGGACCCGGCTCTTGACCACGTCCTCGCCCATCTCTTCCTTCATCGTGTCCAGGCCGAGCGCCTTCACCTCGTCCAGCGACATGCCCCCGGCCATCTCGGCGATGATCGAGCCCCCCGCCTGGCTGATCGTGCAGCCCTCGCCCTCGAAGCTGATGTCTTTGATCCGGTCATCCTCGATCTTGAGGTAGACGGTGATCAGATCGCCGCAACCGGGGTTGCCGCCGCCGAGCTGAACGTCGGCGTCCTCCATCCGGTGTTTGCTCCGGGGGTTCTCATAATGGTCGACCAGATAGTCGATATAGTCTTGGCGATCCAATTCCTGGGTCCTTTCAATGGAAAAAGCGACAGCGCATCGCGGGATGCGGTCGCCGGGTGTCGCCCGCGTGATCGTCCCTAAAGTATACCGCCGCCTGGCGATTCCCGATCGCCGGCGCCACCGATGGCGCCCTCACAATGGAATGATCGCGTCACTCGTCGCGGGCGAGAAACGACGCGACCAGCCTTGCCGCCTCGTTCATCCAGTCCGCTTGGGTCACGTCGATCGCCACCAGGCGGGGGTTGCGGCGGAGCCAGGTCTCCTGCTGGCGGACGTAGCGGTGGGTGTCGAGCTTGATCCGCTCGCTGGCGGCGTCCAGCGTCGTTTCACCTCGGAGATAGGGCAGGAGCTGGCGATAGCCCAGGCTGGACATCGCCGGCGCGGCGGCGGTGACGCCGCCTTCGACCAGCGCGCGCGCCTCGTCCACGAGGCCGCGCCGGATCTGCGCCTCGACCCGGGCATCGATCGCGCGGTAGAGCGCGGCGCGGGGCATGGTCAGCCCCAGCTCCAGGGCGCGGAATGGCGGCGGCCCTTTCCCTTCTTGGGCCGACATCGGAACGCCGGTCGCGGCGTACACCTCCAGCGCCCGGATGATCCGCCGCGCGTTCCCGGCATTCCGGCCGGCGGCGACCGGATCGACCTCACGCAGCCGCGCCAGTAAGCGCTCGCCGCCATGTGTCGCCGCCTCGGCCTCCAGCGCCCGCCGCAGGGCGGGGTTCGGCGGCACCCGCGGGATGTGCCAGCCCTCGACCACGGCGTTGACATAAAGCGGCGTGCCCCCGACCAGGAGCGGCAGCCGGCCCCGGCCATGCACCCCGGCGATGGCCCCCATCGCCAGGTCTTGGTAGATCGCCAGCGACATCTCGCCGGTCGGCGGCAGCATATCGATCAAGTGGTGCGGGATGCCGCGGCGCTCGATCATGTCCGGCTTGGCGACGCCGATGTCGAAGCCCCGGTAGAAATAGCGCGAATCGGCGTTGACCACCTCGCCACTAAACCGCCGCCCCAGCTCGATCCCGAGCCCGGTCTTGCCGGTCGCCGTCGGCCCGGCAATGACCACCAACGGCAGCCGCTCAGGGGCCGATTCGGGTGCTTTGCCGTCGCTTGGTATGCGTTGGTGTGCCTTGTTGTCGCTTGTCACGGCATCTATTATGGACCTGTTGTCCGCGGGTCGCCACGGGAAGAGGGTCGGGTGGCGCCCGCCATGGGGAGAGTGGTTCGTGGTTCATGTCATCGTTCAGGCGTTGAAGATCTTGACCATCGCCGCCGTGGCGATCCTCGTCGCCCTCGGCGGGTTCCGGGTCTTTAACTACGCGCTCGATCTGGCGCGGCCGGCCGAGGCGGGCGAGATCGTGGCCTTCACGGTCAGCGCCGACGAGACCTCGGCCGCCGTCGCCGATCGCCTGGTGGCGGAGGGGCTGATCCGGTGGTCGGTCCTCTTCGATGGCCAGATGCGGCTCGCCGGGCGCGGCGTCCAGGCGGGCGAGTACCGGCTGCGGAAGGGGATGAGCGCCGATCAGATCATCGACCGGATCACGGGCGAGGTCGTGGCGGAAGAGGCGGCGCCGAGCAACAACGCGGTCGCCGCCACCGAATCGGTCGATTTCACCGTGCAGGAAGGCTGGCGACTCAGCGAGATGGCCGCGCTCTACGCCGAGCTCGGCGGCGAAGGCGGGGCCGATGCCTTCATGACGGCGGTGAACGAAATCGACCGCTCCCAGTACGATTTCCTGGCCGGCCTGCCGCCGGACGCATCGTTGGAAGGCTATCTCTTTCCCGAGACCTACCAGCTTCAGTTGAACAACCCGAACCTGACCATCGTCACGATGCTCCAGACCTTTGGCGACCGCTACACGCCGGAGATGCGGGCCCGCACCGACCAGATGGGTCTTTCCCTGCACCAGGTGCTGACCTTCGCCTCCCTGGTCGAAAAGGAGGCCCAGCTCCCGGCCGAGCGGCCGATCATCGCCGATGTCTACATCAGCCGGCTCGAGCAGGCGTGGCCGCTCGAGGCCGATCCGACCGTGCAATACGCGCTCGGGTTCCGGGATGGCCGCTGGTGGCCGGAGCTGACCGGGGACGATCTGTTCCTCCCCAGCCCGTACAATACTTACCAGAACGAGGGGCTACCGCCCGGCCCGATCGCCAGCCCTGGCTACGCCTCGATCATGGCGGTGCTGGAACCGGCCGAGACCGAGTTCATGTTCTTCGTGGCCAAGCAGGACGGCAGCGGCGAGCATGCCTTCGCGGTGACGTATGAAGAGCAGGAAGCCAACGTCGATACCTACCTCAACAATCCGTAGCGCGAGGATCACCGGCCAGTGATAAAGACTGAGGCACGGACAGCCGCGGGCTCGTGGCGGGTCGGCCTGATCGGCGATCCGGTCGCCCATTCGCTCTCCCCGGCCCTGCAACAGCCCGGCCTCGACGCCCTCGGCATCCCCGCCCGCTACGCGCTCTGGCCGACGCCGGCGACCGAGCTGCCGCACCGGGTCGCCGGCCTGCGGGAGCCCGATGTCCTCGGCGCCAACGTCACCTTGCCGCACAAGCTGGCGGTGATGGCGCTGCTGGACGAGGTGTCGCCGCTGGCCGAACGGGCCGGCGCGGTGAACGCGATCATTAACCGGCAGGGGCGGTTGCTCGGTGACAACACCGACATCGCCGGCTTCGCCGCCGCCGTCCGCGAGGTCTGCTCCGACCCCGCCGCCCGGCACGCCCTCATCCTGGGCGCGGGCGGCGCGGCGCGGGCCGTCGCGCTGGCCCTCGATGAGCTTCGCGTCGCCAGCATCGCCCTCCTCAACCGAAACGCTGATCGCGCCTCCCGGCTGGCAACCGAGCTGAGCCCGGTGTCGATCGGAGCGGGCGTCCTCGATGCGGCAACGCTCCGCCGGCTCCTTCCCCACACGACCATGCTCATCAACGCCACCGCGCTGGGCTGGCGCGCTGGCGAGACGCCGTTGCCGTTCGACCTGCTGGCGCTGCTGCCGGAGGATGCGCTCGTCGTCGATCTCACCTACCGCGAGACCGATCTCCTCATCGCCGCCCGCGACCGGCGCCTCGCCACGCTCGACGGCCTGCCGATGCTGATCCACCAGGGAGCGCGGGCGCTCACGCTCTGGACCGGCCAGGCTGCCCCGCTCGCCGTGATGGCGACGGCGGCGGCAGCGGCGCGGGCCGCCCGTGAGCGGGCGGGATGAGCCTCGGCTGGATTGGGCTGGGCGGGATCGTTGGCCTGTTCGCCGCCGCCGCGATCCGCAACCTGGCGCTGGCTCGCGCCACCAATGGCACCTTCCGCGGGCGCCGTTGGCTGCCCTTCGCGGGCGCTGGCTCATCCGCGTTGCCCGCGATCCTGTTCGAGCTCGGCGTCGGACTGTACTTCGCGCTGCTAGTCGGGCGGCATGGCGACGATCCGGGCCGGGTCATCACCGTGATGCTCTTTGCCGTTCCGCTGCTGGTGCTGTTGCTGGTCGATGCCTGGACCCGGCTGATCCACACCAACCTCATCGCCGGCGGCCTCGGGCTGGGCCTGATCGCCGCCGCCTTCGCCGGGTGGCCGGACCTGGGCCGGGCCATCGCCGGCGGCCTGGCCGGGCTGGCGGTCTTCGGCCTGTTCTATCTGGTTGCCGAATTCATCTCGCGGCGGGTCCGGGTGGTGCCGTTCGGCCTGGGCGACGTCTACCTGGCGGCAATGATCGGCACCATGGTCCGCTTCGACCGCGTCTTCTTCGCCCTCTTCGCCGGCGTCCTGCTCGCCGCCCTGGCCAGCGTCGCCTTGCTGCTGACCCGCCGTTTCGGCGCCCGCCAACCCATCTCCTTCGGCCCCTATCTCTGCGCCGGGGCGCTGGCGGCGCTGGTGGTGTAGCGCGGGTGCGCCGCATTCGCCCCCAACCCTCAATCTTGGGGGAGCAAGCTCAGTCGATGCTTCCGGAGCTCGTCGCGCGTTTGGGGTCGAGCGCGGCGTGTGCTGGCGACCCCCCGGCGGAGATCACGATTCCTCGAAGCCGTGCTGCTCGAATTTCAGGGTCCGGCTGTTCTCGTCCACCGTGCGGCGGACGGCCTCGGGGATGCCGTCCGGCACCACCGCCTCGATCTCGAGCGTCACCGTCACGCTGGCGCCGAGGACACCGACCAGGTGCTGCAAGATTTCGGCGCTCAGCTTGCCGGTCTCCGTCGCGATCTGCTCGGGATCGAGGCGCACTTGGGCGAAATAGCGGCGGGTTTTGCGGTCAAGCGGCGGTTGGGGTGGCGGCAGCTTCGGGGGACCGCCGTCGCGATCGGGTTCTGTGCCCCGACCAGTCCGGTCCGTGTCACCGGACTGGTCGCGCTCTTGCCGGTCCCGCGCCGCCTGTGCTTGCTGATCGTGCTGGATCTGCCGGAGCGCCACCTCCGGCTTGACCAGCAACTGGTCGAGCGTGGGCAGCCGGTGCTGACCGTGGACCAGGCCGTGATACCGGCCGGTCGCCTCGTCGTAGGCGCTGGCGAGGGCGAAGGTTTCCGTCATCCACATGCTGTTATTGAGCCCATCGGCGATTGCTTCGAGCAGCACCTGGTCGTTTTTCAGCTTGTCGAGATAGAGATACTGGGCAAAAAACGAGGCCAGCTCCTTAATCGAGACCGCATCGCCCCGCCACAGGGGCACCCGGTCGAGCCACTGCTTCAGGCTGACCCCGTTCCAGCGGGTGTGCAGGAGGCCGTCGTTGCGCAGGCGCTGGCTGACCCGCCGCGCCAGCTCCCCGTCACCCATGGTCCGAAGCTCGTCCCAGTCGACCGACCGGCTGTGCGCTTCTTGGCGCGGAAACAGGATCCACTGGTAGGTATCGGCCAGGCGGGCATCGACCGTCGTGTTCGTGGCCGCTTGCTTCGTTTTCGCCTGGTTGCGCTGAAACGCGTCGAGGTTGAGCGGGACCTCCTCCTCGTGAATCGAATCCCAGGCCAGATACTGCCGCACCGCCGCCTCCAGGTCGATCCACTTCGCCGTGTCGGCGGCGGCGAAGACGAGCGTGTTGCGATTGAGCCGCGGGCTGTCTCCCCGTTGATCGAGGAGCCGCCGCGCCCGCTCCCTGGCGCCGGAATCAGGCGCGTGGCGGGTGTGCTGATGCTCGGGATCGAGGATCACCAGGCCGATCGTCGGCTCGTCGCGGACATCGGCGCTCGACGCCGGGCAGGCGTGGACGCGGACGAAATCGCCCCGCTCGCCTTGGAGCCGGAGGCGGCGGGCGACCTCCTCGTAGACTTCGTCGTGCTTGTAGGCGTCCGCCCGTTCTTGGGCGGTGCGGGTGACGCTGGGCTGCGTCGAAAACCAGTATTTGTTGCCATCCTGGTAGAGGTGGGTGGCGCGGTCGGAAAGGGTGCGCAGGGCGTCACCGAAGGTGGCGATGCTCTCCCCCGGCTGGGCGCAGCCAAGCTTGATGTCGCGGTCCTCGATCCCCCGGTTGGCCACGTTGGAAGTCGGGGCCGAGCCGAGGAACAGGGTGCGGGCGACGCGGCGGGCGGCCGAGAGGCGGCCAAAGTTCGGATGTTCGCTATCGAGCTGCATCGGCAGCGAACGGTCGCCATCGACGTCCCGCTCGATGATCGGCTTCCAGGAGGGCTCGATGTAGTGGGTCAGCTCATTGATGACGGCGGCGGCGTCCATCGGCACCGAGGCCGGCATCATCAGCAGGCTGGCATCGTTCCGTTCCCAGAGGACGTGGATCACGTTCGCCATCAGGCGCAGCACGCCGCGGGTGCGCTGGAAGGCATCGAGCGTCGACCAACTGCCGTAGAGCTGGTCGAACAGTTCGGGATGGATCGGATAGGCGGTCTCCAGCCGGCGCTTGTAGTCCCCTTCCTGGAGCTTGCGGGGAAACTGGGCGCCGTCGCGGCGGTACATGTCCATATAGGCGCGGATGACCGCGTCGCGGGCGGCAAACAGGTCCGCCCCGCCGATGTCCTCGAACAGTCGGCGGCGGACGATCTCGAACCCTTCCTCGGTGGTGGCCGGGTGCCAGGAGGTTTGCATCCGGCCAAAGGTGTTGCGTAACCGCTCCAGCGCCTCGCGGCCGCCGGGGCCGCCGATCTCGATATCGGAGGCGGGCAGGCTGGCGACCAGCAAGGTTCGCGGCGTCTGGCGGACGGCCTCGGTCAGCGATTGGGCAAAGGAGAGGTTGGCGTCGAACGAGCCCGCCGCCATCCCCTCCTGGAGGTAGAGCTGGCGGACAAAAGCGACCCATTCGTCGATCAGGATCAGCGCCGGCCCGTGCTGGCGGAATAGCTCGGCCAGCAGCTCCGACCCTGGATTGAGCCCGCTCCGATCCGATTCCGCGATCAGCCCGTAGCCTTTGCGGCGGCCAAGCTGCCAGGCTAGCTCGCCCCAGAGGGTGTGGATCTCGGTGCCGTCGTCTTTGCGCCGGACCTGGCCCGCGCTGAGCGCGGTGCCGACGAGGACGGCCCGGTTCGGCAGGGGGATGTCCTCCACGCTGGCGGCCCGCAGCTCGGCCAGAATCGGCTCGAAATCGCGCAGCTTCGTGAAGTCGATGTCGTGGGAGAGGTGGAACAGGGCCAGCATCGAGTGGGTCTTGCCGCCGCCGAAGTTGGTTTGCAGCTCCACCACCGGGTCGCCGCCCTGGCCGGCCAGCCGCAACAGCGCGTTCTTGAGCAGCGAGCTGAGGCCGTCGGTCAGATAGGTGCGGCGGAAGAACTCGACCGGGTCGGCGTATTCGGGCGTGCCCTCACCGCGGGCCACCTGGGCCAGATCGGCGGCGAACTCCGCTTGCTGGAAATTGCCGCGCTGGACATCGCGATGCGGCGTGATGACCTCGCGCCAGGGGCGGAGGCCGCCGGTGGCTTGGGTGGCGACGGCGGTCGTCGTTTTCTTGCGGGTCTCGGTCCGGGCGAACTCGGCGAACTGGGTGCGGCGGACGATCTGCCGCTCCCGCTCGATCTCGTCCGCCTGCTCGCCGGCGGAGACGGCCCGCAACAGCCGGGCCATGCTATCGAGGGCGCGCTCGGTATCGTCGGTGCTGAACGGCTGCTGGTGGGCCCAGAGGTTGCGGGCCTCGATCAGCTCATGGACCAGGTTTCGCTCCATCGCGCCCAGGGTGACGCCGAAGACCTCGCGCCAGCCGTTGCGCATCAGGTGCAGCAGGCCCTGGACGTCTAGCTCCTCCGGCTCGGTGGCGCGGACCATCGGGTACGCCGTCTTGTATTGCTCCCACCAGCGCTCGCCATACCGGCCCCGCATCATCTGCTCGACCGGCGGCGAGAGCCCCGCTTTGAGCAGGTCCATCCCCTTGTTGACGCGATCACGATTGCTGGCGGCCATTGGTGGTGCTCCTTTTCTGCCTCTCGGACGGCCCCCCAACCCCTAATCCCGTGGGGCTTTCGGTTGCTTATGCGGTCGGTGCGGGGTCTCCGTGTGGGCGGCGAAGCTCGGGAATAAATCCCCGAGCTGAAGACACAAACCGCCCTGAAGGGCGCTCACATTGGTCTGGAGAAGTTGATTTTTTCAGTAATGGAGCCAAATTCGTCCTCTCAGCCGGCTTCAGCCGGGTTTGTGTTTTCAGCTCGGGGCGCCCTCTGGGCCATTTATTCCCGAGCTTCGCCGGGGTAGCTACCACGCCCATCATCCCCCGTCGCTGCCGAACCGTTGCTGCTCGACCCGCGCCCCGGCGGCCGGGACGGCGATGCGGACCAGCTCCGGCCAGTCGACGACGAGGCCGTTGTAGGAGAGCGCCTCTTGCGACCAGCCTTTGCGCTCGCAGATGGTGTAAAGGCGGTAGGCGAGGTCCTTGGCGACATCGGCCCGGCCGCCGGCCTGGTGGCGGAGGGTGCCGGCCGCCTCGCGGCCGCCCGTTTCCAGGGCCCGGATCAGGTGCTGGGCGACCTCCCAATCGGTGAGCCGGGCATCGGAGGCGGGGTTCCAATCGGCCGGCAGCTCGGCGCGGGGGATGAGGCGGACCCGGCCCCGGCCGGAGCGGATGATGCCGGCCTGGCGCAGGCCCTCGACCGAGACGGCGCGGGCATTGGCCAGGGTCTCGGCCACGCCGTACTCGGCCTCGGCCATCCCGTATTGTGAAAACCAGTCGATGGCCCAGCCCGTCTCGCGGTCATACTCGCTGTCCTGCTCGGAGAGGGCTTCGTCGCGGACCTGGTTGATGAGCTGCAACGCGGTGCGCACCCGCAGCCGCTCCCCGCCCGGCTCCAGCACCGCCGCGTAGGCGGAGTAGATCGCCATCCCCGGCCCAATCGCCGCCTGCGCCAGATCAACCGGCGCAATGCTGGCCTGCTGCATCGTCCGCAAGCTCCCCGGCAGCTTGCGCCGCAGCTCCCGCAGGAACTCGCCGCGGGTGGTGGTAGCCGCGTGTTCGGGCCGGATTCGACAGGCCAGGACGATCGAGGAGGCTAGGGCGTTGGTGCCGCGACCAATCATGCGGTTCGAAAGTTCCGTGCGCATCGGCCAGGTTGCGGTGATTCCAAATCCGGCTTGGATGAGTCCTTCGAGCATCGTCTCCCAGCCAGTCGATGCAGTGATCAGCCCCCCGCTATCCGTGACTTCCTGTTCCGATTGCTTGAAAGCGTAGTATACGGTCAATGGATAGTCGGGGTCTTGACATGTGCGCATTGTAGAAAAGCTCGTTTCCACGCCACTTTCAAAGAACCGTTGCGCTTCTGCCTTACCACCCTTGAATCGATACGGAGTGGCAACAAGCTCCTCGGATTTTGGAGTCAATAGCGTTGAAAAGAGGTTGGGATAAGTATCCATCAGCGAGTGTCGTAGCCATACATAAAAAAAGTCGCTTAGGTCGGCGTAACCAACGTTGTCGTAATAGGGAGGGTCGGTCGAATATATCGCGGCCCTCGTTGGCTTCGCGTGAACAGCATCAGCTTGTCTCGCGATACCAGCGGTCACGTTGAACTTGGGAGTCCCATCGAGGCTTTCAGCGGTCCATTCGATAGCACCCAGAAAGCTACCCGTGCCGCGAAGCAACGTGTTGAGCTCCGCGAAATCCCAGGTCATCGGGATCGCTTGGCGAGCAAACGTGTTTCGCGTTGAATCTCTCTCGGTGAACCAAGTACAGATGGTAGAGCCTCGGTCAGCCATCTTTGACAAAGCGAATGCCAAGTACGTCGCCACCGCATCGGCGTAGGCGGTGGCGCCGGTGCCGCCGTCGTTGAGGGGCAGGCCGTCAGCGGGGCGGCCGGCGGCCAGCGCATCCTGCCGGGCGCGCTGCCGCGCCTCGCCGACCAGGTCGCTGAAGGTGGTCAGGGCGACGAGCTGGCGCGGTGTGAAGAGGTCGGCATAGGAGGTCATGCCATATGCGGGCGGCGAGAACCATCGGGGGTTGTTTGGCATGTTACCGGATGGAAGCCACTCTGGTGGTTGCACATGGTTGGCACTACCCACCTGGTCATCAGATGGGGCAAGGTATACACGCTCTCGGTTTCCCTCAGCCACAACAGCCATCAATTGAGCACCGATTCGATGCTCCTGACCTTCGGCTTTGATATGGTCCTCGCTCGCCGATTGATTGCATACGAGGCACCGAAAGCGTCCTCCGCGCCCAAGCTTCGGCGGGTCTGGGGCGGGTCCTGCTCCGGTCTCGATCCGAAAACTGACTGTCTTCGCGTTCTGGTCAACGACCGGCTCCACCCACGCCTTCTTGGTGGCCTTGGTGGAGAGCCAGAAGGAGCTGACCAGCGGCATCTCCGCGCCACACGCCGGGTTGGGGCATTTGACGGTCCGCGCCCAGAGCCAGGCGATGACGGTGGCTTCGCCGCCGCCCCGCTCCGGGGGGAGCGTGGCCTTGGGGTAAAGGTGGCCGATCCGTTTGTGGGCTTCGTCCCGCATCCAGGCGCCGTAGTGGCGGACGTCGGCGGCGAGGCCGGTGGCGCCCGGCCAGTTCGAGCCACTGCCGATCTTCGCCCGGTCGGTGGGGTTGATCGGGGCCTGGCCGGCGAATTTGGGCGGGATCTCGATCAGGGCCTTGGTGATCAGGACCGCCACCGGGTTGAGGTCGGAGCCGTGGGCTTCCAGGCCGAGCCGCTGCGCCTCCAACGGGATCGAGCCGCCGCCGCAGAAGGGGTCCAGCACCGGCGGCGGGTGGCCGCCGGTCGAGGCCAGGATCGCGGCCCGGGCGCGGGCCAGCACCGCCGGGTTGTTGGAGTTCTCCCACTTCACCAGGTCCTCGATCAGGGCGAACAGCTCGTCCCGCTTGGCGACGACCTCCTCGGCGGAAAGCGTGGGGTCGGCGCCGGGGTCGTCCACCAGGGAGGCGAAGAGGACGGCGCGGCAGGCGGCCAGGGGGCGCCGCGCCCACCAGAGGTGGAGGGTGCTGGGGTGACCGTGGCGGATGCTCTTCTCCCGCGCCGCCGCCGCGTTGATGGCATCGAGCGGCAGCGCCACCTCGATCAGCTTGGTTGGCATTTAGCGGTCGTCTCCTTCGTTGGTGTCGCTCGTGCCTTGCACGGTAGAAGGTGTGACGTATTTTTGGCCTGGGTGGTTCGGCTGGTCTGGATAGAGTCGTGCCAACCGCCCGGTCGACACCAGGGGAGCGACGAGCCTATACCCAATGTAGGCTGGTCTGCGCTCCATGAGGCGTGCCAAGTCTTGAACTGAGAGCGGAGTTGCGGTGCAAAGGGTCAGAATCGTCTCCTGAAGCGTCGAACGTGGAAGTCGGCGGCGGGTGCGAGCGTCATGGGAGAGAAGCATAAGCGCTTCCCATTGGTCGTCCGCATCAACCAGGGAACCTCCGGGCATTCGTGAGGAAGCTTCCGGCTCAAGTGAGGAACCTCCGGGTGTTAGTGAGGAAGTTCCCACGCTAACCATAGAAGCTTCGGCACCCGAACTTCCGGATTGGACCTCTGAGCTTCCATGATTAGCGGCAGAGCTTATAGGCTCAACGCCCGAGCTTTTAGGTTCTAAGTCTGAACCTAAAAGCTCAATATCCACAGCCACGGGTTCGGGACGGCTCTTCGGGCCAAGCACGTATCGCGCGGTTCGGCCGGATCCGATCATTTCCAGCAAGCCCCGATCGCGGAGGGCGCCCAGCGTCTTGGTCGTGTCAGCCGGGTGTTGCCTGGTGAGGCTCCGTAAGGTGACGTTATCGACCCCCGCCTCATCCCGGGCGAGCAGCAACGCGGCCTGCTCGGGTTCGGCAAGCTCGGGGTCGAGCTCATGCAACCACTGGCGGTCGTCCACGGAAAGGAGGTGCAGGAACTTGAGCTCGAGCGTGAACTCGTATCGTGCCATGCCCGCATCAATTGTCGGCGCCTGATAGCCGAGCTCTCGCCAGGTTTGCAGAATCGTCCAGACGCCGGTCCCGGCTTCCTCCGCCAGGTTGATACGCCGGAACATCAACACCAGGTCCGGGTTGCGCGGCTCCGCATCGCGGCCGGCGCGTTGCCCAACCGCCAGCGAGCGGGAGTTGCCGGGATTCTGGAACAGGATGCGATCGGCGGTGCGGAAGATGAGCGAGCTTCGGGTTTCCCGGTAGTCGGCGTGGACGAGCAGGTTCACCAGGGCCTCGCGGAGGGCGCGATGGACCGGGGTTTCGCTCACCCGGACCGGCCCGTCCAACCGAAATGGCACCGGCAGGCGATCGGTGAGGCGGGGCAGCAACTGCTCGAAGGCCCCGAGTAAATTCCCTTCCCAGAGAAACCGGTCATCCCAGTCGGCGCCGTTTTCAAGGTCGCCCGCGAGCAGCCGGAAGTCGAACATCTGCCGGGATCGCCACTCCCTGATCGACCGGTCCTTGCCGAACATGAGGAGGCCGGCCACCGTCAATCCCTCATCCCCGGTATGGCGGTCACGCCGGTGCCCGTTCATGGCCTCCAGGAACTCCTGGTCGGCCATCCCCGCTTCGACGGCTCCCGGATTCGCCACGTTGAACCGCTGGCGATAGCGTGAGAACGTCACCGGGTCGATGTCTTGCCAGCCGTAGTTCCGCAACACGGCGGCGTCGGCGGCGGGTGTGCCGGCGTCACGCTTCATCTGGTCGATTTCTGTTTCGGTGCAGCGCTGGTCACTCGAATGCCGGCGGACGAAGGTCCCGCCGTAGGCGTTGCCGTTGATGAAGACCGGGCGCGCGCTATAGGACGCGGGGTTGACGCGGATGACCACCAGCTCGTTCCCATCGACCAGCTCGATCCCGGTGTCGTTGGGACCGCACGGCTCCATGCTGATCTTGTTGCGGTTGCGAAGCTGGGTGACGAAATCATGCAGGATGTCGGCCGCCCGCGGCACCCCCACGATCGCCATCGGCTCGACCTGGTCATTGACCCCCAGAATGATCCAGCCGCCACTCGTGTTGGCAAACGCGCTCACCGTGTCCCAGACGTTTCGGGGCAGCCCGCCGGATGCCAGCTTAAACTCCAGCTCCAATGCTTCAACCCCCAAGAGCCGGGCATCGAGCCGGTCGATCAGCTCAGCGAGCGGTTCCGGGACGGTTGAATAGCTCACGATCCCTCCACCGCGTACGCGAGCAGCTTCTTCAGCTCGTAGTTTACTGAAGCGGCGGTGAAGTCCGGCTCGTTGACGAACGGTTGCCGCAGGTAGGTGACGGTGCCCTGGTCGCCGTCGACCTCGACCAGGGCCAGGATGAAGTGCTCCGGCTTGTTGAGCGCGGTCAGGATCTCGTTCTTGGTGACGGTGACGGTGGTGGCGCCTTTGATCCGGCCTTTGACCTCGATGAAGCGGAGCTGGCCCAGCTCCCCCGGCACCCGCGACTCGATGTCGTAGCCCCGGCGCTCCCGGCTGACGTCGAGCGGCTCGTACCCCAGGGCTCGCTCCCGCATCATCACCGCGTCCATCGCGATGCCCTCGACCCGCGCCGTCTCACGGGCGAAGCGGTCGGCGGTTTCGGTCCGGGCGCCGGTCAGCCGGTCCAGCAGCCCGCGCGGGACCACGATCAGGCCGCCGGTGACGACCGGCTTCTGGGTGGTGATGACCGATTCGCGGTCCAGCTCGTCCATTCGCTGCCGCAGGCGGCCACGCAGGTTTTCGGCCCGTTCCTCCATTTTGGCCGAGTTCAGCTTCGGCGTCTTGCCGGCTTCTTCCCGCAGCCGCAGGGCGGCGGCCCGGCGATCGAGGTACATGATCTCCTTCTTCAGCCGGTCGTGGACCGCCTCCCGCGTCTTCTGGATGAGGAGCAGCTTGCGCTCCTTCACCTCCCGCACATGCGGTTGGGCCAGGTGGGCGGTGGCATAGCCGGTGACGCGCTCCTCCAGACCGGTGGTCAGCCAGTCCGCCCGGAGGTGATCGCCCAGCGCCGCCCGCTGATCCACGGTCAGCGGTTGATAGTCGAGATAGGGCGCCGGGCCGGCATTGTGGACCTCGGCCGTCTCGTTGATCTCGACAAATTGCATCTGCCGGGAGATCACCCGCTTGTTGCCGTGGGCATCGGTCCGGCCATCGAAGACCTTGTGATCGAGGTAAAAGAGCACCCGGATCGCTTCGCCGTCGTCCGCCGGATCGACCAGGACCCCGCCCTGTTTGAGGAGGCCGCTGTACCGCTCCAGGATGACGTCGATGGTGACATCGAGCAGCGGGTGGCCAGGCGTGATGAAGGTGGCTGGCGGCCTGCTCGCGACCTGGCGCAGCGTCCGCTCGAAGGTGATCCGCTCGTAGCGCTCCTGCAAGGGGGCGCCCCGCCCGATGAGCCGGTCGCGCTGGCGGAGGACGCCGGGCACCCGCGTGATCTCGTACCGGTTTGGCTCCCGCTCCCGGATGGCGCCGCCGAGCAGGGAGAACGCCTCACGGAAGAAGGCGGAGATGAAATGGGGCTGCAGCCGGCGGGCATCGGCGCGGGCCATTTGCTCGGCGATCTGGCGCACCCGGCTGGTGTTCAGCTCGCTCTGGTACAGGGCCCGCTGCTCGAGCAGCGCGTTGAGATGCTCACGGTCGAGGGCGCCTTCGATCCGCTCATTGAGCTTGGCCCGGACCGCGGGATCGTCGCCGTAGCGGATCGCCTCGATCATCAGCTCGCGCAGGCTTTGCCGGTCGCCAAAGGTCAGCTCGCCCAGCACATCGAAGACGCGGCCATCGAGCGCCTCGCGTTCCGCCTCCAGCTTCTTCAGCAGTGTCTCGTAGACGGCGCCCTCGCGCGTTTCCGAGGCCACCAGGTTCCAGAGATGACAGACCTCGGTCTGGCCGATGCGATGGATACGGCCAAACCGCTGCTCCAGGCGGTTCGGGTTCCAGGGCAGGTCGTAGTTGACCATCAGGTGTGCTCGCTGCAGGTTGATCCCTTCCCCGGCGGCATCGGTGGCAAGCAAAATCTCGACGTCCTTATCGTGGGTGAAGCGAGCCTGGGCGTTGCGCCGCTCCTCGCGGCCCATGCCGCCGGTAATGGTCACCACCGCGTCGGGCCGGCCGAGCAATTGTTTGATTCGGTCCTCCAGGTATCGGAGGGTGTCGCGCTGCTCGGTGAAAATGATCAGTTTGCGCCGGGTGGCGTCCGGCTCGAGCTCGCTAATGCGATCGTCAATGATTTGGGAAAGTTGCTCCCACTTCTTGTCCTGCCCGCTCTGGCGCACCTCCAGCGCGAGCCGCTCCAGCGGTTTGAGCGTTTCGACCTCGATCTCCAACTCCCGGATCGAGCGGGCCGCGGTCGCCTGATCGACCAGGGTTTGCTCGGTCTCTTCGAGGTCGTCACCCAGCCCATCGTCGAGGTCATCCAGCTCAGGGTCGGAGAGGGCGATCGCATCGGCGAGGCTATCGGCCCCTCGCTTGAGGAGACGCTCTTCCCGGAGCCGGGTTTCGAGCCGTTCGCGGCGGCGCTTGAGCGACTGGTAAATCGCTTCCGGCGACGACGCCAGCCGCCGTTGGAGCACGGTCAGCGCGAAGCCGATGGTTCCCTTCCGCCCATCACCGGCCAGGGCATCGGCCCGCCCGAACTCGTCGCGCACGTAGTTGGTCACCCGCTCATACAGTTGGGCCTCGATGTCCGAAAGCTTGTAGGAGACGGTGTAGGCCCGGCGCTCGGGGAAGAGCGGCTTACCGTCCAGGGTGACAAGCTGTTCTTTGACCAGGCGGCGCATCAGGTCGTCGGTCTTGGCGGTATGGGTGCCCTGGCGATACTTGCCCTCGAAGCGATCGCCGTCCAGGAGCCCCATGAAGAGTTGGAAATCGGCTTCTTTGCCGTTGTGCGGGGTGGCGCTCAGCAAGAGGAAATGGCGGGTGATTTCGCCCAGCAGCCGGCCCAGGTGGTAGCGCTTGGTGTAGGTGACCTCATCGCCGAAATAGGAGGCGGCCATTTTGTGGGCTTCGTCGCAGACGATCAGATCCCAGTCGGTTTGCTTGAGCCGCGCTTGCAGGTCCTCGTTGCGGCTGAGCTGGTCGAGCCGGCAGAGGACGAGGTCGTGCTCGGCGAACCAGTTACCGGTGCGCGAGGCT
This sequence comes from Chloroflexota bacterium, assembly GCA_030859715.1. Classification (GTDB taxonomy): domain Bacteria; phylum Chloroflexota; class Chloroflexia; order Thermomicrobiales; family UBA6265; genus JACCYK01. The sequence continues at coordinate 19,932 of JALZJP010000036.1, forward strand.
TCGGCCTGATCGGTGGTGAAGATGTCGAAGGGGAGATCGAACTTCTGGTCCAACTCCTCCTGCCACTGCTCGACCAGGCTGCCGGGACAGACGACAAGACAGCGCCGCAAGTCGCCCCGCAAGCGCAACTCTTTGATAAAGAGGCCGGTCATGATCGTTTTCCCGGCGCCGGGGTCGTCCGCCAGCAGGAAGCGCAGGGGCTGCCGCGGCAGCATCTCCTCATAGACGGCGGTGATCTGGTGCGGCAGGGGGTCGACGTCCGAGCTGTGGACCGCGAGCAACGGATCGAACAGGTACGCCAGGTTGATCCGTTGCGCCTCCGAGACGAGCCGTAACGGACCGCCGGGGGCGGCAAAGCTCCAGACGTGGCCAGACGCCTCGATCTCGAGCGTGGGCTCGTTCTCGCGGAAGAGGAGCGCGGTGTCGACCTGGTTGCTTTGATCGCGGTGGACGATCTCGACCGCGTCGGAGCCAAGCCAGGTGGCATCGACAACCGTCACCAGGTGGCCCACCTTGATCCCACCAACGAGCGCCCCCGATGTCAGGTCTTCGAGTCGAGCCATTCGTTTGCGCACCTCACCGTGATGATCGCCGCGGCCCACGGGCTCGTCCGCACCCGGTCTGGCCGGCGATCGCTGCCATCCGCCGCCGCGGGCGTCTGGATATTCCGCTGGATGGGTCTATTGTGTCTGGCGACCTGCCCAATGGCAAGGCCACAAGGTCACCTGGCGACGGTTTCGTAGTAGTATGCAGGACGATTCGATGACTGGGAGCGGCGCGGACCGCTGACCGTGTGGTAGGAGGGATACACGATGCCTCGCCCGTTGTTCATAGCGCTCGCGGCCATGCTCACGATCGTCCTCGCCGGACCGATCGCCGGCATCGCCCAAGAGGCCACGCCGGCGGCCGATTCGGCCACAACCGGCCTAGTGCGGACCGATGTCCGGCATTTGCTGCCGTACGGCCTCGATGGCCTCAACCCCGAGCTGAGCGTCGTTTCCGAGGATAGCGGCGTCTGCGCCCATGAGTCGCTTTCGATCCCCGGCCGGCCCGACGCCTGGGATTGCATCGGCGGCGACAGCAGCGCCATCTACGACCCCTGCTTCGCCGATCCGTTCATGATCCCGGACGAGCTGGGCGACCTGGTCTGCGTCGACTCGCCGTTCTCGACCGAGATCGTGCGCTTCACCCTCACCGAGCCGCTGTCGCGGGAGAAGGACGTCGATGACCCGATGGCCGCCGCCATGCCAGGGCCGGCTGGACCCGGCCCGGCAGCCGGGTCCGGCCCGCCAGTCAGACCGGGTCCGGGAGTTGACATGCCGGGCCCACCAGCCGGGCCGATGCCGGCCGCCGTGCCGGAGGAAGCGGACCCCGAGCACTGGGACTTGCCCTGGGCCCTGGAGCTGGCCAACGGCGAGCGCTGCACCCTGCTCACCGGCGCTACCGCCGCCTTCGCCGGCGACCGTCTCAACTACGGCTGCGAGAATGGCGGCTATGTGCTGGGCGAGGTGAACCAGGAGCGGCCGGTCTGGGTCGTCTCCTACCTGGCGGACGGCGCGTTCGCGACCACCCTCGTCGAGGTTGTCGCGGCCTGGGCGTAGGCACGTGAGCGGCGGCACCGTCATCCGCCCGGAGAGGAGAACCCTCGTGGACGATCAACGGTTCGACAAGTTGGCCCGCGCCATGGCCCGGCATGCCCC